>JBDUED010000016.1:0-25593 GCA_040002595.1 Dokdonella sp. | reverse complement strand
CATTGATTCCCGGGCGCGCCAGCGAATCGCGCCCGGCCGACCGCACCGAACTGGCTGCCACTCACGTGCTGCGTTTCGCGATCGAGGATGCCAGCGCGAAAATCCGCAGCGGTGACGTCAAGGATGACGCGGCCGATCTGGGGTTGTCGCACTGGGCTGGCGTGATACCGCAACGCACGCTCTATGGGTCTGCCGAACCCGCGCACGATCTCGCGTTGGATGCACCATTGCCCGCATCGGTGCGTGCGCTACTTGAAAACAAGGGGGCAGCACGGTGATCGCCTATCGCAACGATGACCCACCCGGCCTGGCGCAAGCACGCGATCTTTATCGCGCATCCACCCTCGGCGAGCGCCGCCCAATCGATGACGAAGATCGTTTCGCGGCCATGCTCGACAATGCAAACCTGATCGTCAGCGCATGGGACGGCGAAGTGCTCGTTGGCATCTCGCGCTGCGTGACTGATTTTGTGTGGACGACCTATCTGGCCGACCTCGCGGTGCGCGCATCGCATCAGCGACAAGGCATCGGCAAGGAATTGATCCGGCAGACCCAGGCCGCCGCACCGCGGGCAAAGCTGTTGCTGCTCGCCGCACCTGCGGCTGAAAACTATTACCCGCATGTCGGCTTTCGCCACTTTGCGCAGGCGTGGATGTTGGGCGAAAACGACGCAATCCAATAGCCAGCCTAGCTTTCATCAACGTGCGAGGCCACGGCGGTGAACCTGCCGGAGGAACTGCTTTTCATCTACGCGCAGCGCAGTTTTGCATGCCATGCAGCGATCACCGTTATCATCGCTCGTGGTAGCTCCGCCGGAATCATCCGCATGTCGTCAGTCGCCAAACCTCGCTCCACCTCTGCCGGCAACCATGCGCTCGGCATCGCGACGGCCTTGATGTGCGCGCTTGCGGCCGGCGCTGTCTGGTGCCTGCTATCGCTGTACAGCCGCGGGCCGCTGGCGCCATTTGCCTTCATCGTCGCCGCACTGATCGCGTGGGTGTTGCGCAAACACGGCTACGCACAGCGACCGGTCGGCGCGGCGATTGCGGTCGTCTGCGTCGCGCTCGCCGCCGCATACGCGTTCTACCTGCAAGCCGTTGCGCAAGTGGCTTCCCTGCTCGGATTGCCGATGCGGGACGCATTCCGCCAGATCGATCCGGCAATGGCGTTCGACATCGCGCGGGCGAACCTTTGGGGCTGGAGTGGAGTCGTCATCGCATGCGCCGCGGTCGGTGCGGCGTGGCTGATGCTGCGGGGCCGCCGGTCGCCGCGTGACTGAAAAACGCATGCGTTGCACAATGGAATCGGCATCGCGGCACGAAGTTACCTGATCGACTCAAAGGACTCTCACAATGCGCGCACAGGTTTCGGATACGTCGGAATTGCGCCGCCTGCAGCGCCGGGCGTTCGCGTATTTCAACCACGAAGCCAATCCGCAAAATGGCCTGATCGTCGACAAGACGGCGCCGAACTGGCCCGCGAGCATTGCAGCAACCGGACTGGCGTTGACCTGTTATCCGGTTGCGGTCGAAAGCGGCTGGATGAGCGAAGACGCAGCCATCGCGCGGACGCTGGCGACCTTGCGCTTCTTCCGCGACAGCGCGCAGGGCGAAGAAGCGGACGCCACCGGCTATCGCGGGTTCTACTATCACTTTCTCGACATGCAGACCGGGCGCCGCGCATGGCAGTCGGAATTGTCGACGGTCGACAGCGCTTTCCTGCTCGCCGGCATGCTCGCCGTGGCGGCATATTTTCGGGCCGATACGCCCGATCAACGCGAGATCCGCGAGAGTGCCGATGCGCTCTATTGCCGCGCGGACTGGAGATGGGCGCAGGCCGCCGATGGCACCATCGGTCACGGCTGGCATCCCGAAAGCGGGTTTATCCCGCATCGCTGGCAAGGCTATGACGAAGGCCTGCTGATGTATGTGCTGGCGCTCGGATCGCCGACTCATGCGTTACTGCCCAACGCCTACGCCGCGTGGGCCTCCACTTACGAATGGAAGCGCCTTTACGATATCGATTACCTCTACTGCGCACCGCTGTTCACCCATCAGCTCTCTCACGCGTGGATCGATTTTCGCGGTATCCAGGACGAGTTCATGCGTGGCAAGGGCATCGATTATTTCGAGAACAGCCGCCGCGCGACGCTCGTGCAGCAGCGTTACGCGATCGACAATCCGCTCGGATTCAAGGGTTATGGCGAACGCTCGTGGGGCATTACCGCCAGTGACGGTCCGGGTCCGGACAAGCGCCGCATCGACGGTATCGAGCGCTATTTCTACGACTACGAAGGTCGCGGCGCTCCGCTTGGGATTGATGACGGCACGCTCGCCCCGTGGGCGGTGGTCGCATCGTTGCCGTTTGCACCGGAGATCGTGTTGCCGGCGATTCACCATTGCACGCATACGCTGCAGTTGCACGATCAGCATCGATACGGCTTCAAAGCCACCTTCAATCCGACCTACGATGGCAATCCCGATTCGGCGGCCGGCTGGGTATCGCCTTGGCACTACGGACTGAATCTGGGTCCGACCGTGTTGATGATAGAAAACCATCTCGATGGAACCGTATGGCGCCTGATGCGTGGTTGCCCTTACATCGTTAGTGGTTTGCGCCGTGCCGGTTTCAACGGCGGCTGGCTGTAACTGCGGCGATCTCCACGCATCAAGGCGTCGTGCAGAAAACGTCTGCGCACGTTTTTCCTTAACCTATTGGAGTGGACAATCATGGACATGGGCATCATTGGTCTTGGGCGCATGGGCGCCAACATGACGCAACGGCTTGTGCGCGGCGGCCATCGCATCATCGGATTCGATCCCAAACCCGAAGCGCGCAAGTCGATCGAGGACAACGGTGCGGAATCGGCCCCCACCCTTGCCGCGTTGGTCGGAAAACTTCAGGCGCCACGCACGCTGTGGATGATGGTGCCGTCCGGCAAAATCACCGACGGCACGGTCGCCGATCTCCTCACCCTGCTGTCGTCCGGGGACACCATCGTCGACGGCGGCAATTCCAACTACAAGGACACGCTCAGTCGCGCAAAACTCGGCGCCGACAAGAGCATTCACTATGTCGACTGCGGCACCAGCGGCGGCGTGTGGGGTCTGGCCGAGGGCTACAGCATGATGATCGGCGGCGACGATGCGGTGGTCGAACGCCTGCGTCCGATCTTCGAAACGCTGGCTCCCGGCAAGGACAAGGGCTGGGGCCATGTCGGCCCGGTCGGCTCCGGCCACTTCACCAAGATGGTCCACAACGGCATCGAGTACGGATTGATGCAAGCTTATGCCGAAGGCTTCTCCATTCTCGAGCACAAGAAGGATTTCAAGCTCGATCTGCACCAGGTAGCGCAGATCTGGCGCTACGGCAGCGTGGTGCGCTCGTGGCTGCTGGACCTCACCGCCGATGCGCTGGGAAAGAACCCGACCCTCGATGGAATCGCACCCTTTGTCGCAGATTCCGGAGAAGGACGCTGGACGGTGAGCGAAGCAATCGACCTCGACGTACCCGCGCCCGTGATTACCGCTTCACTGATCGAACGTCTGCGTTCGCGCGACAGCGACTCGTTCGCGGACAAGTTGCTGGCGTCGATGCGCAACGAGTTTGGCGGTCATCCGATCAAGAACGAATGAGCACCGAAATCTCGTATCGGCAAAGCTGCGCAAGGCTTGCCGCAATCCAACGCGAGCTACCGATCCACGCACGCGTCACGATAGCCGGCGTCGGATTTCACGCTCGCGCAGGACGCGATAAAGCACCGGGATTACGAGCATTGACAGCAGCGGCGCGGTCAACATGCCGCCGACCATTGGCGCCGCAATGCGCTGCATGATTTCAGACCCGGAGCCGTGACCGAGCATGATCGGCAGCAGGCCCGCAACGATGACCGCAACCGTCATCGCCTTGGGCCGCACGCGCTGTACCGCACCTTCCCGGATTGCTGCGTCAAGCGCGACCGAAGTTGGGGATTCGCCGCCGGCGTCCAGACGCCGCTGCCACGCGTGTTTCAGATACAGCAGCATGATTACGCCGAACTCGGCTGATACGCCGGCGAGCGCGATGAAACCCACCACCGTCGCCACCGACATCGCATAGCCGAGCAGGTAGATGAACCAGAATCCGCCGATCAAGGCGAACGGGAGTGTCACGAGGATCAAGGCTGCCTCGTCCAGGCGTCCGAAGGTGAGAAACAGCAGCACGAAGATGATGACCAGCGTCGCCGGAATGACCACACGCAGTTTTGCCAGTGCGTGTTCGAGATATTCGAACTGACCGGACCACGCGACGGAAATACCCGGCGGCAGCACGACATCACGCGCGATCCGCTCGCGCAGGTCGCGCACCGCCGAGGTCAGATCGCGACCGTTGAGGTCGACATAGATCCAGCCCGACAGACGGCCGTTTTCGCTCTTTATCATTGGCGGCCCATCACTGATGCCGATATGGGCGACGCTGCCAAGCGCAATCTGCGCGCCAGCGGCGGTCTGTAGCGGCAGCTCCCGCAGTTTCTGCACGTTGTCGCGCAACTCGCGCGGATAGCGCACGCTGATCGGGAAACGGCGACGTCCGTCGACGACTTCGCCGATCGACTCGCCGCCAATGGCGGCTGCAACGATGCCTTGCACATCGGCAATATTGAGGCCGTAACGCGCGGCGGCGGCACGATCGATATCGACATCGACATAGCGGCCACCAGTGAGACGTTCGGCCAGCGCCGAGGTGACGCCCGGCACCGTTTTCGCGACACGTTCGATTTCGGCCGCAACCTTGTCGATGGTGGCCAGATCGTTGCCTTGCACCTTGATGCCGATCGGACTCTTGATGCCAGTCGCGAGCATGTCGAGGCGATTGCGGATTGGCGGCACCCACAGGTTGGTCAGTCCGGGAAGATGCACGGTGCGGTCGAGTTCAGCGAGCAACTTTTCCCGGGTCATGCCGGGTCGCCACTGCTCCTGCGGCTTGAAACGCACCGTGGTTTCCATCATTTCGAGCGGAGCCGGATCGGTAGCCGTTTCGGCGCGACCGATCTTGCCGAACACGCTCGCGACCTCGGGCACCGAGCGGATCATCTTGTCTGTCTGCTGCACTATCTGCGCCGCTTTACCCGCAGACAGACCGGGCAGCGCGGTCGGCATGTACAAAACGTCCCCTTCATCGAGCGGCGGCAGGAATTCACCGCCAAGCCGACTGATCGGCCACGCGGTCGCCAGCAGCAGCAGCGCGGCAACGATCAAGGTCGTTTTTGGATGGCGCAGCACCGCGTCGAGGGATGGGCGATACACCGCGATCAGTCCGCGCGAGAGCGGATTGGCGCGCTCCTCGGGAATGCGTCCGCGAATCCAGTAGCCCATCAGCACCGGCACGAGGGTCACCGAAAGGCCCGCAGCCGCCGCCATCGCATAGGTTTTGGTAAAGGCGAGAGGCGCGAACAGGCGTCCCTCCTGCGCTTCGAGGGTGAACACCGGCACGAATGACAATGTGATCACGAGCAGACTGAAGAACAGCGCAGGCCCCACTTCGACTGCCGCATCGGTGATCAGGCGCCAGCGCTGCTCGCCGGAGAGAATTTCGTGCGGATGCGCGTGTTGCCATGCCTCCAGGTGCTTGTGCGCATTCTCGATCATCACGATCGCCGCATCGACCATTGCGCCAATCGCAATCGCGATGCCGCCGAGCGACATGATGTTGGCGTTGATGCCCTGCGCTCGCATCACGATGAACGCGATCAGCACCCCCAGCGGCAACGCCACAATCGCGACCAGAGCCGAGCGCAGATGAAACAGGAATAGCGCGCACACCAGCGCGACAACCAGAAATTCCTCCAGCAATTTTCCGCTCAGGTTGTCGATGGCGCGCCCGATGAGCTGCGACCGGTCATAGGTCTCGACCACCTCGACGCCAGTTGGGAGACTTCCGCGCACGCTTGCAAGTTTCGCCTTGACGGCGGCAATCGTGGCTTGCGCGTTCTTGCCCGATCGCATCACGATCACGCCGCCAACCACTTCGCCTTCGCCGTCGAGGTCGGCAATGCCTCGTCGCATGGCCGGACCGAGCTGGATGCGGGCCAGATCCGACAACAGTACGGGCACGCCGCCGGCGCCGGTACGAATAGGAATCGCGCGGAAATCGTCCAGCGATTTCAGGTAGCCGCTCGCGCGCACCATGTATTCCGCTTCAGCCAGTTCCAGCACGGAGCCGCCAACTTCAGCGTTGGCGCGCTGCACGGCATCGATAACCTGGGCCTGCGTCACCGCATACGCGCGCAACAAATCTGGATCGAGCACGATCTGGTATTCACGCACCATGCCGCCGACGCTCGCGACTTCGGCCACACCCGGCACACTCTTCAATTCGTAACGCAGGAACCAGTCCTGCAACGCGCGCAACTCGGACAGATCGTGCTGGCCGCTGCGATCGACCAGGGCGTACTCGTAGATCCAGCCGACGCCGGTTGCGTCCGGACCAAGCGCAGTGCGCGCCGCGGCGGGTAGCCGCGACTGGATCTGGTTGAGGTATTCAAGAACGCGCGATCGCGCCCAGTACAAGTCGGTGCCGTCCTCGAACAGCACATAGACATAAGAATCGCCGAAGAACGAATAGCCGCGCACGCTCTTGGCGCCGGGAACCGACAGCATCGTTGCCGACATCGGGTACGTGATCTGATCCTCGACGATCTGCGGCGACTGGCCGGCCCAGCTCGTGCGCACGATGACCTGCACATCGGACAGATCGGGCAAGGCATCCACCGGCGTCTGACGCAACGCGTAAACGCCCCACGCGGCGAGAAACACCGACGCCAGCAACACCAGAAAGCGGTTACCGATCGACCAGCGGATGAGACGTGCAATCATTGCTTTTCCGCGTGCGCGGGCGGCGCGGCCGGTGCTGTTTGTGCCTTTTCGTCATGGCCGCCTTCGAGCCGCGCCAGGGTGCCGCTCAGACTTGCTTCCGAATCGATCAGGAACTGACCTGACAACACCACGTTGTCGCCGGCATCGACGCCTTCGAGAATGGCGGTCTGCGCGCCGGACTCGTCGCCAATGCGCACCTGCCGTACGCCGAAGCGTCCATCACCCTCATCGACGATCACCACATTGCGCGTGCCGGTTGCGATCACCGCCTCACTCGGTATGAGCACGGTATCGGACGCGTTCGCGGAAGCGATCTCAACGCGCGCGAACATGCCGGGCGCAAGCCGACCTGTGGGGTTGGCCAAGACGATGCGTGCAGTCAAGGTACGGGTCGTCGCGTCGACCGCCGGCAGCAACGCATCGATCGTGCCGTCAAACGTCTCGCCTGGAAACGCGGGCAGCTCGGCTTTCACTACTGCGCCAACGCGGACGCGCCCCACCCGCGCTTCGGGAATCGCCGCATTCATCCATATCGTGTCGAGACCGTTGATCGTCATCAGTGGCGCGCCCGCCGCCACCGTCGCGCCTTCGCGCACAGCCAGTTCGCCGATCACGCCGGCGCGTGGTGCGCTGATCGTGATGAGTGTCTGCGCCCGGCCGCTGCGATCGACGCTGTGGATCTGCGCCTCGCTCATGCCGAGCAGGACAAGCCTCTGGCGCGCGGCATCGCGCAGATCACCAAGACCGCTCGCCCGCGCATGCCGCAGCGACAGATATTCCGCCTGTGCCGCAGTCCAGTCCGGCGCAGTCACGCTGAGCAGCGCCTCACCCTGTTTCACGTGAGCGAGCGGCTCGCGTACGAAAACTTTCTCGACGATGCCCGGCACGCGGCTTTGCACAACTGCCACCGCGCGCTCATCGAACGCAAGGGTGCCGGTCGCGCGTAGCGTGGAGGCCAATGTTCCTCGCGTTGCGCGGGCCGTGCGCACGCCCAGATTCTGTACATCGCGTGGATCGATGCGCAGCGTGCCGCTGTCGCCCGCAGTCGCATTGGCGTATTTCGGCACCAGTTGCATGTCCATGTACGGCGACTTGCCGGGATGGTCGAAATGCTGCTGCGGCTGCATCGGGTCAAACCAGTACAACACTTTTTTTTCACCGACGAGCACGGCGGACGACGGCGGTGCGTCGCGCTCGGACGCGCCGCGATGCATGACCAACCACGTAACCGCGACGCCCGAGGCAAACGCTGCCAGTACGCCCAGAGAGAGAGTAAAGCGACCCATGTCAGTGCTCCTTCGGGTAGGCAAAATGGAGCGTGGCCCACGCGCTGGCCAATGTTCTGAGCAACTCGGTGTACGCGATACGTTGCTCGATCACGTTGTCGAGCGCGCCGAGCGATGCCTGCAGATTGCCGCTGCCGCCGCGATAGGCGGCCAACGCCGCCGCGGCGCGATCGTCGGCCAGCGGCAGCAATTCACCCTCGTAACGGTGCACGCGCTCTCCCGCGCTATGCCACGCGGCCAGGTTTTTTCGCAGTTCGGCCTTGTGCATGCGCAGCGCATCTTCGCGTTCCGCCTCGATCTGCACCACGGTCGCTTCCTTCGCCGCAATCGTTGCATCCTGCCGATTGCGCGCGAACAGCGGCAAGGGCACACGAACGTCGAAAGAGATCATGTTCGAATAGCGCGGACCGCGCTGTGCGTAGTCGAACTCGACCGACCAGTCGGGATGTTTTTCCGCGCGCGCCAGTGCGACATCCGCATTGGCGGCCTGCTCGGAGGCGGCGTAGACCAGCAGCTCGCGGTGATGCGTCGCCATTTCGAGCAACGCATCGGGCTCCACGCCCAGATCGAGCCAGTCTGGCGCAGCACCCAGCGGACGATCGACTGCGTCTGGCAGCCAGCGCGCGAAATCCGCCAGCGCATCGGCAAGTTCGCGCTCGGCCTCACTGATGCGATCATGCAGCATCGCCTTTTGCGCATGCGCCGCAATGCCGTCGGCGGCCGAGGCGCGACTGGCACCCAGCAGCGCCGTGACCGCAGCAATCTGCATGTCGGTGCGCGGTTGCAGCGCCTGCAACAAGGCGAGGCGACGTTCCGCGCTCATGCGTGCGATCCAGGCTTGGGCGGTGGCTTCGTCCACATCCAGACGCTGGTTGATCAGGCGCGCGTTTTCGCGCGCAGCATCGGCTTCGGCGCGTTCCGTGCGCAACCGCCTCTTTTCCCGACGCGGAAATTCCTGCATCACACCGACCTTGCGCATGGTCATGAAATCGTCGGTGAGACTGAACGCATCGCCGCGGGTGACAGGCAGGTTGTCGATCCCCGCAACCAGAACCGGATCGGGCAATTGGCCGGCCGGACGCACGGCATTCCGGGCCGCGCTGAGTGCAGCACGTCGGGCGTCGAGGATGGGCGCCTCGTGCTCGGCCAGGCGCACCGCCTCGTCCAGAGTCAAAGGTATTGGTTCGTTGGCTGCCGCCAGCGATGCTGCAACAGTCAACGCAGCCAGAGATCCGGCAAGGATTCGACGGGTCCGAGCCGGAACCCGGCGTGCAAAATCAATGAAAGCAGACATGAGAACTCCGACCATGGGCACGAACGTGCCGCGCGTTGCGCGGCGCCACGAACGTCGCGGTCGAAGCCTAGATCTGGAACGTGCAGTACTGGATGGTCAGCGGAGGCGCGCCCGCACGCGCGATCAACTCGCTCGAGGAATCGCTGGCCAACGATGCATGAGCGAGCGCGAAGCCGCGTTGCCAGGTTGTCGCCGGCAGCATCGCAGGCGGCACCACCAGCGCCGGCGCGTGATCGACCGAGGTGGCATCGGGGTGACAGTGCTGATGGCAGCGGGCCTGATCCGTCGCCGCCGGCCCATGGCATGGCGGCATCTCACCGATGGTCGAAGCCGAACCTGCGAGAGCGGACGGGGTCGCGCCCGTTGCATGCGGGCAGACGTACGACGCCATGGCGAGCTGCTGAAACAGCAGGCCGAAGACCGCGACAAAAGCGATCCAGCGACGACGGTGGCGGTATCGGCGAAGCATCGGCAACGTACTTCTCGAAAAGTCTCAGCGCATCGGACAGAGCAACATGGAATCAGTCGCAATATCCAGATTCTACGTTGATCGTCGCCCTTGCGTACATCGGAGTACAGCGGAGCGGTTCGAACGTCAGTTCATCGACGTCGCACCAACCCCAATCCTCGGCGGGCTGGAAGCTGCCATAACCGAATGCACTGTCAGCGGAACGTGTTTCGTCGCGTTCGTGCCGGATGACTCGTCGCCGCAGCCGACATGGCCCCAGAGGCGGCAAACGCGCAGGCTACCCCTGTTTGCGACCATGCGGCCTCGACACAGTCACGTGTTTTGCGCGACGTGGCGCAAGGCCTGCTCGAAGATTTCCACCGGCTGCCCGCCGGAAACGAGCTCGCGATCATTGAGAATGACCGCCGGAACCGCGTGAATACCGCGCTCGGTATAGAAACGCTCCTGCGCGCGGACGTCGTCGGCGTACTCGTCCGAGGCTAGCACCCGCTGTGCGCGCCCGACGTCCAGGCCAGTCTCCCCCACGATGCGCGCAAGGACATCGTGCGACGACACATCCGCATCGTCGGTGAAATAGGCGCGCAGCAACCCATGCTTGAGTGCGCGTTCCTGTTCGCGTCCTTCAAGAGCAGCCCAATGCAGCAGGCGATGGGCGTCGAACGTGTTGTAGACGCGCGAGCGCTGGTTGAACACGAAGCCAAGTTGCGCGCCACGCGAGCGGATCGCTTCGCGATTGTGCGCAAGCTGTTGCGGCGTCGAGCCGTATTTCTGCACCAGGTGTTCGGTCGTGTCCTGGCCGTCCGGCGGCATTTGCGGATTAAGTTCGAATGGCTGGAAATGCAGATCGACGGCCACTTCATCGCCCAGCCGCTCGATCGCCTGCTCCAGCGCTTTCAGTCCGATTGCGCACCATGGGCACGACACGTCGGAGACGAAATCGACGCGGATTGGCACGGGCTGTTGGGTAGTGGACATCGCAAGACCTCGGTGTCTGGGCCGCGCGGATCGCGATGGCCCTGCCAACCAGTACATAGGTCCTCGCCGCTTGCCAATCAAGCGTTGGCGGCAGCAGTGGGTAGAGAGAGCCAGCGACGGTCATTGGATTGCGCCCGATTTCACTCACCCTCGCCAAGCCCGGCCGACTGACGCAATGTCGTACGGCCGCAGCGTTCAGCCGATCTTGTTCAACGCCGATCCCTTGTGCGCAGCAATGTGCTCGCTCTTGTCGCTCTTGATCTCGTACTGCGGATCCTCGGCACTGGCGCGATGCGTATGGCCTTTGTAGTCGAAGTCGCGCGTATGCACCTTGATGATCGTGCCGCTGACGTGGCCCGCCTCGGAATTCCAGCGCACGTGATCGCCAACCTTGAATTTGGTGCTCATACCTCATTGCTCCTCTTTGGTTCAGAGCAACGCCTTTGCGCGCTTGCACACGTTGTCAACGGTGAACCCGTATTCGCTCAGGACCACGTCACCCGGTGCGGACGCGCCGAATTTGTCCACCCCGATGACATCGCCACCATCGCCCACATAGCGATGCCAGCCCTGCGTGCTGCCCGCCTCGACCGCAAGCCGCGCAGTCACATCGCGCGGCAGCACCGAATCGCGATACGCCTGCGTCTGCGCGTCGAACAAGTCCCAGCTGGGCATCGACACACAGCGTACCGCGATACCCTCGCCTTGCAGGCGCTCAGCCGCGGCGACGATCAATCCGACTTCCGAACCACTCGCAATCAGGATCAGTTTGGGTTTCGAGTCCTTCGCGTCGCTCAGCACATACGCGCCCTTGCGCACGCCTTCGGCGGATGCAAAACGCGTGCGATCGAGCGTCGGCACCGCTTGACGCGACAACGCGAACAGCACCGGTCGATCGCGCGTTTCGATTGCGACGCGCCACGCAACGGCGGTCTCGTTCGCGTCGCCGGGGCGCAGCATGGTCAGCTTGGGAATCGCGCGCAGGCTCGCGATCTGTTCGATCGGCTCGTGCGTGGGACCGTCTTCGCCGACCGCGATGCTGTCGTGGGTGAATACATGGATCACATGCACGCCCATCAAAGCGGCGAGGCGCAGGGTCGGGCGCATGTAATCGGAGAAGATCAGGAAGGTCGCACCAAACGGAATGAAACCACCGTGAGCGGCCAGCCCGTTGGCAATCGAACCCATCGCGTGTTCGCGCACGCCGAAATGCAGATTCCGACCGGCGTAACTCCAGCCACCGCCGTCCGAGCCCTGCTCGTCCTCGCCAGGAGTCGGTTGAGGATTGAAATCGCCCAGCCCCTTGAGCGCGGTCTTGGTTGAAGGATCGAGGTCGGCCGAACCGCCGGTGAGGGCCGGCAATCTCGGCGCGATCGCATTCATCACCTTGCCGCCCGCCTCGCGCGTGGCGATGCCTTTGGGGTCGGGCGGAAATACCGGAATGTCGGCATCCCAACCCGGCGGCAGTTCGCCGCGCAGACTGCGTTGCAGTTCCACTGCGAGATCGGGAAATGCCTTGGCATACGCCGCCATGCGCGCGTTCCAGTCGGCCTCGTCTGCGCCGCCACGTGCGACCGCTTGGCGCATGTGCGCGAGCGCTTCCTCGGGCACCAGGAACGGCGGCTCGATAGGCCAGCCGAGATTCTGCTTGGTTTTCTTCACATCCGCTTCGCCAAGCGGCGAACCATGCGCCTTGAAACTGTCCTGTTCCGGCGAACCGAAGCCAATGTGCGTGCGCACCAGGATCAGCGAAGGCCGCGTGGTCTGCGCGCGCGCACCGGCCAGCGCAGCATCGATCGCGGCCAGATCGTTGCCGTCCTCGACTGTCGTCGTGTGCCAGCCATACGCGGCGAAACGCGCCGCGCGATCCTCGGTGAACGTGATCGGCGTGCCGGCGGCGAGGGTAACCATGTTGTCGTCGTAAAGCACGATCAGTTTGCCCAGCCCGAGATGCCCGGCGAGCGATGCCGCTTCCGAGGCGACGCCTTCCATCAGGTCGCCGTCGCTGGCAAGCACGTAGGTGTGATGGTCGACGATCGCATGCCCGTCGCGATTGTAGCGCGCCGCCAGTTGCGCTTCACCGATCGCCATGCCGACCGCATTCGCAAAGCCCTGCCCGAGCGGGCCGGTGGTCACTTCGACGCCAGGTGTGTGCTTTCGTTCGGGGTGTCCCGGCGTTTTGCTGCCCCACTGACGAAACTGCTTGATGTCGTCGAGAGAAAGTTCGTAGCCGGTCATGAACAGCAGGCTGTAGAGCAGGGCCGATCCGTGTCCGGCCGAGAGCACAAAGCGGTCGCGATCGACCCACGCGGGATTGTGCGGATTGCATTTGAGGAAGCGGTCCCACAGCACGTACGCCATCGGCGCCGCGCCGAGCGGCAGGCCGGGATGGCCGCTGTCGGCTTTCTGCACCATGTCGACCGACAGGAAACGGAGTGTGTCGATGCATTGCTGGTCGGGTATGTCGGACATGAGGGTTTCCTCGTCAAAAGGTTGAACGGTCTGCAACTGCTGATCCACGCGCGCGCGGATGCGTTGCCAATTGCCAGGTGTGTCGCACGATCTGTTCGTCTTCTTCCGCTGGCATCACCCGTATCGCGCCGTGCGACCGGTGCAGCGTCGACGGCGTCAGTGACGCTTTTGGGCCGGCTTCCCCATGCTTGCCTGTTTCGGCTGGCCCGTCGATGCCCAGAGCGCCCAGGCCGTCGCAGATGTTGCTGCGGATGGCCGCATCGTTTTCGCCGATACCACCGCTGAATACCAGCAGGTCGACGCCGCCGAGCGCCGCGGCCATCGCGCCAATCTGCTTGCGCACCGAGTAGCAAAACATCGCAATGGCCAGTCGCGCATCGGGGTTTGATTCAGCCGCCGCGTGCAACTGGCGCATGTCGCCGCCGATTCCGGAAATCCCGCGCAGGCCCGCGCGCTGATCGATCAGCGCTTCGAGCTGTGTCGCGTCGTAGCCCAGTTCGCGAACGACGTAGGCGAGTACGCCCGGATCGATGTCGCCGCAGCGCGTACTCATGATCACGCCGCCACTCGGAGTCAACCCCATGCTGGTATCGATGGAGCGGCCGTTGGCGACCGCGGTCACGCTGGCGCCGTTGCCCAGGTGCGCGATCAGCAGCCGTTGCGGCACCGCGTCACCAAGCTGGCGCACGATCGATTCGCACGCCAAGCCGTGGAAGCCGTAGCGCTCGATGCCGCGTTCGCGCAACTCGCGTGGGATCGGCAGCGTGCGCGCGAGGTCCGGCATGCTGGCATGAAACGCCGTGTCGAGACAGGCGACTTGCGCGATACCCGGAAAACGTTCTTGTGCGGCCTGGATCAACGCCAATGCGGGCGGTACGTGCAACGGGGCGAACGCCTTGGCCGCTTCGAGCTGCTGCATGACGGCGATATCGATCAGGGAGTGATCACGGCACTGCGCGCCGCCATGCACGATGCGATGGCCGATTGCGCCCGGCGCGGGCAAACCGTGCGCGCTCAGCAAGTCGGCGATGCGCGCTACAACCGCTTGCGGCGTGCCGGGCGGCTGCGCCCCGCCATCAAGCGCACGGCCCTCGGCATCGGTCACGCTGAAGGCGCCGTGTTGCCCATCCACGATTTCTGACATGCCCCCAAGCAGCCTTTGATGCGCGCACGCGCCGACGCGATAAACGCCGAATTTCAGCGAGGACGAACCCGCGTTGAGGGCCAGCACCGACATGTCCGGGGTGGGGCTCATGTCATCCTTTCGACGGGGTCTCGCGGCGGCAGTGCGGGCAGATCATGCGGACGCCTCTGTCCAGCGCCAGTCGCGCACTTCGGGCATGTCCTCGCCGTGTTCGCTGACCCAGGCCTTGTGTCGCGCGATGGTTGCGTCATGACGCCGGGTTGCCTCCTCGACCAGATGATTGAACCGCGGAATCCGCCGAATCGCATCCAGCGCAAGCCGATAACGATCCATGTCGTTCAACACCACCATGTCGAACGGCGTGGTGGTGGTGCCCTCTTCCTTGTAGCCGCGCACATGCAGGTTGTCGTGATTGTGGCGCCGGTAAGTGAGCCGGTGGATCAGCCCGGCATAGCCGTGGAACGCAAACACGATGGGCCGGTCGCGCGTGAACATCGCGTCGAACGCGACATCATCGAGGCCGTGCGGATGCTCCGACTGGGGCTGCAGAGCCATCAAATCGACCACGTTGACGACGCGGACAAGGATGTCGGGCACGTATTCGCGCAGCAGCGTGACGGCGGCCAGCGTCTCAAGCGTCGGCACGTCCCCAGCGCAAGCCATCACCACATCCGGTTCGTCACCGCCATCGTTGCTGGCCCAGTCCCAGATGCCCGCACCGACGGCGCAGTGACGCGCGGCCGCATCGATATCCAGCCACTGCCATGCAGGCGCCTTTCCGGCGATGATCAGGTTGATGTAGTTGCAGCTGCGCAAGCAATGGTCGGTCACTGACAGCAGGCAATTCGCATCCGGCGCGAGGTAAATGCGCACTACGTCGGATTTCTTGTTTGCGACGTGATCGATGAAGCCCGGGTCCTGATGCGAAAACCCGTTGTGGTCCTGCTGCCAGACGTGCGACGTGAGGAGGTAATTGAGCGAGGCGATCGGCTTGCGCCACGGGATCTGGTGGCAGACCTTCAACCATTTCGCATGCTGGTTGAACATCGAATCGATGATGTGGATGAACGCTTCGTAGCACGAAAACAGGCCATGGCGTCCGGTTAGCAGATAGCCTTCGAGCCAACCTTCACACAGATGTTCGCTCAGCACTTCCATCACGCGACCGTCGGCGCACAGGTCGACGTCGACGACTTCGATGTCAGCCATCCATTCCTTGCCGGTGACCTCGATCACCGCACCGAGGCGGTTGGACGCGGTTTCGTCGGGGCCGAACAGGCGGAAGTTGCGGCTCGCCAGATTCGCGCGCATGACCTCGGCGAGGAATGTGCCGAGCACGCGCGTGGGCTCCGCCTTCACGCTGCCCGGCGCGGAAATCGACACCGAAAAGCGGCGGAAATCCGGCATGACCAGCGGTACCAGCAGCGAACCACCGTTGGCATGCGGATTGGCGCCCATGCGCCTCGTGCCTGTCGGTGCAAGCCGCGCGAATTCCTCGTGGAAGCGGCCGTTTTTGTCGAACAGCTCGCGCGGCGCGTAGCTCTTCATCCAGTCTTCGAGCTGACGGATATGCTCGGGATTCTTGAACTCGGCGATCGGAACCTGATGCGCGCGCCAGGTGCCTTCGACTCGCAACCCGTCGACACATTTCGGACCGGTCCAGCCTTTGGGCGTTTCAAACACGATCATTGGCCAGCGCGGACGCGGTGGAGGACTTCGCGCACCCGGAGCGCGTGCCGCCGACTGGATCGCACGGATGGTCACGAGGATCGCATCGAGCGTCGTAGCGAGCTGTTCGTGCACGAGCATCGGATCGTCGCCGACTACGAAATACGGCTCGTAGCCGTAACCACGCAGCAATTCGGCCAGTTCCTCATGGCCAATGCGCGCGAGGACGGTGGGATTGGCGATCTTGTAGCCGTTGAGGTGGAGGATCGGCAGCACCGCGCCGTCGCGTGCCGGATTGAGGAACTTGTTCGAATGCCAGCTTGCCGCGAGCGCGCCGGTTTCCGCTTCGCCGTCGCCGATGATGCAGGCAACGATCAGATCGGGATTGTCGAACGCCGCACCGTAGGCATGCGTGAGCGAATAACCCAGTTCGCCGCCCTCGTGGATGGAACCCGGCGTTTCCGGTGCGACATGACTGGGAATCCCGTACGGCCACGAGAACTGCCGGAACAGCTTTCGCATGCCTTCGCGATCGCGGGTGATGTCCGGGTAGGTTTCACTGTACGTGCCTTCAAGATACGTGCTTGCAACCAGACCCGGACCACCGTGACCGGGGCCGATGATGTTGATCATGTCGAGGTCGTGCTGGCTGATCAGCCGGTTCAAATGCACATAGAGGAAATTGAGACCCGGCGTGGTTCCCCAGTGCCCAAGCAGGCGTGGCTTGATGTGTTCGAGCGTCAGCGCTTCCTCCAGCAGCGGATTTGCGCGCAAATAGATTTGCCCTACCGAGAGATAGTTGGCCGCACGCCAGCATGCGTGCATCCTGCGCAGGAGATCGGGCGTCAGGGTTGGCACGCAACTCCTCACTTGCCAGCGAGAGCGGTGTCGACGATCTTCTGCGCCTCATCGAGAATCGTGTGCAGATGCTCCTTGCTGCGAAAACTTTCGGCGTAGATCTTGTAGATGTCCTCGGTGCCAGACGGGCGGGCCGCAAACCAGCCGCTGTCTGCAATCACCTTGATGCCGCCAATTGACGCGTCGTTTCCTGGCGCCTTGTCGAGCACGCCGGTGATCTTGTCGCCGGCAAGCTCGCGCGTCGCGATCTGCGCCGGCGACAACTTCGCCAGTGCCTTCTTCTGCGCAGTCGTCGCTTTGGCTTCGAGGCGATCGGCGAATATGTCGCCAAATTCACCGCACAGCGCGCGGTACGACTCACCCGGATCGCGACCGCTGCGTGCGCTGATCTCCGCGGACAACAAGGCCGGCACGATGCCGTCCTTGTCGGTGGTCCACACGCCGCCGTCGCGACGCAGGAACGACGCGCCCGCACTTTCCTCGCAGCCGAAACCGAGCGAGCCATCAAACAGGCCATCGGCAAACCACTTGAAACCGACCGGCACCTCGTAAAGTCTGCGCCCGAGGCGTGTACTGACGCGATCGATCATCGACGTGCTGACTACGGTCTTGCCGACCGCAGCCTGCGCGCTCCACTGCGGGCGATGCTGGAACAGGTAATCGATCGCGACGCTGAGATAGTGGTTGGGCGGCATCAGGCCGACGCTGGGGGCAACGATGCCGTGGCGGTCGTGGTCGGTGTCGCAGGCAAATGCGATGTCGTACTTGTCCTTGAGTCCGATCAGTCGCTGCATTGCGTACGGCGACGAGGGATCCATGCGGATCTTGCCGTCCCAGTCGAGCGTCATGAAAGCAAACTGTGGATCGACCTCTTCGCTGACCACGGCAAGATCGAGACTGTATTTTTCCGCAATGCGCGCCCAGTAATGGACGCCTGCGCCACCGAGTGGATCGACACCCATGCGGATGCCCGACGCGCGGATTGCATCGAAGTCGAGCACGTTGTGAAGGTCGGCGACATACAGGCCAAGGTAATCGTGCTCGCGCGTTGTCGCCGCGCGGCGTGCCTGATCAAATGAGACGCGATGCACATCCTTGAGGCCCGCTTCAAGCAACGCGTTGGCGCGTTTCTCGATCCAGCCGGTGACCGCGGTATCGGCCGGGCCACCGTTGACCGGATTGTATTTGAAGCCGCCGTTGTCGGGCGGATTATGCGAAGGCGTCACCACGATACCGTCGGCGAGTCCACTCTTGCGCCCGCGGTTATGCACCAGGATCGCATGCGAGATCGCCGGCGTCGGCGTGAACTCGCCAGCTCGGGAAATGCGTACCTCGACGCCATTCGCGGCCAGAACTTCGAGTGCGCTCTCAAACGCCGGCACCGACAGCGCATGCGTATCGATACCGATGAACAGCGGACCGTCGATGACTTGTTGCGCACGGTATTCGCACACCGCTTGGCTGATCGCGAGAATATGATTCTCGTTGAAGCTGCCATCGAATGATGAACCGCGATGACCCGAGGTGCCGAATGCAACGCGCTGCGCCGGGTTGGCCGGATCGGGCTTGATGGCGTAATACGCATCCACCAGTTTGCCGACATCAACCAGCTGCGCCGCCTGCGCCGGTTTCCCCGCGAGTGGACTGATCTTCGTTGCCATCAGCGCGGCGTCCTGTTTGCTCGGTAACGGCGGATCAACGCATTGGTTGAACTGTCGTGCGCCAGTGGTGGCTCGGATGCGCTGGCGAGTTCCGCAGCAGTCTGCCTGGCCAGTTGCTTGCCAAGCTCCACGCCCCATTGATCGTAGGAATCGATGTCCCAGATCGCGCCCTGTACAAACACGCTGTGCTCGTACAACGCGACCAGCGCGCCCAGCGAATGCGGAGTCAGCTCTTCGGCAAGGATCGTGTGACTCGGACGGTTGCCTTCGAACACGCGATGCGGCACGAGGTTTTCCGGCGTTCCTTCCGCGCGCACCTGCTCGGCGGTCTTGCCGAACGCGAGCGCCTCGCTTTGCGCGAACAGATTCGCCATCAGCAGATCGTGCTGCTCGCCCAGCACGTTGTGGGTGCGACAAAATCCGATGAAGTCGCAGGGAATCAGACGCGTTCCCTGATGGATCAACTGGTAGAACGAATGCTGGCCGTTGGTGCCCGGTTCGCCCCAGTAAATCGGTCCGGTTTGATAGTCGACGCGCTGCCCGTCGAGGGTGACGTGTTTGCCATTGCTCTCCATCGTCAACTGCTGCAGGTAGGCTGGAAAACGCTTCAGGTATTGCGCGTACGGCAGCACTGCGACGGTTGCCGCATCGAGGAAATCGGTGTTCCACACCCCGATCAGGCCCATCAAGACCGGTAGGTTGCGCTCGAACGGCGCGCTGCGGAAATGGTCGTCCAGTGCGTGGAAACCTGCCAGCATCGCGCGAAAATTGTCGGCGCCGATCGCGAGCATGGTCGACAACCCGATCGCCGAATCCATCGAATAGCGGCCGCCAACCCAGTCCCAGAAGCCGAACATGTTTTGCGGATCGATTCCGAATTTCTCGACACCTTCGGTATTGGTCGACACCGCGACGAAATGTTTGGCGACGGCCCGATTTTCATCGGTATGAGCGTCGCCGCCAAGTCCACGCAAACACCAATCACGCGCCGCATGCGCATTGGTCAGGGTCTCCAGCGTCGTGAAGGTCTTGGAGCAGACCACGAACAAGGTTTCAGCCGCATCGAAATCTCGGGTCGCCTCGATGAAGTCGGTGCCATCCACATTCGAGACAAAGCGAAACTGCATGTCGCGTCGGCTGTAGTGGCGCAACGCTTCGTATGCCATCACCGGACCAAGATCCGACCCGCCAATGCCGATGTTGACCACGTTGCGGATGCGCTTGCCGCTGTGTCCGGTCCATTCGCCGTTGCGCACACGCGCGCAAAATGCAGCCATGCGGTCGAGTACCGCATGGACTTCGGGCACGACATCCTTGCCGTCGACAACGATCTTCTCGCTCGCAGGCGCACGCAGCGCCACGTGCAGCACCGCGCGATCCTCGGTGGCGTTGATGCGGTCGCCACGAAACATCGCGTCGCGTCGCTCACGCACACCGCGTGCATCGGCAAGATCGAGCAGCAGGCGCACGGTGTCATCGGTCACGCGCTGCTTGGAAAAGTCGAGATAAAGCCCAGCCGCTTCGGCGGTCAGGCGCTCGCCGCGGTCGGGCTGATCGGCGAAAAGGTCACGCAGTTGACGTGGAAGCAGATCCTGCGCATGACGCTTGAGCGCCTGCCATTGCGGCAGCGTGGTCAACGAATGGTGGGGCGTAGCGGGCGCATCCATGACTCAGCCTTTCGCCGCAAGCGCAGCGCTTTTTTCAGCGATCCGCGTGAGTAGTTCCTGCCACGACTTGACGAACGAGGCCGCGCCGTCGCGCTGCAGTTGCGCGGCCAGGGCAACGGTGTCGATGCCCGCCTTGGCGAATTCGTCGAGGGTCTTTTCGCAATCGCCACCACGGATGTCCATCGGGCCTTTCAGCTCACCGTGATCGGCAAACGCCTTGAGGGTTTTCTCGGGAATCGTGTTGATCGTGTCCGGAGCCGCGAGCGCCTCGACGTAAAGCGTGTCGGACGCATTCGGATCCTTCGTGCTTGTACTCGCCCAGAGCAGGCGTTGCGGCATGGCGCCGGCCAGTTCGAGTGTTTTCCAGCGAGTCGACGCGAGCAGTTCGCGATACGCCTTGTAGGTCCGCTGGGCGATTGCAATGCCGAGCCGGTTGCGCAATGGCAGCGGCGCCGTGGTGGCGATTGCCTTGTCCCAGCGGCTGACGAACAACGATGCCACCGACGCAACCTTGGGATCGAGGCCCGCCGCGATGCGCCGCTCGATCCCGCGCAGGTACGCATTCGCCGCGGCCAGATACTGTTCGCAGGAGAACAACAAGGTCACATTGATCGGCACGCCGTGGAAGATCGATTCCTCGATCGCCGGTACCCCTTCGGGCGTACCCGGGATCTTCACGAACAGGTTGGCGCGGTCGGCCTGGCGGTGGATTTGCGCCGCTGCATCAATGCTGCCTTGCGTATTCGCGGCGAGCAGCGGCGAGACTTCCATCGACACCCAGCCATCCACGCCGCGCGTGGCATCAAACGCTGGCCGAAACAGATCGGCGGCCCGGCGCAGGTCTTCCAGTGCCAGTTCGATGAACAGAGCCTCACCGGATTTGCCGGCTGCGACCTTTTCTGCGATCCCCGCGTCATACGCGTCGCCGCCCCCCATCGCTTCATCGAAAATGGTTGGGTTGGAGGTCAATCCCGTTATGCACAATTCATCGATGTACCGCTGCAGCGTGCCGTTGTCGAGAATTTCGCGGGTAATGTTGTCGAGCCACAGACTCTGGCCGAGGTCGTGCAAGCGTTGCGTCATTTTCATGCGTGCTCCTTTGCCGCGGTCGCTGGCGCGACTGAAAAATGTTTTAAATCCAGATCGCACAGATCACCGATGTGCGCGATGGAAAGATCCGGTGCCGGATCGATGGTCTGTTGCACCGATTCAGCGGCGTAGTGTCCCTGACGCACGAAAACCGTGGTCAAGCGCGCGCCCATCACGCCCTTCATCGCCGCAAGCACGCCCGGTTTGTCGTCGATCATCACGTAGTGCGTCGCGGGGAAACGCAGTTGCATCGCCGGCAAACTGTGCTCCTTGTGCAGACCGATAAGTACGCGACCATTGAGCGCATCCCACAATCCGGAGCGCTGGATCTTGCGCGGCTGAAACACGATGTCGCCATCGGAGAGGATTGCTGCGTCGCCGAGGGTTTTCAGATGCGCAATCGCATCGAGAGCGCGCGGATAGATGCGTTCGGCAAACGGATATTCGAGCAGGAACTTGGACATCTGCAGCAGATCCGGATCGGTATCGACGCCGCTGCGGAACTCCTGCAATGCACCCAGATAATCGGCATACCCGCGCTCACTGCGCAACCGCGCGTAGATCGACCAGTAGCGATCGCATTCGCCCGCGCCGAACGCCGCGGCCAGATGCGCACGCAGGTCGGCCGCAAAACGGTCGTTGTCGAGCAGCGTATTGTCGACATCGAGCAGGAATGTGGGCCGGGTGTCGCTCAACATGGCGCAGTCGCCTCGACCTTCGGATCGTGCCAGCCATCGCCATTGACAACGATCTTCGCAGCTGCGGCCGGACCCCAGGTGGCTGGTTCGTAGAAGTGCACGGGTTCGGCATTGCCAAGCACATCGTCCACCACGCGCCATGCCGCTTCGACGCAATCATCGCGCGTGAACAAGCCGCCCTCGCCGTGGATGGCGTCACTGAGCAGGCGTTCGTACGGCGACTTGCCGCGATTGGATTGATGCCGCGCGACCAGTTCGATTGATTCGCCATGCATCGCGCCTGGCTTCTTCACTCGCGCGCCAGCCGAGATCACCACTTCGGGGCTCAGGCGGAACCGGAAATAATTCGAGTCCTCGCGGGAGATGCGATCGAATATATCGACCGGCGGCGCCTTCAGGTCGACGCGCACCTCCGTGGCCGTCAGCGGCAGGCACTTGCCGGCGCGGATGTAGAACGGAACGCCGCCCCAGCGCCAGGTATCGATATGCAATCTCAGCGCGGCGTATGTCTCGACCTGCGAGTTTGCCGCCACGCCCGCTTCATCGCGATAACCATCGAATTGCCCGCGCACGACGTCCTTTGGCTTGAGCGGCCGGATCGCACGGAACAACTGCAGTTTCGCCGCGTTCATCGACTCGTTGTCGCGTCCGACCGGCGGATCCATCGCCAGCAACGCGAGCACCTGCAGCAGATGGTTCTGCACCACGTCGCGGATCGCGCCGGCTTCCTCGTAGAACGAGCCGCGGCCCTGCACGCCGAAGTTCTCTGCCATCGTGATCTGCACGCATTCAACGTGATCGCGATTCCAGATCGGTTCGAGAAAGCTGTTGGCGAAGCGGAAATACAGCAGGTTCTGCACCGCTTCCTTGCCAAGATAGTGGTCGATGCGGAAGATCGATGTTTCGGGAAACACCTCGTGCAAGGTACGGTTGAGCGCTTGTGCGGAGGCGAGGTCGCGCCCGAACGGTTTCTCGACGATCACGCGCGCGTCTTTCGTGCAGTCGGCGTCAGCGAGGCCGTGCACTACCCTTCCGAACATGCTCGGCGGAATGGCTAGGTAATGCAGCGGACGCTGCGAACCGGCGAGTGCCGTCTTCAGCTGTGCATACGTCTTCGCATCGTTGTAGTCGCCGTCGACATAGCGCAACAGTGAAGACAACTTCTTGAACGCATCCTCATCAACGCCACCGTTGTGTTCGAGACTTTCCCTGGCCCGCTCGCACAACTGCTTGACGGTCCACCCGGAGCGGGCGACCCCAATGATGGGAATGTCCATTCCATCGCGGCGGATCATCGCCTGCAACGCCGGGAAGATCTTCTTGTAGGCCAAGTCGCCGGAAGCGCCGAAAAAGACAAACGCGTCGGAACGGGATGTCGCCATGCTGCTGCCTCGATGTCGGGGATTGTGCGCGCCGCGTTACGACACGCTACGCCGCAAGTGGTCCATGATGCTGGCTGGATGCTTAACGGGCGCTTCCCGGTGCCTCCTCGGGGGCGCGCCGGAAGGCGCGATGCTTTTGCCTGTTCGCGGGCAATAGAAACATCGCGCCTTCCGGCGCTCCCACAAAAAAGTGGCGATTAGTGCCCGTCGCCGCCCTCGATCGCCTTGAATTCGGTAATGAGGCTGCTCGCCGCTTCCTTGCCATCGGCATACAGCAGGCGCGTGTTGTCCTGATAAAACAGCGCATTCTCGATGCCTGCAAAGCCGGTGCCCTTGCCGCGCTTGATCACGATGCATTGGCGCGCATCGACCACGTTGAGTATCGGCATGCCGTAGATCGGTGAGGACTTGTCGGTCTTGGCGGCCGGATTCACCACGTCGTTGGCGCCGATCACGATGGCCACGTCGCAGGTCTTGAACTCGGGATTGATGTCTTCCATGTCGGCGATCAGGTCGTAGGGCACGCCAGCCTCGGCTAGCAGCACGTTCATGTGACCGGGCATGCGGCCCGCGACAGGGTGGATCGCAAATTTCACGTCCTTGCCGGCCTTGATCAGCGCCTGCGCAAGTTCCCATATTTTGTGCTGCGCTTGCGCGACAGCCATGCCGTAACCCGGCACGATGATGACCTTCTCGGCCATGTACAGCAGCGAAGCCGCGTCGCTGGCCTCGATCGGCTTCTGCGTCCCGGCGATCGCTTCGCCGCTACCGCCGCCACCGAAGTTCGAGAACAGCACGCCGCTGATGGGCCGGTTCATCGCCTTGGCCATCAACTGGGTCAGGAAGGTGCCGGCCGCGCCGACCACCATGCCGGCGACGATCAGCGCTTCGATGCCCATCGCATAACCTTCAAACGCGACCGCGAGACCGGTGAACGCGTTGTACAACGAGATCACCACCGGCATGTCGGCGCCGCCAATCGGCAGCGTCATCAACACACCGAAGCTGAGCGCAAGCAGGAAGAATACGACAATGAGACTTGCGTCGAGCTTCCACAGCACGAGCGCGAGACCCGCGAGGACTGCAGCCGCCAGCACCGCAAAATTGACCAGTTTCTGGCTGCCGAACGTGAAGCGCCGGTCCATGCGTCCGTCAAGTTTGGCCCACGCGATGATCGAGCCGGTCATCGAGATCGAACCGATCAGCGCACCGACCACCGCCAGCGCAAGCAACGCCATCGGTGGCGTGGGAGCGCCAGGCTGGGTGAATTTCAGCAGCTCGATTGCGCCAATCGCAGCGGCAGATCCTCCGCCCATGCCATTGAACAACGCGACCATCTGCGGCATGTCGGTCATCGCAACGCGTTTGCCCCACAACCATGTGGGAATCACACCAATGGCAATCGCAGCGAGGATCAAACCAAGGTTGTTGCCGCGGGTGATTGCGAAGGTCGCCACTGTGGCGATGAGCATGCCGATGCCAGCCTGCACGATGCCCTTGCGCGCGGTAACCGGCGAGGACATGCGTTTGATGCCGAGGATAAACAGCGCCGCGGCGAGCAGGTATGAAGCCTTGGCGAGGGTGACGAGCAGAGTCTGCGTATCCATCAATGATTCCCGGGCATGCGGTAAAAACCTGTCCGTTGGTGTGGGAGCGGCGGCAGCCGCGATGGCTCGTTCGCTCGACTAACGCAAAAAACATCGCGGCTTCCGCCGCTCCCACATGCGTGCATTTAATTCTTCCTGTCCTTGCTCGACTTGAACATCTGCAGCATGCGCTCGGTCACGACATAGCCACCCGCTGCATTGCCAGCGCCGAGCGCGACCCCAATGAAGCCGATCGCCCTGGCCAACGCCGAGTCGGCATTCGCCAGCGCGATCATCGCCCCGACCAGCACGATGCCGTGCACGAAATTCGAACCGGACATCAGTGGCGTGTGCAGGATCACCGGCACACGGCCGATGATTTCCTTGCCGGTGAATGCGGCGAGCATGAAGATGTCGAGGAATCCGTCGATCATGTCGTCGAGTCCTGATGCGTTGGTGGGAGCGGCGGCAGCCGCGATGCTCCATTTAG
>JBDUED010000015.1:0-26144 GCA_040002595.1 Dokdonella sp. | reverse complement strand
CGCGGTGACCTTCACGGTAGGCGTGGCCGGCAGTTTCACCGTCACTGCAAACGGCAGTCCGACACCGATGCTGGGCATGAGCGGAAGTTTGCCCAGTGGCGTCAGTTTCAATGCCGTCACCGGCGTGCTCTCCGGCACCCCGGTCGCCGGTAGCGGCGGCAGCTACCCGCTGGTCTTTACCGCTAGCAACGGGGTCGGTGCCGATGCGATGCAGAACTTCACCTTGACGGTCAACCAGGCGCCGGTGATCAGCAGCGCTGCCAGCGCAACGTTCCCGATCGGCACTCCCAACAGTTTTACTGTTACCAGCAGCGGTTTCCCGACCCCAGCCGTAAGTGAAACCGGCGCCCTGCCGGGCGGCATCACCTTTGTCGACAACGGCGACGGGACGGCTGCGCTGGCCGGTACACCGCAACCAGGCTCGGCCGGCACGTGGCCGCTATCCATCAAGGCCGCCAATGGTGTTGCCAGCGATGCGCTGCAGAGTTTCACGCTGACCGTCAGCTGCCCGGTCATCACGGTTTCCGGAACACTGCCGGACGGCCTCTATCAGACCGCATACGGCGCGCAAACCTTCACCCAGACCGGGAGCGCAGGCGCGCCGGTGTGGACCGCGACCGGCCTGCCCGCGGGCCTCGTCATCGGCGCCGCCGATGGCATCGTGTCTGGCTCGCCAACGACCACTACCAACGGCGTGACGGTCGCCGTCACCGCCACCGATGCGAATCAGTGCACCGGCACGCTGGCCATCAACAATTTCAAGGTACTGCCGGTTGCTGGCAACGATGCGTACGCGACGTTCGGCAATACACAGCTCTATGTAGCGACTGCGACTCCGGCGACGCCGTACGTCGGCTCCGCCACCCTGATCACCGCCAACGACGCCGGTCCGGCACCCATCGTGGCGGCCATTCTTGCGGCGCCGGCACATGGCACCTTGACTTCGTTTGTCGGCGGCGGGTTCATCTTCACGCCGACCGCGGGCTATTCGGGCAACGACAGCTTCACCTACACGATTACCGACGGCAATGGTGTAATGAGCTCGCCGGCCACGGTCGCGATCTCGCTGGGTCAGGTCGTGTGGTACGTCAATGGCGCAGCCGGCGCCGGCGATGGCCGTTCGGCAACGCCATTCAACTCGCTGGTCGCCGCGAGTGCCGCGCACGCGGCGGGCGACGCGATCTTTGTCGAAAGCGCCGTCGCCCCGACAACGACGCCAGGCGCCATAACACTCAAGGCCAACACGACCTTGTGGGGGCAGGGCGTCGCCCTGCCGCTGGCGATCAGCAATACCGGCGCCACCAGCAAGCCGAAACTCACCGGCACGGTAACGCTTGGCGGAAACGGCGTGACGATCAGTTCGCTCGATATCAATACTGCCGCCACGATCGGACTGACCAACGCCGGTTCGCTGACCGGCGCCATCGTCAAGAATGACGTGACGATCGCGACCACCTCGGCAGCGGCGCTGAGCCTGAGCAATGTCACGGCGAGCACGCTGACCTTCCGCCGCATCGATGCCGGCACCGCAGCCACGGGACCGGTCAACGGCATCGTGCTCAACAAAACCAGTGCGTTGACCGTGCTGGGCGATGGCACGACGAGCACCTGCAACAGCGGCAATACTGCTTGCAGCGGCGGCATCATCCAGCACACCAGCGGCGACGCGATCTCGCTGACCGCGGCCGGCGCGACGCTGTCCTCGATGTGGATCAAGAACAACGTCAACAGCGGCATCAAGGGGCAGGGCGTGCCCAAACTCGTATTGGCCGACCTGCTGGTGCAGAACAACACCAACAACACCGGTGAGCAGGCCGGCATCCTCATCAACGAGCTCAGCGATCCGGCAGCCACCGCCACGCGCATCGAAGTAAGCGGGTCGACCGAAGACAACGTGCGCATCCACAATTCAAGTGTGGCCGGTGCGATCGTGATCGACGCCTCGACCGTGATCGACAACAGTGCCGCTTCCGGCAACCAGGGCGTGTTTTTCCAGACCAACACCACCGGCAATCTCACCGGCACGGTCAAGAATTCGTTCCTGCACGGCAATCGCACCATCGCCTTGCGGGGCGATGCCGGCGACGGCTCGACCCTGAGTGCGACCTTCACCGGCAACACGATCACAGCGGGTGTAGTCAACCAAGGTAATCAGGGCATCGAGGTCACGCGCGCGGTGACCTCCGCGCTCACCTTCAACGTGGCCAACAACGCCGTGTCCGGGCTACCCAGCACGCTAATCAACGTATTCAGCAGCGGTGGCCCGGGCACGGCTACCGGCGATGTCAAGAACAACACCGTGTCCGGCGTTGGCGTGGGTGGAAACCAGGTCGGCATCCGCCTGTTCAATTCCGGCAGCGATCTTGCCGGTTACGCAACAATGAACGTGAACGTGGCCAACAATACGGTCAGCGCAATCGACAATGCCTACGCGATCCTTGGCGAGTCGTCGCAACCGGGGACCAGCGTCAATCCGGGTGGGGCGCTCAAGATTGCCGTGACCGGCAACACCGCGAATGTTGCGGCCGGTGGCACCGCGCTGGATGCGATCCGCGTGCAGTCGCGGGTCAAGAGCACGGTTTGCGCACGCATCAGCGGCAATACCAGCGGTGGTGGAGGAGGGGGTTTCTATGGTTTGCAACTTCGTCAGGCGAATACGGCGCTCTACAACCTGGAAGGTCTGACTGCCGGACCGCAGACCGATCCGACGGTTTTCAATTATGTGGTCGCGCAGAATCCGGCGGTTGCCACGGTCGGTCCCACCATTGGAACCATCACTGGCGTTGCCACCAACAGTTGCGGCATAACGCCGTGACCGGCCTCACTGGCACGGCGCGGCTTGCAGCCGCAAACGATAGCGTTCAAGGGGCATGAAATGGCGGAACCGTTCCTTTCTGAAATCAGGCTGATGAGCTTTGGCTTCGCGCCGCAGGGCTGGGCCTTGTGCAACGGGCAGATCCTGCCGATCAACCAGAACCAGGCCTTGTTTTCACTGCTTGGAACCACTTACGGGGGCGACGGACGCGTGAATTTCGCGCTGCCTAATCTGCAAGGACGCGTGCCGATGCATTTTGGCAATAGCCATACTTTGGGCGAGCGCGGCGGGGAACAGACGCATACATTGAGCGTCAGCGAAATGCCGATGCATCTGCATGCTGCGCAAGCCTCGCCGAAATCGGACAGCAGCAACGTGTCGATACCCGCCGGTAATTTCCTCGCCAGTCCGTTATCGCAGACGTATACACCGCCGGCGGCTGTGGGCTTGATGGACCCGACTACGATTTCAAACGCCGGTGGCAGTCAGGCACATGTCAACATGCAGCCGTACCTCACGCTCAGCTTCTGCATTGCGTTGCAGGGCATTTTCCCGAGCCCGAACTAGGAGAAGCCTGTGGCTCAACCGTACGTGGGTGAAATCCGCATCTTCGCTGGAAACTTCGCGCCGGCTGGCTGGATGTTCTGCGAAGGACAACTGCTGGCAATTTCCGAGAACGACACCCTGTTCAATTTGATCGGCACCACCTACGGCGGCGACGGCCAGTCGACGTTTGCCTTGCCCGACTTGCGCGGCCGCCTGCCCTTGCACCAGGGCGCCGGATTCACCCTGGCCGAAACCGGTGGTGTGGAAACAGTGACGCTGACCATCCAGCAGCTCCCTGCGCACAACCACGCGTTCCTCGCCAGCAACAACAACGCCAACACCACCAACGCGAAAGACAATATCGTTGCCACCACGCCGAACTACACGCCCTATATCGCGACCACAGCGAATACGCCGTTCAACGCGCAATCAATCACGCCCACCGGCGGCAGTCAGCCGCACAACAACTTCCAGCCCTACCTGTGCCTGGATTTCATCATTTCCCTGTTCGGCATTTACCCTTCGCCGTAAGAGACCGCCATGGACCCGTTTGTCGCCGAGATCAGGATTTTCCCGTTCAACTTCGCACCCAAAGGCTGGGCGTTTTGCAATGGGCAGCTACTTCCCATTTCGCAAAATACCGCGTTGTTTTCGCTACTCGGTACGACGTACGGGGGCGACGGGCGATCGACCTTCGCGCTACCGGACATGCAGGGCAACGTGCCCATGCATCCGGGGCAGGGGCCAGGCTTGTCGTTGCACGATCTTGGTGAGACGAGCGGAAGCGATACGGTGACCCTGCTCGAATCGGAAATGCCGTCTCATGGCCATTCGCTGATGGCATCGAACCAGCCTGGCGAAGATCCGCAAGCGGTGGGCGAAGCGTTTGGCCGCTCGGTCGGCGCCAATCTGTATCAGGCAAGCAACGCGAACCTGGGGCCGATGTACAACGTGGTGGTGACGCCGGTTGGCGGCAGCGTTCCGCACAACAATTTGCAGCCGTATCTCACCTTGAGCTTCTGCATTGCACTGCAGGGCGTTTTCCCGCCGCGCACCTGACTGTTATCAGGCCGAGTACTGCTTGCCGCTGCCCGACGCGGCCGTGCATGCAGGGGGTACCAAGTGGGTGCGTTCGACCCTCCCCGGCGTGACGCATCAGGCCCAGCGTCTGGGCCGCCACCGCGACAGGACTAGCGATGAGCCACCCTGAGGTTGCCGGCCCAGAGCCTGCGTTGCCGGCAGCAATCACGCTGCGCAGCGAAACGCCCGAGGATCTGCCGTGGCTGGCCGCGCTTTACGCGCAGGTTCGGGCCGACGAACTGGCGCCCGTGCCGTGGTCCGCTGCAGCAAAGGAGGCGTTCCTGCTTGACCAGTTTCAGCGCCAGCATGCGTATTACCGCAGCACTTACCTCGGAGCTGAATTCCTCGTGGTGGAACGCGAGCACACGCTTATCGGTCGCTTGTACGTGCATCGCGGCGTGCATGAAATTCGCCTGATGGACATTGCGCTGGATGCTGCCCAACGCGGCCGCGGCCTCGGCAGTCTGCTGCTGGCACGACTGATGGTGGAAGCGGCCGCCGCGGACAAGGAGCTGACTTTGCATGTCGAGCCGGAAAATCGCGCGCGGCGCCTGTATGCGCGACTCGGCTTCCGCTTGATCGAGGAACGCGGCGTTTATCATTTTCTAGGCTGGACGCCGCCGCGTCCGCATGTACTCAGTTGAAAATTGCCTCGTAGCACATACCCTCGCCGTCGGGTCCGATCGGCACGACGAAAAGTTCGGCTGTGCCACGGGCACCGAGATCGGTGCTGTAGTTGCCCTGCGGAAGCGCCCGCGCTGCGCCGCGATCGCGCCAGACGACAGCGAAGGAAGGCGCCGTCCGCGGCGACGGACTGCGCAGCCGACGAACTTCCTTGCACTCGAGAGTGAGGGTGCCCTTTGCGCCGACGAGGATCCAAGGTCGATCCGCAAGGACCTCGAAATCTTCTGCGATGAGAATATTGGACATGGCGGCTGTTGTTCCGAAAAAATGAAGGGTAGCGTTTGGCGGCATGAATCGACAGGTACCGGTAGTGCGACGCTCAGGAAATCGCGCCACCGGCAATGCGCACGTCGCGCAGATTGGCCAGCGCGCAATCGAGCGCTGCGCGCACGCCGGCAATCATTGTGTCGAGCGCCATGCTCGGTTGGCCCGGATGGCTCGCCACCTGCGCAGGCAACCATGGCACATGGATGAAACCGCCGCGCACACCCGCGTGCCCGGTCGCGAGCAGATGCGCCAGCGTGAAAAACGCCTGGTTGCAAACGAAGGTCCCGGCGCTCAGCGACGCCGATACGGGGATGCCGAGCGCCCGCAGGTGCTGCTCGATGGCCTTGAGCGGCAGACTGGAAAAATAGGCGGGCGGCGCAGCGTCGAGGATCGGCGCGTCGATCGGCTGCACACCGGCGTTATCCGGGATGCGCGCATCAATCAGGTTGAGCGCTACGCGTTCCAGCGAGAGCTCGCCGCGTCCGCCAGCCTGGCCAAGCGCTACCACGAGCACAGGCCGGTGCGCTGTAAGCAGGCTTTCCAGCATCGGCAGGGTGGCGGCAAACGCCACCGGCAGGATCGCGGTCACTACGCGATGGCCGCGAATGGTTTCGCCATCAAGCGCGCGCGCGATTTCCTGTGACGGATTGAGCGGCTCGCCGCCGAACGGCTCGAAGCCGGTGAGCAATACGGTTTTGTTTTTCGTTGGCATGGGTGCGGGCAGGGTCATTGGCGCAGCAACAGGATTGTTTGTTGGTGGCACTAACGAAACACCAGCAACCACATCAAGCCGAAATTTACTGCCAGCAGGATCAATGCTGTCGGTGCCTGTGCGCGTATCACGCCGTACTGGTCCGGCAGTTCGAGCAAGACGGCCGGGACGATGTTGAAATTCGCCGCCATCGGCGTCAGCAGCGTACCGCAGTAGCCGGTAAGCATGCCGAGCGAGCCGAGCACGGCAGGGTGCGCGCCGTGGCGCAACACCAGCAGCGGCAGTCCGATGCCGACCATCAACACGGGAAATGCCGCAAACGCATTGCCCATGATGACGGTGAACAGCACCATTCCGAGTGCGAAGGCTGCGAGGCAAGCGAATTTGTTGTCGATGGGAATCAGTGCGCTGACAATTGCCGCAATCGCGTCGCCGACGCCAGTTGCGGCAAACACGCTGCCGAGGGTGGCAAGCAGCATCGGCAGCAGGATCGCCCAGCCCAGTGCGTCGAGCAGGCGCCGCCCTTCGGCAAGACCGCGCGAGGGCGACGCATGGGTGACGCGCAATGCCGCCATGAAGGCGGCCACGCAGGCTACGCCCAGTGCGGTCAAGGTCGATTGCGTCGGTATTATCAGAGGGGTTCCACGCCACTGCAGGTAAGCTCCGCCGAGTACCAGAGCGAGCGTGACCAACGGGATCGCCAGCGCCGGGCCGAACAAGCGGTTGCCAAGGCGTCGCGCCGATTCCCGTCGCGCCGCCAGCGCCTCGGCATTCTCGCTGACGATGCGCAAGCTACCGCGCGCCGCCAGGACGCCGAGCGCAAGCACGCCGACACCCATCGCCTGCGCGGGCCAGCGCACGCCAACGCTCAGCGCTGCCGTGATGGCGTCGCCGAACAGGAATGGACACGCGGCGATGGCCCAGAAGCCGGTCGCGGCGAAACGCCGTTCGCGCAGGTTCAGCACCGCGCAGTACAGCACGAATGCGCCGAGCAGCCAGTAGACGTATTCAATCCGCAGCATCGGACGCAACGGACACATGGTCCAGCGAGGCTGCGCGACGCGCCAGGCGACGCTGGAAGACCAGCACGCGCAGGCTGTGAATCACGAACGCGGCAATCGCCGTAGGGATCGCCCACAACGCGATTGCCAGCGGCTCCAGATTGATGCCGTGTTGGGCATAGAAACCCTGGATCAACAACACCGCGCCCAACGCGATGAAAACGTCTTCGCCAAAGAACAAGCCGATGTTGTCGGTCGCAGCAGCTAGCGCGCGCACACGCTCGCTCGTCGTCGAGTCCAGCTCGCCGACGCTGCGTTCGGCCGCCGCTTCACTCATGGGTGCGACCAGCGGGCGCACGGTTTGCGCGTGTCCGGCTACATTGGTCAGTCCGAGCATCGAAAGGATCTGGCGCAGGCCGAGATAACTCATCAGGAATTTCGTCAGGGTCAGGCCGTTGAATCCGACGATCCACTCGCGCGCACGCTCGCGCAGGCCCATGTGTTCGAGCAATCCAATCACCGGCAAGGTCAGTACCATCAGCAGCAACGCGCGATTGTCGACGAAGGATTTTCCGAGCAGGGCGAACAAATCGCCGATGCCCATGCCGGCGCAGAGCGCGCTGACCACGCCGGCGATGACCACCACGAGGGCGGGATTTTTGCGCCACACGAATCCGATGACGACGACAGCAACGCCCAGCAATGGCCAATAGTTCATTGCCGCCTCTGTGCCGCGCACAACGTCCATCGGGCGATTGGAACGGCCGCATTCATTGCGCGTCGTTCGGTCCCCACAACACGGCGTGACAGCGGACTACGCATGGCATGGCGCCACGTGAATTCCGGCGCCATCGAGTGCAGCACGCAGGGATTGTGCAAAGACGGCCGCATCGGCACGGTCGCCATGCACACAGATCGTGTCGGCGCAAAGGGTGAAGCGTGTTCCATCACGTAGCGTGATTTCGCCGCGCAGGGCGATATCGAGTGCTTGCGCGACTGCGGCGTCGACATCCCCGATTACAGCGCCGGACTCGCTGCGCCTTGTGAGAGTGCCATCGCACTCGTAGCGGCGGTCGCAAAATGCCTCGCGCGCGATCTTCAATCCGGCGCGTTCGCCAGCCCTCGGAAGCTCGCTGCCGGCAAGGCCGACGAGGATCAACGCAGCATCAAAGTCATGCACTGCATATGCAATCGCGTCGGCAAGCGCTGCATCGCGCGCGGCCATGATGTAGAGCGCGCCGTGCGGTTTGACGTGACGAAGGCGTGCGCCCGCTGCCTGCGCGAAGGCGGCCAACGCACCGACTTGATACAGCGTCATTGCGTAGGCTTCGTCTGTGCTGATGCGCATTTCCCGGCGCCCGAATCCTTGCAGATCGGGTAGCGATACATGTGCGCCAAGCGCTGCGCCCGCGCGCACCGCGAGATCGACGGTGCGCTGCATGGTGCGTGGATCGCCGGCGTGAAAACCGCAGGCGATGTTGGCGGACGAGACATGCGCGAGCACGCCGGCATCGTCGCCCATTGTCCAAGCGCCAAACGATTCGCCGAGGTCGCAATTGAGGTCGATCGAGTTCGTCATCCGGCCAGCCGTTGGGCAATCGCGTCGATCAAGTGCGCGAGTTCGCGCTCGCGCGCAAGATAGCGCGTTTGCGCGTCGTCGAAACCAATTTCCATGAAGCGCACGCACTCGCCGGGGCGGCGTTGCGCCAGCCGCTCCAAATCGATCGCTGCGATCTGACCGATGCGGGGATAGCCGCCAGTCGTCGGATGCTCGGCCATCAGCGTGATCGGTCGCCCGCCGGGTGGGAGTTGCACTGTGCCGAACGCCACCGCTTCGCTGATGAGTTCAAGCGGCTGCGCGAGCGTTAGACTGGGTCCGTCGAGACGGAATCCGACGCGATTGGAATCGGCGCTGATGCGAAAATTATTCGCGAACAACGCAGCGCGCGAGCGTTCGGCGAGCGCATCGAAATGGGTGCCGCGAAGCAGATGAATCGACTGCAATGGTTCGGGATGGAACCACCGGCGCGGGTCGAGCCACCATGAGCCCACCGCGCTTCCTTGTGGAGTGGCGGGCAGACGTGATGGGTGTGCGCCGGCGGGAAGAAACGCGATGTTCGACTGCGCGTCCGCAGAGACGCTCAAAGTGTCGCCGCTGCGCACAGGTCGGCCGTCGAAGGGCCCCAGATGCGCGTTCACGTCAGTGGCTGTGCTGCCGAGCACCGGCGTGGCCAGGAATCCGCCAGCGACTGCGAGATAGGCGCGCGCTCCGCGTCCTGCGCGGCCGCAATCGAGGACGCATCCGGCCGCCACGCGCCGCGGTTGCCAGGTGGGCAGTCGCTCGCCATCGAGCGACACGTCAAACTCGGCTCCGGTCATCGCGATCACTGCCTCGGCAGCGAAGCGCAGACGCGGACCGATCAGCGTCATTTCGAGTGCGGCCAAGTTGCAAGGATTGCCGACCAATGCGTTCGCGAGGCGAAACGCGACCGCGTCCATCGGACCGGCCGCGCCGACGCCGAGCGCAGCGTGACCGATGCGACCACCGTCCTGCAGGGTGGTCAGCAGACCACCTTTGATGACGCTGATGCTCACGGCGCTATCCGTCGTTCCAGCGCAGCAAATTCATCCACGCCGATGGCGCGAAAACGCACATGATCGCCGGCTGCGAGCAGGCAGGCCGGTGTGCGCGTCGCATTGAACAGCAGCAGCGGCGTGCGTCCAATCACCTGCCAGCCACCGGGTAACTCGTCCGCATAAACGCCGGTCTGCAGGCCGCCGATCGCGACTGAACCGCGCGGCACACGCTGGCGCGGATTCGCGCGACGCGGCGTTTGCAGCATTGGATCCAAGCCGATCAGATAGGCAAATCCAGGCGCGAAGCCGAGCATTGCGACGCGATAGTCAGCGCCAGCATGACGAGTGATCACCGCCTCGATGGAGAGGCCGCAATGATGTGCAACTGCCTCCAGATCGGGTCCGCCCGCGTGGCCGTAGCAGACAGGAATTTCTGTTGTTGTGGCGACTTGTTCAGCAAATGCTGGTGGCGTATCCAGCAGCGCGCGCACCGCTTCTGTGAGCCGTCGCCACGGCAAGCGGGTTTCACCGACCCACAATGCCGGCACATAGATCAAGGCGAGCGAAGCGTACGCGGCAACGATGTCGACGATGCCGGGCAGGTTCGCGGAGCGCAGCGTTGCGGCTGCCGCGTGGACGCGCGCATTGGTTTCGATGTCGATGCGGTCGCCAAAACGCAGCAGCAAGGTGGTTTCGCCGAGCGGTTCGAGGGTGAATACGCTTGCGTTCCCGCGATCGCTCATCACACGTGCGCAGGAACCAGCAGGCTGCGAAGCTGCGCAATGAGCGCGTTGCGCTCGCTGTCCTGATAGGGCACCCGTTCGCCGGCGTGACCCCAAACCGGCTGCGGCCACGCGGCATCGCCGGTGTAGCGCGCAATCACATGCACATGCAGTTGCGCCACCACGTTGCCGAGCGCGGCAATGTTGAGCTTGTCCGGGCGAAGCATGGACTCGAGCGCGCGTCCGGCCTCGCACACTTCCGTCAAAAGCATGCGCCGATCGGCTTCGTCGAGGTCAATCAACTCGCGCGCACCCGAAATTCGCGGAACCACGATAACCCACGGAAAACGAGCGTCGTCCATCAGCAGCAACTGCGACAGCGACAGCTCGCCGACGAGATGCGTGTCCGCCGCAAGGCGCGCGTCAAGCAAAAATGTCACTTGTCAGGCACTCGCCAAATGGCGATCGAAGAACCCCAGCGTGCGCTTGAACGCAAGGTCCGCGCTGGTGGCGTCATAGGCTTTTCCGTCAACCTTGCGATCGAATGCATGTCCTGCGGGATACGTGTGAATTTGAGCTTCCGGCAGCGCGGCGCGATGTCGTTCGACCGCTTCGGGTGGAATGGATTTGTCGCGTTCTCCAAAATGGAATAAAAGCGGAGCAGTCGGCGGTTCATCGAGAAATTTCACGTTGCGCGCACCGTAATAGCTGACGCTGGGCATGCCGAGGCGGGTCGCTGCGAGCAACGCGACTGTCCCGCCCCAGCAGTAACCGACACAGCCGATCTTGCCGGACGAGGCTATTGATTCCGCCGCGCTGGCCACGTCTTCTATCGCGAGGTCGAACGGTATCTCCCCCGCGAGCTTTTTCCCGCGCGCGTAGCCCGCTTCGTCGTAACCGAGTTCCACGCCGGTTTCGACGTGATCGAAGAACGCCGGTGCGATCGCGGCATAGCCGTGTTCGGCGAAACGATCGGCCACGCTGCGCACGTACGCATTGATGCCGAAGATTTCCTGCACGACGACGATGCCGCCTCTCGCAGCGCCCGCCGGTTTCGCCAGATACGCTCCGATACACTGCATGCGCGAGGTGTTGAGGTTGATGCGCTGGCCCAAGGGAGCGTCTCCAGGCAGAAACAGGAGTATCAAGCCTAAGCGTCCTGCCGCGCCTGTCAATCGCCGGCGACCATTCGCTGGGTAGGCGGCGTGGCTGCGGCTATGCACTTTGGTTGTTGCAGGAACGGGGTGGTAGCGCTGCCTTCGCCGCTCGTCGTCACGCTACAATCGCACAATTACCCGACACCGGTTCCCCATGTCACGCCGCAATCCCAAAGTCGGTTTCGTCAGTCTCGGCTGTCCGAAGGCGCTTGTTGATTCAGAACGCATTCTCACCCAGCTGCGCGTCGAGGGTTACGACATTGTGCCGAGCTATGGCGCGGCGGATGTCGTCGTTGTCAACACGTGTGGTTTCATCGATGCGGCAGTGACCGAGTCGCTGGATGCAATCGGTGAGGCGCTGCAGGAAAACGGCAAGGTCATCGTGACCGGATGCCTCGGCAAGCGAGCCGAGCTGATCCGTGCGGCGCATCCTGACGTGCTCTCGATCAGCGGTCCGCAGGATTACGCGAGTGTGATGAATGCGGTGCACGCGGTATTGCCGCCGAAACACGATCCGTTCCTCGATCTGGTGCCGCCGCAAGGCATCAAGCTGACGCCGAAGCATTATGCGTACCTGAAAATTTCCGAAGGTTGCAATCACCGTTGCACGTTTTGCATCATTCCCTCGATGCGCGGCGACCTGGTGTCGCGGCCGATCGACGAGGTGTTGATCGAAGCGGAAAAGCTGGTCAAGGGCGGCGTGAAGGAGTTGCTGGTCGTCTCGCAGGACACCAGCGCTTACGGCGTCGACATGAAATACGTGGCGCGAGAGTGGCGGGGCATGCCGTACCAGACGCGCATGATTGGTCTGTGTGAAGGCCTCGCCGAACTTGGCGCGTGGACGCGCCTGCACTACGTGTATCCGTATCCGCATGTCGACGACGTGATTCCACTGATGGCCGCTGGGAAAATCCTGCCGTATCTCGATATCCCGTTCCAGCATGCCAGCCCGCGCATTCTAAAAATGATGAAGCGACCAGGCGCGGTCGACAAGACGCTGCAGCGCATCGCCAACTGGCGCGCAATCTGTCCGGACCTGACCATCCGCAGCACCTTCATCGTCGGCTTTCCAGGCGAAACCGAAGCCGAATTCGAGCAACTTCTCGCGTTCCTGCACGAAGCCCAACTCGATCGCGTCGGTGCATTCGCGTATTCACCGGTGGCTGGCGCAAAGGCCAACGACTTGCCCGATCCAGTGCCCGATTCCCTTCGCGAAGAGCGCCTCGAACGCTTCATGGAGACGCAGGCGGAAATTTCCGCCGCACGTCTGGGGCGCAAAATCGGCACGCGCCAGCAGGTGATTGTCGACGAAGTCGATGAGGACGGCGCGCTCGCGCGCTCCAAATCGGATGCGCCGGAAATCGATGGCATCGTGCGCATAGACGACGGCCAGAAACTCAAACCCGGCCAGTTCGTCGACGTCGACATCATCCATGCCGACGAGCACGATCTGGTCGCGCGTCTCGTTGCCTGACGCGACACCACCAACTCTGCCGCCCGCGCCATGGCCGCGCCAATAGTCGATCGCGTAGCGGCGCACGCGCGCGCGTTCGAGCATCCTCTTCTACACGGGTTCCTTGAGTATCGCGATTTCCTTGCCACCGCGCAGTGGCCTGCAGCCGAAGAACTGACGGCCGCATTCGATAGCGGCGTCGACGAACTTGCGGTGCATGTCCGATTTGCCACGCAGAATGCAGTGTTGCTCGCCGATGGCCTGCATTACGAACAACGCATCGCTGAAAGCGGTGTCATCGCGACACGCGAGCGCAATTGGCATGACCTGTTCAACGCGCTGGTCTGGTTGCGACATCCGCAATTGAAGCTTGCCCTCAACGCGCGACAGGCGGCCGACATTGCCGAGGTCGGGCCAAAAGTGCGCACGCGCGGGCAATGCGCGATGACCCAGTTCGATGAGGCTGGCGCAATCGTGTGGTGCGCCGACGCAGCCTTGCTCACATTGTGGGACGCACACGACTGGACCGGTTTATTCCTGCACGAACGCGCCGCCTGGGGGACGCGCATCGCGGTCACCGTGTTCGGGCATGCGTTGCTCGAACGCCAGTTCACCGGCAGCTCCGCGTTGTCCACCGCAAAAACGATTGCGGTGCAGGTAGACGCCGGTGAGATCGCATCGCGATGCGCCGGCCACGGTTCGCTTATCGCCCACTGGGCGCAGGCTGAAGGCAGAGTCGCACAGGCGATTCGTGGGAGTGTGCTGCTCCTCGATCCGCAGCACTCGCGTCCGTTGCCTCTGGTTGGAATACCGGGTTGGCACGCCGAAGGTGGGTCGCCAGCGTTTTATCGCGAAGCGCCGTGTTTTCGACCCCTGCGTGCGGGGCGACACTACCCGCCGCCTTTCCAGCTCACCTAGCTTCGGGAACTTTTGTTAAGACTTTGCGGTATCTTTCGCGAGGCCCTGAATTTTCGGCATAGCGCAGCCGCGGCATTTCCGGCCCGCCCGGTGCGCGAAACCCCTCAGGTGCTATCCAGAATTGAACACCACGCCGCACGGCTGCACTGACCGGCGGATCTTCTTGCATTTCGAGAAGGCGAAAACGAATGATCGAAACCCGACAACTCACCAAACGCTACGGCGAATTCACCGCCGTGGATGCGATCAGCTTCAAGGTCGAACCCGGCCAGGTGCTTGGCTTCCTCGGGCCCAACGGGGCCGGCAAGTCGACCACGATGAAGATGCTCGCGGGATTTCTCAGTCCGACCTCGGGCAGCGCGACGGTCGCGGGTTTCGATATCGAGAAGCAGCCGCTTGAAGCCAAGCGCGCACTTGGTTACCTGCCAGAAGGCGCGCCCAGCTACGGCGAGATGAGCGTGCGCGAGTTCCTCGATTTCATTGGCGACGTACGTGCGTTGAAGGGTGACCTACGCGACAAGCGCATCGACGACGCCATCGAGCGCCTGCATCTCAACAGCGTACTGGAACAACCGATCGATACCTTGTCCAAAGGTTTCAAGCGTCGTGTTGGCCTCGCTGGCGCGATCCTGCATGACCCGAGAGTTCTGATCCTCGACGAGCCGACCGATGGCCTTGATCCGAACCAGAAGCAGGAAGTGCGCATCCTGATCAACTCGATGGCACGCGACAAGACGATCATTATCTCGACGCACATGCTCGAGGAAGTCCACGCGGTCTGCAGTCGGGCGATCATCATCGCAGCGGGACGCATACTCGCCGACGCCAGCCCAGGCGAACTGGAAGCGCGATCGCGCTATCACCAGGCCGTGTCGTTGACGGCAGTGAACGTCAATGAGGCGAGGGCAGCTCTCGCACGCATCCCCGACATCGCGGCGATCGAGGTCGACCCACAGGACAACCGCATCACTGCGTTCCCGAAACCAGGACGTTCCATTTTTATCGCGGTGGGCGAGGCATTGAACGCGCAGGGCATTGCCGTGCGCGAGCTGGCGCTTGAGGCGGGTCGCCTTGACGAAGTGTTCCGCACCATCACGCAGGAAGCCGTTGGCCAGGAGGCACGAACATGAGCGCCACGCTGACCATCTTCAAGCGCGAACTGCGCAGCTACTTCGCGACGCCGGTCGCGTATGTGTTCATCGTGATTTTCCTGCTGCTTTCGGGCGCCTTCACGTTTTATCTGGGCAATTTCTACGAACGCGGCCAGGCCGATCTGCAGCCGTTTTTCAACTTTCATCCGTGGCTGTATCTTTTCCTGGTGCCTGCGGTATCGATGCGTCTGTGGGCTGAGGAGCGCAAGAGCGGCACGATTGAATTGCTGCTCACCTTGCCGGTCACGATGTGGCAGGCGGTAGCCGGGAAATTTCTCGCCGCGTGGGCTTTCATTGCAATCGCTCTTGTATTGACCTTTCCAATCTGGCTTACCGTCAACTATCTCGGCAACCCGGACAACGGCGTGATATTCGCCAGCTATCTGGGTTCGCTGCTGATGGCCGGGGCGTTTCTCGCCATTGGTTCGTGCATATCGGCCGCGACGCGCAACCAGGTCGTCGCCTTCATCCTGACTGTGGTGGTCTGCTTCCTGCTGCTGCTCGCGGGGTTTCCGCTGGTACTCGACTTCATCCACGCGCTGGCACCACAAGGCGTGGTCGACGCGATCGCGGCTTTGAGTTTCCTGACCCATTTCGCCTCGATCAGCAAGGGCGTGATCGACCTGCGCGATCTGATTTATTTCGGATTGATGATCGCGGTTTGGCTATACGCAACGGTAATCGTCATCGATCTCAAGAAAGCGGCCTGAGGAGGGAACCGAGATGAATTTCAATCGCAAGGCGCTTTCCGGTACCGCACTGATCGTGCTTGCCGTGTTGTTTGTCGCTGTAATGCTGCTGGTCAACGTAGCGTTTCGCGGCGCACGCGTGGATTTAACGCAGAGCCACCTGTACACGCTGTCGAACGGCACGAAGAACATCATCAAATCGATCGACGAGCCGATCAACCTGACGTTGTTCTTTTCCGACAAGGGCACCCAGGATTTGCCGCAATTGCGCACGTATTACACGCGTGTACATGAAATGCTGCAGGAAATGGCTGCGCGTTCGGGCGGCAAGATCAAACTCGAAGTCGTGGACCCGTTGCCGTTTTCAGAGGACGAGGATCGGGCGACCAGTTTCGGGCTGCAAGCCGTGCCGGTTTCGGCGGCGGGTGACAAGGTGTTTTTCGGACTTGCCGGCACCAACTCGACCAATGGTCAGTCGGCGATCCCGTTTCTGCAGCCAGACAAGGAAGCATTTCTCGAATACGACGTGGCAAAACTGATCCACGAGTTGACGACGACCAAGAAACCGGTCGTCGGATTGTTGTCGGGCTTGCCGATTGCGGCCGGCCTCGACCCGGCCTCGCGCCAGATGCGCCCGGCCTGGGCGGTCGACCAGCAGTGGAGCCAGTTGTTCGACATGCGCACTCTCGACTCCGCGACGCTGAAGTCGATCGACAAGGACATCGACGTGCTCGTGGTGGTGCATCCGAAAAAACTTGGTGACGACGCACAATACGCGATCGATCAGTTCGTGCTGCGCGGCGGACACCTGCTTGCATTTGTCGACCCGGATGCCGAGCTCGACGACAGCGGCGCAGATCCCTCCAATCCGATGGCCGCCATGATGGCCGACAAATCCTCGGATTTGCCCAGGTTGTTCAAAGCCTGGGGTATCGAGTACGACCCGAAAAAAGTCGTCCTCGATCGCGCGCGCGCATTGCCGATCAGCACGGGTGAAGGGGCGGCGCCGGTGCGTCATCCGGCGATTCTGGGATTGACTCGCGCCGACCTCAGCCCGGATGACGTGATTACCGCCAATCTCGAAACCATCAATGTGTCGAGTGCAGGATTCTTTGAGCTATCCAAGGATGCCAAGGGCGAGAAGCTGACCCCATTGATCCAGACCACTTCGGACGCGATGGCTGTTCCGACCGATCGTCTTCGCATGTTGCGCGATCCGAGTACCCTGCTGAACGGCTTCCAGCCTGCTGGCGCACCCTACGTGATTGCGGCGCGCCTCACCGGACCCTTCAAGACAGCATTTCCGGAACGCAAGGAAGGCGGCTCCCTGCAGGTGTCGAAGGACGCCAACGGACAGATCATCCTGGTCGCCGATACCGATATCCTGAGCGACCGCTTGTGGGTGCAGATGCGATCATTTCTCGGTCAGCAAGTGATGAACGCGTTCGCCAACAACGGTGATTTTGCGGTCAATGCGCTCGACAACATGGCTGGCTCCAGCGATCTCATCTCGATCCGTGGCCGCGCGACGTCGCAGCGGCCGTTCACCACGGTCGAAGCGCTCAAGCGAGCCGCTGATGAGCGCTTCCGTGCGAAAGAGCAGGAGTTGCAGCAGGAACTGTCTGATACCGAACGCAAGTTGACCGCGTTGCAGAGCGCGAAGAGTCAGGATCAAGCACAGATCCTGTCGCCGGAACAAAAGGGCGAACTCGACAATTTCCTCAAGCGCAAACTTGAAATCCGCAAGGAATTGCGTCAGGTGCGGCGCCAGCTTGATGCAGAGATCGAACGCCTCGGAACGAAACTCAAATTTCTCGATATCGTGTTGATGCCCATGCTTGTCACGCTGGCCGCGCTTGCGTTCGCGTGGTGGCGCAATCAACGCCGCCGCCGTGCACAAGGAGATCACGCATGAACTCCAGGACCCTGATCGGATTGTGCGTCGCCGCCTTGTTGGCGCTTGTCGCGGCCATTGCGTTGAATCATGTGCAAAAACCGGTCAGCGATGGCGGCGCAACATCGGCGTATCTCGCGCCGACGTTGCGCGATCATCTCAATGACATCAGCAAGATCGTCGTCACGGGCGCTGACAACAAGACGATCGCAACGCTGGTACGCGGTGCCAATGGCTGGGGCATGGTCGAGAAGGATGGTTATCCGGTCGATACCGGCAAGCTGCGCGAGTTTCTGCTCAAACTGGCCGACGCGAAGCTTGTCGAGCAGAAAACCGAGAACAAGGACAAGTACCCAACACTCGGCGTGGAGGATGTCGCGGGCAAGGACGCCAAAGGGGTGCTTGTCCAAATCGACGGACTTGCGCAACCCCTGCAATTGATCGTCGGCAACACAAACCCGCGCGGCGGTGGCACCTTCGTGCGCCGCGCCGGCGAAGCGCAGAGCTGGCTCGCCTCGGGCACGTTCTCGGTCGAGAAAAATCCAGTGGACTGGTTGAAGAAGGATCTCGTGGACATCGCGGCGGACCGCATCCAGATGGTAACGATCGATCATCCCGACGGCACGCACGTGCGCGTCGCCAAGAACGCGCCGGGTGATTCGAACTTCACGCTCGACCCTATCCCGAAAGGCCGCGAACCCGGCGCGGAATATTCCATAAACGGTCTGGCCTCGACGCTCGCAGCATTGCGTTTCGATGATGTCGTGCCGGCAAAAGACGCGCCACCCGACGACAAGGCGCTGAAGGCGCGCTACGCGATGTTCGACGGTCTCGTTATTGACGCGACCGTCTGGGAAAAGGACGCAAAGGACTACGCGAAATTCGCCGCTTCGCTCGACACCACGCAAGCCGAGAAGGACATCGCGGCGGCGCAGGCGAAAGCCAAGGCCGATTTCGAGAGCGCGTCCATCGCCAAATCAGGCGAGACGAAAGACGCAAAGGCAACCGATGCGCCGATCAAGCCACTCGTTGTCAGCGATCCAGTGAAGGATCGCGAGAATCGGCTGGTTGGGTTGAACAAGGAAGTCGCCGATCTCAACGCGCGTTTTTCCGGCTGGACTTTTGTGCTGCCGGCGTACAAGTACGCGAGCATCAACAAGACTATCGAGGATCTGTTGAAGCCACCGCAGGCAAGCAAGCAGGCCCAAAGCGCCAAGGCGACCGCAAGGCGCAAACCGCCTGGGTCCGGCAAATAGTCGACGCCGTGGCTCGCCAAGGTGGAATGTGCAAAGCGATTTGCAACCTAGGCGCGTTTGTTTTCAAGACGCTGCCCGGCATCGCTGCCCTCAAACCTGCCCGGTGGTACTGCCTTGACACAAGATAAGAGCCTCTCGCGATTTGCGTTGACGGCCGCGTCGGTAGCGGGAGCCTTGGCCGTCATGCTCGGCGCCTTTGGCGCGCATGCCCTGCATGGCGTGCTTGACGAGCGCGCGCTGGGAATCTGGCATACGGCTGTCGAGTACCAATTCTGGCACGCGCTCGCGTTGTTAGGAGCGGGTGTTCTCGCGCGTGACGCGGCGACGCGCGCGTTGCGCTGTGCCGTATTTGCATTCGTCATCGGCAGCGTGGCCTTCAGTGCGAGCCTGTATGCGCTCGCCTTGGGCGCACCGAACATTGTCGGCGCGATCACGCCGTTCGGCGGCGTCGCATTGATTTTGGGCTGGCTTTCGCTGGGCGCGCATGTGTGGCGCGATGCGGTTGTTCGTTGATGGTTGCCTTGAGGCCGACGTTGGCAGGCTGATTTACGCGGCGCGCGCTTCTCGTGGTAGCGCGTGCCAGCACCAGTGCCACGGTTCGTACGCGATTGCATGCGGATTGCCGCGCGGATACGACAACGCGAATCCGTAACGCGATGCGTGGGCGGATAGCCACGCAAAGGCGGCGGAATTCTCGAACGATTCTTCAAGCGCGACAAAACCGGGGGAAGTCAGGTCGATCGCACGTCCGCTGTGATGTTCGCTGTATCCCGGCGCCGCGCTCACGCGCAGGATTTCGTCAATCGATTGTCCACGCTCCAGTTTGCGCTGCAGGATTCCCATTTGATACGCGGCCGAACGGTATGCGGAGACGATCTGCAGATCGACATCATCTACGGTTGCCGCGGCACGCATGCGAGCAAATGAACGGGCGGCGCGCGGCGCCAGCCATTGCGTGCGCGCGTGAATATCCTCGCCGATGGACACAAGCAGCTGTGGTTCGCGCATCGCACGCAGCCCGGACGATCGTGCGTAATCCAACGGGACACCGAGCGACTGGGCCATGCGCAGGATCGCACGACGTTCATGCATATCGCAGCGTTTTGGTGGAGCGGTCGATGCCCCGCTCACTTGCGATCGCAGTTGCAATCCGGACCACCGCGAAGTCGGACGCTCACTTTGCGGGTACGTCCAGCGGTTTGACGTAGAAGCCGGCGATGCGGCCGTCACTACCGCAGGCAATCTGCGCGTACAGGTTTGCCTTCTCGAAGATCAAGGGAATCGTCACTGCGATATAGCCATTGCTTGTCGCGGGATGCGACTGGCCGCGTGCGGACAATGCGCCAAACTGGGCGAGAGATTCCCACGCCTGCTTGAACTTCGCTGGCGGCAATCCTGCGCGCATCTTCGCGTCGAAATCCCTGGTTGCGGTGGCGTAGTCGCCTTTTTGGGCCGCGTCGAGCAGGCTTTTCGCGCGTTCTTCGCAACCTGCGGCAAGGCGCTGCTCGGCACCGCTCGCCGCGGGGATCGGCGCGATGGGAGAAAGGGGCACCTGCGCGGGATCGCTTGCCTCTGCCGCCGAAGCTGGAGTTTCCGACGCTGCGCCGGCCGCAGATTGCGTGGAAGATGCTGCCGGTGCGCTGCCATCCGTGTCGGTTTGCGTCGACACTTCTGCACCGGCGTCAACGGCAGCGCCATCCACGACAGGCGCAGTTGCGTCCTTTCCGCCAACATCCTTCGCGCGCGCCATGGCGTCGACGTCGATGTCCGCAGCTGTGGCCGCAGGGTTGGATGGCGTCGGCGTCTGCTGTGGTGCGGCGTACGCGGTTGCGAAGCCGAACGCTAGGGCGCATGAGAACAGGCGAATCGACATCAGGCAATCTCCAGAATCAATCAACATGACAGGTGGACTGCAACGCTAGCATGCAGGGCAGCATGTCCGCTGAACCGGACCCGTGCTCAACTGAATGGCGTTGAAGCTCAGCGTAGTTTCGCGTCTACTCCGGCCGCGAGGTCGGCGCGGCAACCGGCTCGACCGTGCGCAGATCGATACGTCCGAGCATGTCTAGTCCCGCATAAAAACGCCAAGGATCGCCGTCACCGATTGCGAGCGCAATATGGCCAGCGTCGAAGCCGCTGAGGGCGGCGTCGAAACTTTGCCAGTGGCCGTCGATCCACGCCTGTACCCACGCGTGCGGCACGAACACGTGCTCCTCGCCGGAAAAATCCGGCACGTACGCAAGCCCGTCCACGACCTGCGTCGCGATGCCGAGCGCGCGACCGAGCGCGGCGACCAACACGGCATGTTCGGTGCAGTCGCCTTCCGGCTTGCGGGCGACTTCGAGCGCCGAGGCATAGCCTACATTGAGTGTTTTGGCACGGATGTAGCCGCGTACGAACGTTTCGATGCGTTGCATGCGCTCGCGCGGCAGCTTTTCGTCGGCGACGGCCTGCTTGGCCAGCCGCACGATTTCCGGCGCCGTGCTCTGCAGCCAGTCGTTCGGCAGATAGTCCTCCGGCGCGGGCTTGCTCTGAGCTTGCGAAATGACCGCACGGTGGATGGTCACGATACGTTCGTCGCCCGAGCGATCGACGTGCTGCTCGTCGGTCTCCGGTAGTGCCAGCGGCGCGCCGTGACCGCGTGGTGCCAGGGTGTAGCGCATAGCGCCGGCAAGTTCGTCGCGGCTGAGCGCACGTGGCGATCGCATCAGCGTGCGCTGGAACACATCGCTGCCCTGGTTTGGCGCGGTCGCGCAGGCCCGGTCGCAGGCGAGCAGAACCAGATCGACACCCATCATTGGCATCGTCAGCTTGTAGACGGTCTGATCGGCATCGACCCAGGTGCGACTGCGCATCGGCGCGCCTTTAAACGCAATGGTTTGTTCGATCGGGTTGAGATAGCGCTTGCCGCCGGGCAGCTCTACCCGTTCCGGTGCGCCGACTACGTTGCTGACCTCTGCCGCATCCAGACTGGAGGACTGGAACGCTATCGTCCGATAGCGCGTTCCCGGTTTCAGGCCCGCGCGCATGCCGGCAAGGCGCAAGCCTTCCGGCAGCAATGCGCCACGTGGCCACGGCATCTGTCGACCCTGACGGGTGCCGGCGCTCTGCGTGGTGACATCTACCGTGCCTCCACGGAGTTGTCCTTCGATGATCGTTTCGCTGCCGGACAGTTGCGACACGCTGCGGAATGCGAGCGGTTTGCCATCGGCCGTTTCGGTCGATGATTCCGCGTTGCTCACTGCCACGTGCGAACCGGCACGGTCGAGAACGATATCGAGTTTCTGCACGGTCACGATCTGCACGCCACGAGCCTCTCGCGTCGATTCGAACGAGCCTATCTTGCGCCCGTCGAGAAGCACAGTGAACCATTGATTCTCGGGCGGCCTGGCCTGTCCGAGCAGGGGCATGAAAAGCAGGCCGGCAAGCCAAAGCTTGCCGTGAAAGGCGGGATGCATGCACAGATCCGGTGGGGTAGGGCGCCATTGTCGGCAACTCCGCGCGCGCGCGGTAGATCCAGTGCGTAATTTGGTCGAAAGCGGAGATGTTGCAAGAAGCATATTTGGTCCGACCTGCGTCCGCCGCATTTGCCCAGGATGTTCATTGACAGCCGAGATAGGCGAGCGTAGCTTCGCCGGGCCATCATGGGGTGGCAATTCTGTCAAGGGGAAGTTTTGTGAAACGGATCACATTATTGCTTGTGGCGTTGCTCGGGTGCGGTCTGATTGGCTCGGTCATTGCGCAGGAGGCCAAACCTTACACCGAAGGAGTGGTCACCGATGTCAGCTTCATCCGGATCAAACCGGGCCAGTTCGACAACTACATGAAATTCCTGGATGGCCCGTACAAGGCAGAGATGGAGGCATTGAAGAAAGCTGGAATCGTGACACGGTATGCGGTCGCCCAGACCCAGGCGCGTTCGCCGGACGACTACAATCTGGTCCTTACCGTCAGCTATCCGAACATGGCCGCGCTCGACAAAACCGACCAGTCGGAAGCGATCAGCGCCAAGGTGCTCGGCAGCAACGATGAGCAGAACAAGGCCACGATGGATCGTGGCGCCATGCGTGACGTGCTGGGCGGGCGGTTGGTCCGCGAACTGGTCCTGAAGTAGCCTTGACAGCATCGGCCGCGGCGATCTGCCGCGGTCGACTGCTTTTGCGACAACGACGCAAACGGCGTGCTCGCGCCATCCGACAATGTGGATCGCGTACCCCGTGTGCGCCGTCTACCCGCAATGTTTCCCGCTTCGCAAAATGGTTCGCCGACGGATACAACTGCCGGCGGTGCGGTCGCGTCCACTACAATCGCCGGCCCCTGATCCGCGAACTTCGCACATGATTCCTTTTGGCACGCCGCATACCAACACCGCTATCCGCGTGCTGTTGCTCGGCTCCGGCGAACTCGGCAAGGAAGTCGCCATCGAGTTGCAGCGGTTTGCGGTCGAGGTGATTGCGGTGGATCGTTACGCGAATGCGCCGGCGATGCAGGTGGCGCATCGTTCGCACGTGATCAACATGCTAGACGGGGCGGAGCTGCGGCGTGTGATCGAGATTGAAAAGCCCGATTTTGTTGTGCCGGAAATCGAGGCGATACACACCCAGACTCTGGTCGAGTTGGAGCAGGGCGGACTAACCGTGATACCTACCGCGCGCGCGGCCTGGTTGACGATGAACCGCGAAGGCATACGTCGCCTGGCTGCCGAGGAACTGGGCCTGCCGACTTCGCCCTACCGCTTTGTCGACACACATGCGGAATACGTCGCCGCAGTCGCTGCGATCGGATTGCCGTGCGTGATCAAGCCGGTCATGAGCAGTTCGGGCAAGGGCCAGAGCACGGTGCGCGATGCGAGCGAAGTCGATGCGGCGTGGGACTACGCCCAATCCGGCGGTCGCGCAGGGCAGGGGCGTTGCATTGTTGAGGGCTTCGTCGATTTCGATTACGAGATCACGCTGCTGACCGTGCGCCATGTTGGCGGAACGAGCTTTTGCGCGCCGATCGGGCATCGCCAGGAACACGGCGACTATCGCGAATCATGGCAGCCGCAAGCGATGAGTGAAGCCGCGCTCGTCGAGGCGCAGCGCCAAGCCGCCGGCGTTACTGAAGCACTCGGTGGACGCGGCGTGTTTGGCGTCGAGTTTTTCGTCAAGGGCGACGCCGTGGTGTTCTCGGAAGTCAGTCCACGTCCGCACGATACCGGCTTGGTTACGCTGATTTCACAGGACCTGTCCGAGTTCGCGCTGCACGCGCGCGCAATCCTCGGCCTGCCGATTCCAGTGATTCGCCAGTTCGGCCCATCCGCGTCGTGCGCGGTGCTCGCCGAAGGCCATGGCAACAAACCGCGCTATCACGGCGTCGCCGAAGCGCTGGACGAACCCGACACGATGCTGCGTTTGTTCGGAAAGCCCGAGGTGCAGGGGGAGCGACGCATGGCGGTTACACTCGCGCGCGCTTCCACCTTGGAATCGGCGATCGCGAAAGCCTGTCGCGCCGCAGCGTCGCTTTCGATCGAACTGTGAAACAGAGGGGTGGCATGATCGATCCAGTCAACTACGCGGTATTCCTGTTTCCGCAGGCGCTTGAAGCGCTCGGCGACGCGATAAAACCATATCTGCGCGATGCGCCCGGCGGCAAACATATCGTCTGTTCGGAGGTCGATGCTTCCGGTGTACTGTTCGAGATGACTTTAAGCGGCAACGGACCGCAAGGCGAGCCGCTCGAACTCGAAATCATGCTGCCCGCCGCGATGGTGAAGCTCGTGATTTCAATGCATGGTGAGCATGAAATCGGATTTTTCTGACGATGCCAGCGAGCGTCAGGCTCGCTGGCATCGGGGTCGCACTGCTGCGTCGATCACTTTATTGCCAGGACCAGTGATTTTTTTAATTTGATTCTGGGGCATGGCCGCGACGTCGATGGCTAATATTCCGCCGGAGCACCGTCCCGACCATCAACTAAGATTTTGTCCAGGTTGCGCACTTCCACGTGGTAGAGGTTGAAGGTGTTCCAATCGCCGTCCGCCGCCACGCCTTCGGGATAATTCAACTCGGTGTTGGCCACATCGTCCTGCTGCGTTTAGCCCGAACGGTTCGGCGCATATTTGTGGATCGCGAAGTTGCTACTGGTGTTGTTGCGATCGGTGACGTACACCGGCGCAGATATGGGTGAGAAACATTTTTGGATGATACACGGCATTCCCCCTTTGCCGGATTAGGTTCAGGTACCCAGCATGAAGCGCAAATGGGCGAGTCGGAGGATCATCGGAACGTCGACGGTGTTTGGATGGGGGCGCATGGCGAGCGCGCAGCGAGTATCCCGGTTTCCTTGTCCCGGAGCGACAGGAGGAAGCCGACTCGTCTGTATTGAAGCCGCGCTACTACCCGTCGAAGCCGTTTTTGAAGATCTCGTCATTGAGCGCACGCACCTGCACGTAGTACAGGGTGAATGGACTCCAACTTCCCGCAACGTTGGTTGGATTGCCGAACCACAACGCGGTCGGCCGTGGCACGCTCGGGTCACGTGCAGTCTGCAGTTTCATCACGCCATCCACCCACACTTCGGTGGTGCCTGGGAGCCAGCAATATTCCACGTCGTGCAGCGTCTGCGCCGACGGAGGTTCGCTGTAGGCGTTGACGTGGGTTATGGGTGCGGTCTGCACCTGGATGCGATAGCTGGTGCCGTCCTGCCAGGCGTCGGCGACGTCGCTCCAGCTCGAGGCGCCATTCGTCGGCAAACTGGCCGTGACCGCCAAACTGCCAGTGCCAAAGTTTTGCAGCGCGTTGTATTCGGCGATCCAGCGCACCGAGAACGGTCCCGCTGCGGGTATCGGTGAATCTGCCGAGGTGACGTAGGGGAAGGGCGATCCGCCCAGCGCCACCGAGTTGGCGGCGACCGTGATGGTTCCGCCGTTGGCGTGTGCCGTCCAACGACTGGGATCCAGACTGTTGCCGGCGAAATCATCCGCGAACGGGCTGTTGAAGTTCAGCGCACCGGTGCACTCGCTCGGATAGTCTGTGAACGTCCGGATCACCGCGACATTCACGGTTGCCTTGATCGTGTTGTCGCCCTTGCTGGTGACGGTGAGCGTGCGTGGGCCGGATGAGTTGAAGGTGACCGCAAATCCCACGTTGCCTTGGGTCTGCTGAATCTCGGTGGGCATCACGTCGCTGGCGACCGAGCTTGTGAAATCCCACTTCGTCGTGTCATCGATGTTGTCGTTCAC
>JBDUED010000014.1:0-26995 GCA_040002595.1 Dokdonella sp. | reverse complement strand
TGCCTCTGGCCAAGAGCCTGGTGGTGGCGACCTTTGTGATCGGCCTGCTGCCGGTAGCCGGCAACCTTATCTCCAACACGCTGATCTTCGTGGTTGGCCTGTCGGTGTCACTCGGCGTCGGCATCGCCGCGCTGGTGTTCCTGATCCTGATCCACAAGTTCGAATATTTTCTGAACGCGCGCATCGTCGGGACGCAGATCCGCGCACGCTCGTGGGAATTGCTGATCGCGATGCTGGTAATGGAGGCGGCATTCGGCATGGCAGGACTGGTGGCCGCACCGATTTACTACGCATATATGAAACGTGAGTTGATGGCGGCCAAATTGATCTGAGCCGCGCTCGTTGTGGGTGCGCCGCAAGGGGCGATGCTTGATTGATATCCAGAGCACGGGCATCGCGCCTTCCGGCGCTCCAACCAAGCGACGCCTAATCGGCGAGCAAGCTCGACAGCCGCGCGATATGCGACGAAGCCAGATCTTTCTTCAGAATGGCGTCCTGCTCGACATCGCGGCCTGACCAATGCAAATCGTCGCCTGGCAGTTCCTTCAGGAAACGGCTGGGCTCGTTGGCGAGAATTTCGCCAAAGCGTCTCTTGCGTTTCGCGAACGACAGCGTGAGTTGCTCCTTCGCGCGCGTGATGCCGACGTACATCAGGCGGCGTTCCTCTTCGACACGGCCGTCGGCGAGGCTGCCTTCGTGCGGCAAGGTGCCGTCTTCGACACCGACCAGAAACACAAAGCGAAATTCCAGACCTTTGGCCGAATGCAGCGTCATCAGGCGCGCCGCATTGCCCGGATCATCGCGATCGCCGTGACTCAACAGGGAGAGTTGTGCGGCTAGATCGCCGGCCGCGCCGTTCTTGTCCATCGCGCGAAACCAGCTCGACAATTCCTTGAGGTTATCGATGCGCCGTTCGCGCAATGCCGGCTCCTTTATCTGGCTTGCGATGTGCTCAACGTAGCCGATACGACGGATGAGTTCATCGACGAGGTCGGCCGCGGGCAGTCGCGAAGCCTTCGTCGTCAGCTCGCTGATCAGGTTTGAAAAACCAACCAGCGACGACGCTGCGCGCGCGGCAAGCTGGCTGAGCACCGCATCGGCATGCGCCGCGCGCAACAGGGAAATCTGCCGCTTGCCGGCGAGTTCGCCAAGTCTTTCCAGCGTCGTCGCGCCGATATCGCGGCGCGGCAGGTTTACCACACGCAGAAACGCCGCGTCATCGTCAGGATTGTTGATAAGGCGCAGATACGCGAGCAGGTCCTTGACCTCCGCCCGATCGAGGAAGGCGGTGCCACCGGTCACGTGATAGGGAACACGCGCAAGGCGCAAGGCTTTTTCCAGCGCGCGCGATTGGTGATTGCCGCGATAGAGCACCGCAAATTCGTGCCAAGGCGTAGCGTGCTTCTGCGCCAGATGCGCAATCGCGCCGGCGACGCACTCGGCCTCGTGTTCGTCGTCGCGGCATTCGATCACCCGGATCGGCGACCCTTCCTCCTGCTGGCTCCAGAGCTTTTTTTCGTACACGTGCGCGTTGTTGGCGATCAGTGCATTTGCGACGCGCAAGATGCGTCGCGCGCAGCGGTAATTTTGCTCCAGCCGCACGACTTTAAGGTTCGGATAGTCGCGCGAAAGTTCGGATAGATTCTCTGGATTCGCGCCGCGCCACGAATAGATCGACTGATCGTCATCTCCGACTGCAGTAAACGCGCCGCGATCGCCGGCAAACATCTTGACCAGCCGGTACTGCGCCGTGTTGGTGTCCTGGTATTCGTCGACGAGAAGGTAGCGCAAGCGCTCACGCCAGCCCAGACGCGCCTCTTCATCCGCATCGAGCACAGCCAGCGGCAAGCGAATCAGATCGTCGAAGTCGACCGCATTGAACGCGCCCAGGCGCTTCTGATAATTGGCGTAGATTTCCGCTGCCTCGCGCTCGCGGGCACTGCTTGCGCACGTAGCTGCTTGTGCGGGCGTCAAACCTTCGTTCTTGGCGCGCGACACCAGCGACTGCAACGCGAACAAACCGTCCGGCTTCATGCCCTTCGGTGCGAGGTCCTTGATAATGCCGTGCGTATCGTCGGCGTCGAGAACCGAAAAACCGCGACGCAGGTTTGCGCGCGCGTGCTCGATCTGCAGGAACCTCAGTCCCAGCGCATGGAACGTGCACACCGTCAGCCCTTCCGCAGCGACGCCGGACACCAGCTTTCCAACGCGCTCGCGCATTTCGCGCGCCGCCTTGTTGGTAAACGTGATTGCCGCAATCTTCGCCGCCGGTGCCGTCTTGTGCTTGATGAGGTGCGCGATCTTCTCGGTGATCACGCGCGTCTTGCCCGAACCTGCGCCGGCAAGTACGAGCAAAGGGCCATCGCAGTAGTCGACCGCGATGCGTTGTTGGGGGTTCAGCATGAGGGCTGGGGATCAAAGGCTGAGGATCGGCGCAGCCGCAATGCGATACTGTTGCCGTGCGGGCATTTTCGCGGCAGATGGATTTCATCGCCAGTGCCAGCAGCGACGAGGGTCGGGCAACGCCACCCTCAGCCCTCAGCCTTCAGCCGTGCTCTTCAATGTCCAAACTCTATTTCTATTATTCGGCGATGAACGCCGGCAAGACCACCACCTTGCTGCAGAGCGCGTACAACTATCACGAGCGCGGCATGCGCACGCTGATCCTGACCCCGCAGCTCGATACGCGCAGCGACGACGCGGTTGTCGCCTCGCGCATAGGTTTGCGGGCGGATGCACGCCGGTTCACGCGCGACGACGACTTGCTCGAGGTGGCACACAACGATGTCGCCGCCCACGGCAAGCTCGATTGCATGCTTGTCGACGAGGCGCAGTTCCTCACCCGATCGCAGGTGTGGCAGCTGAGTGATGTGGTTGATGCACTCGGCATTCCGGTGTTGGCGTATGGCCTGCGCACGGATTTTCGTGGCGAACTGTTCGAAGGCAGCCAGTACCTGCTCGCCTGGGCCGACAACCTGATCGAGATCAAGACCATTTGCCACAGCGGGAAGAAAGCGACGATGGTGGTGCGCGTCGACGAGCACGGCCGCGCCGTCACCGACGGGCCGCAGGTCGAGGTCGGCGGCAACGAACGCTATGTCTCGGTCAGTCGGCCTGAATTCAAGAAGATCATGTCTGGCGAAGGCCGCGTCCAATTGCAACAACCGGTATTGCCGTTCAACACGAGGGAGACGCCGCGATGAGTACCCCGAATTGGCCGCGCTCGCAGTGGCGCGACAGTCGTGAGCAGGCGTTTCTGCTGTGGTTCGTGTTCGGCGACTTTGACAAGGACTTCACGATCGATGCGCCGAAATACCGCACGCGTGGCACGCCGCCCGGCATCGAGGTGGTGCGCTACGTCAACCGCGAACTGATGAAATGGGACGGCTATCCGCTTGCAGGCACCCTCGGCGCTCTGTTGTACGAGGAAAATTCACTCCTGTTCGAACGCGCGAAAAAAGCCGGTGAATGCGTGATGTTGCGCGGCAGCCTCGCCGATCCGGCCGATCTCGATGGCTTGCGCGATCTGATCGGAACAGTCACTGCGCTGGTCGATCTCGGCGGTGTCGCGGTAATCGATCCGCAGACTCTTTCGATGTTCGATGCCCACGAATGGCATCGGCGGTTTTTCTCCAGCGACACCTTTGCGCCGCGCGAGCATGTGTTGATCCTGTGCAATGACGACGACCTGCACAGCGGTCGCTTGCATGTTCACACGCGTGGCCTGCGCAAGTTCGCGCGGCCCGATGTGAGCATCCGCAACGTGCCACCCGCCGCCGCCAGCGTCGCCGGCGAACTCGGCGAACGCTTTCTCGATTTCCAGGCCCAGGGCGGCATTGTCGAGGACGGGTATGTGGTCGAGATCGACGGCGCACCCGCCGGCATGCAGGTTCACGTCGCCGGGGCGCTCGACGATCCTGCGTTCAACAATCGCCACCTTGCATTGCGTTGGCCCGACTGATTCGTCGGTTGTGACGTGCGCAGCGAACCCGATGTGCGACGCCACTCAGCGCTGGCAACGCGGACAATAAAACGTCGATCGCTGGCCCAGCATGATCGCCTTGATTGGCGTGCCGCATATTTTGCACGCTGCGCCGGCGCGGCCGTAGACAAACAACTCTTGCTCGAAATAGCCAGGCGCACCATCCGGACTGATGAAGTCGCGCAAGGTGGTACCACCGCGCGCTATCGCGTGGGCGAGAATGCGCTTCACCTCGCGCGCGAGGCGTGCGTAACGCGCTCGCGAAATCGACCCGGCGGCGCGTTTGGGATGGACGCGCGCGGCAAACAAGGCTTCTGCCGCATAGATATTGCCGACGCCGACGACGATTGCCTGATCCATCACGAACACTTTTACCGCGGCCTTGCGCCCGCGCGAACGCACCCACAACAGATCGCCATCAAAACCATCCAACAACGGTTCCGGACCCAAGCCTGCAAGCAGCCCATGGATTTCGCCGGGCGCCTGCCACAACTGGCAGCCGAAGCGGCGAGGATCGGTGTAGCGCAACACGCGACCCGAATCGAGACGCCAGTCGACATGATCGTGCGCGCCTATGGGCGTCGCCGCAGGCAGCACGCGCAAGCAACCGGACATGCCCAGATGCAGCAACGCGGCGCCGACGCCGGTGTGAACGAGCAGATATTTCGCACGTCGCTCGATCGCTTCAATGCGCTGGCCGGGTAACAGCATCGACAGTTCATTGGCGACCGGCCAGCGCAAGCGCGGCTGGCGGATATCGAGCGTTACCACGCGACGGCCGACCAAATGCGGTTCGAGTCCACGCCGCGTGGTTTCGACTTCAGGCAATTCCGGCACGTGCTATTCCTTCAGCGTGTCGACCGGCTGTGTCAATTCACTTTCCGGCGTCGCGAAAAGCAAGGCGCTGAAGCGATCCGGAACCAAAGCGATGGTGGTGCCGACCTCGACATAACGATCGCCGTGAATTGCGTCGGTGGTGCCGAACCTCAAGCGCGTATCGTCGAGCTGCAGCGTCGCCCATGGCGGATCGAGACCGAGGTTCTTCGCATCCAGTTCGCCGGCGACATGGCGAAAACGCACTGGCGCGCGTGCGATCGCGGCGAGCCGATTGATGCGCGCGTCGTCGGCCATGGCCACCCGCGGTTCAAGCATGCGCCAGTGGCCCGCGGCTTTCTCGAAACGCCGCGAGGTGCAGCCGTTGCAATTGATGCTTAGCGTGCGCACCGCTGCCGGATCGAGCGTTGTCAGCGGATCGAGCGCAAGGGCGTCTTCGCGGCGCAGTTCGGCGTACGCTGCCGCCCCGAGCAGGACTACGGTCACGAGCAGAAACAGGTTGGTGCGCGTGCGGTGTTTCATGCAAGGATTATGGTCCGCTTTGCGGTCGCCGCAAGCAAGCGCCGATCAAACCACGCGTCAGCGACGGCGGCGCCACCAGATCAGGCCGCCGGCGAGCGCCAGCAGCAGTGGCAGGACAACAAGGAAGCCAATGCCGATCGCGCCCAGCGCTGCCTGCGACAGTTTCAGCGTGCGATCCGGCGCGCTGGTGTCCGCGACCGCAATCTGCACATCGTCGCCGAGCAGCCAGTCGAACACGCGCTGGCCGAACTCGCGGTTGCCGCCGTTGCCAAGATAGCTGTTGGACAGGAAATCTCCGTCGCCGATCACGACGACGCGCTGCTCACGCTTGTCCGGACGCGGCGACACCCGCGTCAGCGCAAAACCCAGATCCAGCGGCCCGGGAATCTCGCCCGCGTCTGCGTCCTGACGGATCGTATCGGCGTTTTCGCCCGCTTTGGGAATGTGGCCTGTTTCGTTCCAGGATTTTGCGCTCGAACGCAGGATCGAGTGCGTATCCCAGTGCGCATCGGTGAGTTGCGCAAGCGCGGCCGCTTGCGGGAACAGGGTCGTCAGCACGAAATCCTTGGTGATCGCGTGCGCCGGATAATGATCGACCGCGACAAAACTCGGATCGCCCAGGCCAAACGCCTGACCACTGCCGTCGACAACGGTACCGGGCAGCGCGCGGATGCCGAGCGCCTGCGCGAGATCGTCCAGCGTGGATTTTTCGTCAGGCTCCACCAGCCACAGCAAGCCGCCGCCGCGCGCGACGTAATCGAGGAGTTCGGCGACCACCGCCGGCGCCAAAGCAACTTGCGGATTGGCGATGACCACAAGATCGGTGTTTGCCGGCACCGCGCCGGTATTGGCCAGCGGCAACGGTACCGCGCGCACGCCGCGATCAGCCAGCGTGGCGACGAACTGGCCCAAATCTGCGTTCGCCTTGCCGAGCGGCTGGCGCTCGCCTTCGCCTTCAAGAAACGCAACGATGCGTGCGTGCGCCCGCGACAAGCGCAGCAGCGCATTGGAAAATTCGGCTTCACTGAGCACTTTGAGGCGCTCGCTGCGGCCGTTGTAGCGAATGTCGAGTTCGCCGTCGACGCGCACGCCGGCGCTGCGCATCGCATTTGGATCGGCATCCGGATCGACGAAACGCAAGCTCACGTCCGGCTTCGCGCGACGGTAGCGATCAATGAAATCGGCGATCACCGCGCGCAAGCCGCCTTGCTTGCTCGCATAACTCACCACCTCGACCGGGGCGTCGAGGGTTTTCAGCAACGCGACCGACGCACTGCCCAGACTCGCGCTGTGCGCGTGACTCAAATCGGTTTCGAAACCGAAGCGCGTACTCAAAAAAGCGATCGCGACTGCAAGCGCGAAGACGAGCAGGGCATGAATAACGTTGCTGAAACGCTCGCGCATCAGTCAGACCGCGAGCGCAGTGTGTCAAGGCGACGTGTGGCGAGAGCGAGCGCGACGCCACTGACGAGCACGAAATAGATGATGTCGACACTGGCAACGATCCCGCGAAAAAATGGTTCCAGATGGGTCGGCAGCGCAAGGTAATTTATGCCGGCGTTGCCGACACCTTGCAGACGTGCGCCAGCGTCGACGACCGCGAGCAGGCTGCCGAGTGCAAGCGCCGCCGCCGCGGCGAGCGCCGGCTGTGCCGCCCATGCCGAGCAGGCGATACCGATCGCAGTCAATGCGGCGGCAAACAACGCAAGGCCGAGCGTGCCTGCAGCGATCTTGCCCACATCGAGCGAAGTCCCGAAGTCGAGCGCCAAAGGCATCAGGGTCACCAGAGCAATCAGCACGAACACGAAACCCAGCGCGCCCAGATACTTGCCAAGCACGATGCGCACATTGCCGATGCCGCTCGCCAGCAGCAGCGGCAAGGTCTGCGCGCGGCGCTCGCCGGCAAACGCGTGCATGGTGATGAGCGGCGCCAGCAGCACGAGCAGATTGGCGAAGCTGCGCAGCAACGGAATGGCGATGAGATCAGTCACGCCGGGGGCATTTTTCAGGCCGCCCAGTTTGGGCGCCAGATCAATGAAACCCTGCAGCACCTGCAGGAATTGCCACGCCATCAACGCGATGACAACCGCGCCGAGCAGCCATGCAAACGGCTGCACCCCGAGGCGGCGCCATTCGTGTCGCGCGATCAGGCCGGTCGTGCTCATGCTGCAGCGGCCGGCGCATCCGCGGCGGCGATGGCGAGGAACACCTGTTCGAGCGCAGTGGTTTCCGCTCGCACTTCTTCCAGACCAAAGCCATGTTCGACCATGCGCGCGACAAACGCGCTGACTGCTGCATCCGGCACCAGCTGCACGCGCCAATGACGCGCATCGATCGGTTCGACAGCCGCGACGCCTGGCAACCTCAGCCAGTCTTCGGCGCGCAAGGATTTGGCAACGCCCACGCGCAGGGCGCCGCCGCCGGGCTTGCTCAAGCTTGCGCAATGACGCAGTTCGCCACGGTGCAGGATCGCAACCCGATCGCAACAGGCCGATACGTCCGGCAAGACGTGCGTCGACAGCACTACCGCGTGATCGCGGCCGAGGCTGCGCACGATCTCGCGCAACTTCAGCGCCTGTACCGGATCGAGCCCGGAAGCAGGCTCATCGAGCACGATCAGTTCCGGCGCGTGCACAATCGCCTGCGCCAGTCCGACACGTTGACGAAACCCCTTGGACAAAGTCGCCATCGGCCGACGTCGCACATCGCCGAGCTCGCAACGATCAATCACGCTCGCGACGGCGCCGGCAACCTTTTCGCGCGCGATGCCATGCAGACGTGCGCAAAAGCGCAGAAATTCATCGGCGGTCAATTCAGCATGCAGGGGCGGGGTTTCGGGCAGGTAACCGATGCGCCGCCGTGCCAGCTGAGGGTGTTCATACAAGTTGGCGCCGCCGAGCCGCACCCAGCCGGCGCTCGGCGCGAGCACGGCGGCGATCATGCGCAGGGTGGTGGTCTTGCCGGCCCCGTTGACCCCGAGCAGGCCGAGCACGTCGCCGCGCGCCAGTTCCAGGTTGAGGTCATGCACAACCGTGCGACCGGCAAGGCGGCGGCTGACATGGTCGAGGACAAGGATCGGTGGGGCAGGCGTGGTCACGTAGTGCGATTGTTTCGTTTCCGGTACGCGGTCGGCAAGCGCCGGCTCAGGTGCGCCGAGGGGCGAATCCCGTCACATCCGCGCAAACCCTTGAAAAATCAACGTGGCGGCCCCAGTAAGGTCCGCGTATAGTGGACTTTTCGTCCCACCTTTCGCAGCGCCTCCCTCTATGTTCGATTCCTTGATTGCCTTTGCCTCGCGCGGCCTGACGCAAGCGTCCTGGGGCACGTGGTTCGTGTTTCTGATGGTCGTCACGCAGCTGACGATCTTCACGGTGACGCTGTACCTGCATCGCAGCCAGACTCATCGCGGTGTGGATTTTCATCCGGTGCTCGCGCACTTCTTTCGTTTCTGGTCGTGGCTGACCACCGGCATGGTCACCAAGGAATGGGTCGCGATCCACCGCAAGCATCACGCCAAGGTGGAAACCGAGGAAGATCCGCACAGCCCGCAGATCTACGGCATCAAGAAGGTGTTCTGGGACGGCGTGGGTCTTTATCGCGATGCCAGCGAGAATGCGCAGGACATGGAACAGTATGGCCGCGGCACGCCCGAGGACTGGATTGAGCGCACCCTTTACGGCGCGCATCCGTATTGGGGCCCGACCTTGATGCTGTTCATCGATGCGGCGTTGTTCGGCTTTGTCGGCGTGGCGTTGTGGGCGATCCAGATGATGTGGATTCCGTTCTGGGCTGCCGGCTTCGTCAATGGCGTCGGGCACTGGTGGGGTTATCGCAACTTTGAATCCGCCGACACCTCGACCAACCTGTCGCCGTGGGGCGTGTGGATTGGCGGAGAAGAGCTGCACAACAATCACCATGCATTCCCGAGTTCAGCGAAGTTTGCGCTGCGCAAATTCGAGTTTGATATTGGCTGGGCTGCCATCCAGTTGTTTGGATTCTTCGGCTTGTCCAAGGTGCTGCGCGTCGCACCGACGCTCGACATCCGCGCGAACGTGAGCCTGCCCGACACGGACACCGCCAAGGCGGTACTCGCGCATCGCTTTCATGTGATGAGCGACTACTTCCGCGGCGTGATCGCACCGACCCTGCGCGAAGAAGCGACAAGCGCCGGCGCCGGCATCAAGGCATTGCCGCGCAAGCTGCGCCGCGCACTTGGCAACGGCGGACGCTGGCTGGATGCCTCCTCGCGCGAACGGCTGACTGCGTTCACCGACAAGCATCCAAAGCTGCGTACCGTGTGCGAATTCCGCGCACGCCTGGCGGCACTGACCGAGCAACGCAGCGGCCGCACTGCGGACGGATTGATCGAAGCGCTCAAGGAATGGTGTGCCGAAGCGGAAGCAACCGGCATTCGCACGCTGGCCGAGTTTGCTGCGCGCTTGAAGGGTTACCGACTCGCCGGCGAATCCGTCTGATCCATCGACGCTGCACGATACGAAAAAGCCCGCCAATCGGCGGGCTTTTTTTTCGCTGGTTATTGGCGCTTCGTCGACACTACCCGCCACTCAAATTCCGGCGTACCACTGATAGCCCTGATCCTCCCAGTAGCCGCCATTGCCCTCGCCGATGGCGGCAAAGGAGTCGACCAGTTCGATGCGCATCACGTATTTGGCCATCTTGTAGCCGAGCTGACGTTCCACGCGCAGCCGCAGCGGCGCACCATTGGCGATCGGCAGCGGCTGGTCGTTCAAGTCGTAGGCAAGGATCGTCTGCTCGTGGTACGCATCGTCCATGTCGATGCTTTCGTAGTACGGCGGGCCGCCCTCATCGAGGGAATCGGCGCAGTGGAACACGACGAATTTCGCCGAAGGCAGCGGCTGCACCCGCGCAAGCAACGCGGCCAAGCGCGCACCGCGCCATTTGCCGATCGCACTCCAACCCTCAACGCAGTCATGACGCGTTATCTGCGTGCGCTCCGGCAATGCGCGCAGATCGGTCAATGACAGCGACAGGGGCGCGTGCACCTGACCGCCAACTTCGAGGCGATAGTCGGCAAAATTCCCCGCGGCCAGCGTTTGATAGCGAGGGTCGGACGGATTGGATGTGCCGTTGCTGCGAAACGACGGCGACAGATCGGCTGCCGAAAATTCCTGCGCCATCGCGAGTCGCGATGCGGTCACCTTGCGCACGGCTAGATTGAGCGACTCTGCCGAGCCGAGCAGGCTCGCAAACCAAGGCACGTGCGAGAGTCGGTCGCATCCAGCCAACAGGGCGCCGCCGCCGATCACGGCGGCACGCGCGAGGAATCGCCTGCGCGGCGTTGCCTCATTCATCGGCGTGCTCCTGTGGTGGCACCACATAACGTCCGCTGATCATCGAGCGGAGATTGTTCCACAACCCTGATACGACGACCTCGAACACATGCACGAAGACGAATGCAAGCAGCAAGAACGCGACGACGAAATGCAGCGTGCGTGCCGATTGACGACCGCCGACCATGTCGACCCAACCGGGCAGCAATGAATCGAGCCAAGGCGACATTGCCCAGCCCATGAGGATTATCAGCGGAAGCAAAATGAAGATGACGAGCAGATAGGTAATCTTCTGCAACACGTTGTAATGCTTCGCCGCCTCGCCAGTGGGGTGGCGAAGCAGCAAATGGTCCTTGAGCGAGCGGCCGATTGATTGCCTATCGGCAGCGGTGGGCACCAGGTCGCGACGAAGATGCCGACTCGCGATGCTGTATGCGACATAGCACAGACCATTAAGCACGAAGATCCATGCCGCAAAGAAATGCCACGAGCGCGCCATCGATAACCATTGCGGCCCGGGCAAGGTCGCCCATGCCGGGAACGCGCGCTGCTGAGGGTCGCTGGCGCCGCCGGAAACGCCGAGGAAACCCGTCGTGTGCCATTCGTACTCGCCAATCCTGGTGATCCCGATCGGTTGACCGCTTGCGTTCTCGCGAGCGCCAATCTCCAGCAGCGGCGGCTTGCCCGTGTAGGAAGATTTGCCCCACGCGAGCGAAGGATGCGCGTTGAAAATCTGCAATCCGCTCGTAAGAAGAACAAAGAAGGCGATGACATTGAGCCAATGCATCACGCGGATCGGCAAGGTATGCCGGTAATAAACGCGATCGGCAGTCGCGGACGACGCAGTGATGCCCTTCTCGGTCACGGATTACCCCCTCCCTGCCGTCTGCGACAAACCGTCGGCACAGTGTCGAGTGCCGGCGGCCCGGACTTTGTTTGCGAACGACACATGCGCGCGTCGAATGCAGACGCGCTATCGATCAACCGCCGCCGTTCATGTCCTTCATCTTGTCGTCTTTCATCATCTCGTGGTGTTTCATCATCTTGTCGTGATGCATCATTTCCATGTCTTTCATCATGACCATGCCGTCCTTGTTTTTCGGCAGCTTGTCCCATTTGGCTTGCATATGATTCATGAATTCGTCCTTGGAAATCATGCCATCGCCATTGGTGTCCATCGCTGCCATGTGCGAATGCATCATGTCGTGCGCAAACGCAGGCGCCGTCAGGCACATGAGTGCGCCCGCGAGAAGGGTCGACTTATACAAATTCATGGGGTTCTCCATTCACAAAGGATACCTGGACGAATTTCTTGCGGCCGCCAGCATCCGAAGCAGCCACTCAGTGGGGCGAGTCGTGCCCCGATTGGGAATCACGGACGCACGCCGCTGATCCCAGTGTGCGCCAAACCGAGGCGGGGCGAATGCGCACCTGTCTGTCATGGACCGCAAACCCTACACCGTTCTTTCGCCCCTTCATGTACGAGTGCGGCTGTCGTTCAGCAACGGCGAGGCACGCGACGTGTCGTCTGGCAATGGATCGGCGCCCTCAATATTTGATCACCGAGCGGATCACCTTGCCAGCGTGCATCAGGTCGAATGCGTCGTTGATCTGATCGAGCGGCAATACCGCCGAAATGAACGCATCGACTTCAAATTCGCCCGCGAGATAGCGTTCGACGTAACCCGGCAGTTGCGAGCGGCCCTTGACGCCGCCGAATGCGCTGCCGCGCCAGACGCGTCCGGTGACAAGCTGGAATGGACGCGTCGCAATTTCCTGGCCGGCGCCGGCGACGCCGATGATGATCGACTCGCCCCAGCCCTTGTGGCAGCACTCCAGTGCCTGGCGCATGACCTTGACGTTGCCGATGCATTCGAATGAATAGTCGACGCCGCCGTCAGTGAGGTCGACGATGACCTGCTGGATCGGTGTGTCTTTGTAATCGGCGGGATTGATGCAGTCGGTGGCACCCAGTTGTCTGGCCATGACGAACTTGTCGGGATTCATGTCGATCGCGAAGATGCGGCTGGCTTTTGCCATCACGGCGCCCTGGATCACCGCCATGCCGATGCCGCCAAGGCCAAACACCGCCACGGTCGACCCGGGGGTTACCTTGGCCGTGTTGAGCACCGCGCCGATACCGGTGGTCACACCGCAGCCGAGCAGGCAAACCTTGTCGAGCGGCGCGGCGCGATTGATCTTCGCAAGCGCGATTTCCGGCAGCACCGTGTATTCGGAAAACGTGCTGGTCCCCATGTAGTGCAGGATCGGCTTGCCTCTCATCGAGAAGCGCGAGGTACCGTCCGGCATCAGACCGCGACCTTGCGTCGCTCGGATCGCCTGGCACAAGTTGGTTTTTCCCGAGGTGCAGAATTTGCATACGCCGCATTCCGGCGTGTACAGGGGAATCACGTGATCGCCGGGTTTTACGCTGCTGACGCCGGCACCGATTTCCTCGACAATGCCGCCGCCCTCATGACCGAGGATCGCCGGGAACAGCCCTTCGGGATCGGCGCCCGACAAGGTGAACGCGTCGGTGTGACAGACGCCGCTGGCGACAATACGCACCAGGACTTCACCGGCGTGCGGACCTTCGAGATCCACTTCTTCGATGCAAAGCGGTTGTCCTGCTCCCCAAGCGACGGCGGCTCTTGTTTTCATGACGTTTCGATCTCCTCACAAAGTGAATCAAGACCAGGCCGACTACACCGCAGCAGCGACGCAAATGGCGAAAACGCGTGGCCTCCATTGGCATGCAACGCGGCGCGTCAGCGCGCGATTGCGACTCCCCACGGCAGTTCTCCGACAGCAATTTCTGCGACCACCTTCAGCGCATGCGTGTCGATCACGCTGACGCTATTGGAGCGCCCGTTGGCAACGTAAAGTTTTTTTCCGTCCGGCGTCAGCGCCATATTCCAAGGTCGTTTCCCGACCCCGATTTCCTTGATGACGGCATTGGTTGGGACATCGATAACGGACACGCTGCCAGCGCCGCCGTTCGCGGCGTACAACCGTTTGCCGTCGGCGCTGATCGCGATGCCCGCGGTACGCACGGCGCTCGCAATCGTGGCGATTTTCTTGCGTTGCGCGACATCGATCACGTCGACCGCATTGGCGGTTTCCTGCGCCACGTAGAGACGCGATGTGCCCGGCAGAAACGCCGCTCCGCGCGGGTGGCCGCTAGTCGCGATAATGCCGGTCGATACGTGCTCCGCCACATCGATCAGGTCGAGATTGTCGGAGCCTTCGTTGCTGGTCACCAGCGTCTTGCCGTCGGCCGTGAATTCGCAATGTTCCGGATTCCTCCCCTGCACCGGAATGCTTGCCTTGATCGCAAATGTTTTCACATCGATCAGCAATACCCGATTCTGTCCTTCGGCGCACACCGCAAGCAGGGTACCCGATGGCGATAGACGCACGCCTTCGGCGTCCTTGCCGATCGCAACCTGGTGCGTGATTGTGTCGCTGGCCGGATCGAGCGCAACGAGAAGATCGTGTTCGGCATCGACGACATACAGCGTTTTGCCGCGTGCGTCGATCTCAATTGCCTGCAAGCGCTTGCCAAGTTGCCCCTGCCCGCTCAGCGTTCGCACCACCGTGTCCGAAGCGGTGTCGATGACGGACACCGTCCCACTTTTTTGGTTCGGTACATAGGCAAACGGCGCGGCTCCTGCGCTCGATGATAGCCACGTCGCGCTGCTCAGCAACGCGGCGGCAGACACGCGGAAGCAACGCGTAACGAAGGGCGACATGACAATTCCCGGAAGCGGGATGGGAGGCGCCACAATACGACACTGGTGCGCGATTACCAGTTGCGCAGCGCAGCGTCGCCGGAGTATTTCGAACGCACCCAGGCGATCAACTTCCACACTTCTTCGTCACTGACCAGGCTGCCGAGTGGCGGCATGTCGCCGGCGACTCTCTCCTGATTGCCGCGCGTATAGCCGGTGGCGCGCAAGCCGATGCTGCCCCGCTTGATCAGATTGAATAGCGTCGTGTCGTCGCTGGCATAAACCCAGGAATCGTTGACCAGCGATGGACACATGCCGCCAGCCCCCTCTGCACCGTGGCAACCGCTGCAGGACTTGGCCTCGAACAACTCCTGGCCTTGCGCGATGGCCACCGCGTCGCCGGTGTACGGATTGGTGAAATAGGCGTGATCGTGCTTGCCCGTGTTGCCGGCGATGGGTGTCACGCCGGGCGATACGCGCGCTGGAGGCCCTGCGGGCGCCGCACTTGACCCTTGCGCGTGAAGCAACCCTGGCGCGCACGCGATGGTCCACGCAATCGCCCATGCGCTCATGCGCGACATGTCTGGTTTGCGCATTGCGGTTCGATCCCAGTCAAGAGCGGCCGTCGCATCGCGCAGCCTGTCGGGATCCGATCAGTCGCCGAGCGGATGTACGCCATCGATCTCGACCAGCAATTCGCGCCGGCAGATATCGCCGCCGAGCAACAGCAGGCCGCCGAGCGTCGGTGCACACGCCTGTACGGTCTCGGCGACAAACGGCGCATCTGCGTGGTCGCGCACGTAAGCCTTGAGAAAGCTGTGTGGACCAAATGAACGCTCGCGCGCCCCCGCCTGCTGCACGAGGCTGTCAAGGTTCGCCATCGTTTCGGCCACCTGTGCAGCCAGATCGTCGCGATGGCGCGAGGCGTGACCGACGACCGCCGCCGTACCGGAAATCAGCAACTGCGCCGGAGTGTTCAACATGCCCCGCGCGAACGTTGGCGCGGTCGGTCCATATTGGCGCGGATAGCGCCATGCACTTATCTGACGCGGATTCTCCACTGGGGTACCGGCGGTACGCGAAGCGAGGCCGTAGACCTGCAACACACGCACGCCGTCCTGACGCCCAATTGCAGATGCTGCCGGATAACACGCTCCATGCATCGCATGCATGCCGCGTGCACGACCATCGCAAAATAGACGATAGCGTTCCGCGTCTGCCGCGCCGACATTGATCGCGTCAAGATAATTCCACAGGCGCAGCAGGTGGGGTGTTGCGCTGGCTGCGACAAAATCGGTCAGGCTGTGATAGGCGTACTGGGCTGCGGCACGGATGTCTTCATGCGCGGTTTCATCAATCTCGATGGCGACGAACAGGTAATCGCCGTCTTCGCTCCAGCGCAAGGCGCCCTCGCGGCCGCACGCCACGGTGCCATGGGTGCGCCACACTTCGAGCGGCGCTGGCTGCAACGGTTCGAGCCCGACGCACAGGACGCGCGGATCGTCGCACAACGCAGTGCCGGCACCCGCACCAAAACCGATCACCGCCAGCACATCCGATTGCAGCAACAGTTCGCCGATCTCAGCGCGCTCGTAACCGATGCGCAACGGCGCGGCGGCAAGATCGGAGTCAGTCATCGGTCGCGACATGGGCGGCTACGCGGATGGACGGGCGCGCGGGAAGCGCAGCAGGGCGCGGATGATACACTGACCGGATAACTTTCCGCCCCGCATGGGGCCGAGCACCCGGATCACCATGGACACGAACGCACCCCTTTTCACGCAGACGCCGGCCGAGACCGAGTTGGCGCAATTGATTGTCGAGAGTCTCAATATCGACTGGACCACAGCTGCCGCGATCGACCCGGACGCTGCATTGTTCGGCGGCGATCTTGGCCTCGATTCGATTGATGCGCTGGAGCTTGCACTGGCGGTGTCGAAACACTACGGCTTCCAGTTGCGTTCGGACAATCCGGACAACAAGCGCATCTTCGGCAGCCTGCGCGCGCTGTCCGACCACATCCAGCAAAACCGCGCCGCTTGACCGCAGCAGCAGCACCATTGCCTCACGCCGGATCGACCGGCGTGTTGCCACCGCTGAAGGCGATCTTTGCCTGACGCCGCCGCGTGCCAAGTTCGCCCAGCCAGGCGCGGACGTTCATCGCGCCGAAGATGGCGTAGATCAGCTTGAACACCTTCAGCCGCCGCTGCACCGGCACGTTGTCAAACACATCGCCGGCAAGCATGGACACCACTCCGTCCTCAAGCCGCCACTGATTTCCCGGATGCGCAAACAAATGGCGCATGACCGGAGAATTAAAGCGGTAGATGAACCACGAAAACACGCGCACGCCGCGCTGGATACGCTTTGCATACGCGCGTTGCAACGCCGCTTCGCGTGCCGGCTCATCGAGTATCGAGGCAACCATTGAGGCCGCGCAACTTGCGCTGTGCATCGCCAGATACACGCCGGAAGAAAAGACAGGATCGACAAACGCGTAGGCGTCGCCAACCATGACCCAACCGATTCCGGCCATGCGCGTGCAGGTGTACGAATAATTGCCGGTGACGCGCACCTCGGACACTCTTTTGGCGTTCGACATGCGACGCCACGCATCCGGCATCGTGCGCAGAGTCGCCAACAGGAATTCATCGTTGCCGCCGCGGCGCTGCTTGAGATATTCCGGCCAGCACACACAGCCAACGCTCATCACGCCGCCTTTGAGCGGGATGAACCAGCACCAGCCGTGGTCGAAATTGTAAATGCTGATATTGCCGGAATCCTCGCCTGGACGAGGTTCGACGCCGTCGAAATGCGCGAAAATCGCCGCGCTTTGGTGAGCCTCGTTCTTGCGTTTGAGTTTCAGCGCGCTGCCGACCAACGTATCGCGGCCACTCGCATCGACCAGGTACCTTGCGCGGATGACCAACCGGTTGCCCGCCTCGTCTTTTGCATGCGCGGTCACCGCGCCAATGCCATCGATGTCGACCTCCATCACCTTGACGCCCTCGCGCGCATCCACGCCGCTTTCGCGCGCATGTTCGAACAGCATCGCGTCGAACTCCTCGCGCTTGACCTGGAATGCGTGCGGCGGCGTGTTTCCTAGCGCTCGGCGGAAGTGAAAGGTCTGATAATTGCCTTCGTCAGACGGAAAATCGGCGCCCAGCTTGAGCACACCGAGCGCGCGCACCTTGTCCATCACCCCGAGCGCATCGAAGATCGGCAGATTCGCCGGCAGCAGCGATTCGCCGATGTGGAAGCGCGGGTGATGGACTTTTTCAAGTTGAACCACGCGGCGTCCCTGACGCGCCAGCAGCGTCGCCGCGGTCGAGCCGCCCGGGCCGCCGCCCACTACCAGCACATCGCAATCGACAGGTTCAGGGCTCGATTCCATGCAGTGTTCCTCGAAGTGGACCCCGGTGGGGGCGAATCGTCATGTTACATTTGTGCGGCATTTTCCGCCGTCCGAAACCCTCGACTCCAGCGTTGGCTTGCGTGCCTGCCCACCCTTCCTCACTGCCGACCCCTGCGCCCACGCGACGTTCGCGCGCGTTCGTGTTCGGCGTGGCGACGTATTTCACACTGTTGCTGGCGGCTCACGTAAGTGGCAGCGTCTGGCTCGATGACGCCGCGGTGCTGGTCCTTGTCAGCGTGTTTCTGCTCACTGCGCTGCGCCGCGGCAGCGCACTGGCATGGCTGGCATGGCTCGTTGTGGCGGCTGTGCTTGTCGCGCTTGGCGCGACCGGCAAGGGCCGCGTGGCGGTCGATGGCATGCCCGTGCTTATCAACGTCGCGTTGTGCGGAGTGTTCGCGCGCACCTTGCGCGGCGGACGCGAGCCTCTGATCGCACGCATCATTGCGATCATCGAAGGACCAGCGCGGCTTGCGCTGCCGGGGGTTTCCGATTACGCACGCCGTTTGACACAGGCATGGACATGGCTGTTCGGCGTGCAGGCGGCCGTGTTGCTGGTGCTCGTCGCCTGCGCTGCGCCAGGCGGCTGGCTCGTCGTCTTCGGCCTGCAGCCGCCTATCGCGATCGGGGATGGCTGGCGCTGGTATCTTCACTTGGGCAGCTTTGCACTGGTGGCAATTTTCCTCGTGCTCGAATATGCGTTTCGACGCTGGTATCTGCGTGCAATCAGCCACCCGTCATTGGCGCATTTCATCGCGCGTCTGGCGCGCTGCTGGCCGGCGCTGGTTCGCAGCTTTGCCGAAGACGCGCACTCGTCATGACCGGCGCGAACATCACCACACGCGTGTGCATTGCGGCTCGGCACCCGAGTCTCGCAGGGCATTTTCCTGGCAACCCGGTAGTGCCCGGCGTGGTACTACTCGATTGCATCGCGGCTGCGCTGGAGCGCGCCGACGCCGGCCCTCTAAGACGCATTCGCGCGCTAAAATTCCTCGCTCCATTGCTGCCTGAACAAGAGGCACAATTGACGATAGCCCTCGATGGCACGCGCGTGCGCTTTCAGATCGAACGTGCTGGAACACCGATACTCGGCGGCGACGGCGAGTTGGAGTTTGCGCGATGGGGCGAGGAGACTCACGCAGTCATCATGCGCGAGGACGAAGGAAACCAGGAAATGTCCAATCGAACACTGCCGTCACTGGCCGAGCGCCCATGACGGAACACTGGACCGAACGCCCCGAAGGTGGCGGACGTTTTGCGATCTGGCTGCTGCGCTCGATCGGCTTGACGTTCGGGCGCTCGGTTGCGCGCGTGATCCTGTATCCGATCACACTTTATTTCTTTTTCCGGCGCCCCTTCGAGCGCCGTGTTTCGCGCCAATTCCTGCAGCGCGCGTTCGCGCGGCCAGCGACCACGTTTGAAGTGCTGCGTCATATCCATCGCTTCGCCTCGACGCTTCTCGACCGTGTTTTCCTGCTCAACGATCGCTTCCGCGGATTCGACGTCCGCATGCACGGTGTGGCCGAACTTCACCAAAGCATCCGCCCCGATCGCGGCGCGCTGCTGCTCGGTTCGCATGTGGGAAGCTTCGAAGTGCTGCGCGTCGCCGCCGCTGAACGTCCCGATATCAAGGTTCGCGTCGTACTCGACACGCAACACACGCCGGCGCTGACCCGACTGCTCCATGCCATCAACCCGGACATCGGACGCAACGTCATCGACGCGTCGCGATCGAGCACCGACATTGTCCTTGCGCTCGGCGAAGCGATGCGCGAAGGCGCGCTGATGACCTTGCTGGCCGACCGCGCCCGCCCGCACGAAGCGACCGTGGTGGTCGATTTCTTCGGCGCACCGGCTGCGTTTCCGGTTGCCCCGTTCCTGCTTGGTGCCGTTCTGAAGGTGCCGATCCTGCTGTGTTTCGGCATGTACCACGGCGGCAATCGCTACGACCTGTACTTCGAGATGTTCTCAGAGCAACTGAACCTGCCGCGGCGGGCACGTACGGCGGAATTGCGCAATGTCGTTCAGCGTTATGCAGCTCGCCTGGAGCATCATGTTCGCCAAGATCCCTACAACTGGTTTAACTGGCATGACTTCTGGAATCTCGAAGGTTTTGATGCTGCTGAGCATCCTGCTGACCGGGGCGCTGTGCTCGACGCCTCTGTGTAGCATGGCGTCAGCGGTCACCGCTGCGCCGGCGGCTGTCGATGCACTCACCCTGATCGCGAGTCTCAAACGGCCGACACCGGCCCGCACGGCGTATACCGAAGTTCGCTTTTCCGGACTGCTCGATCGTCCCCTGATCCTGCGCGGCGAATTGGAATATGAAGGTCCCGGCAAGCTCGGCAAACGCGTCGACACGCCGTACCGCGAACAGGTCAAGGTCGCCGATGGCATGGCGAGCGTGCGCCGCGGCGATGCCGAACCGCGTACGTTTTCACTTGATCAAGCGCCGGAACTGGAAGGCTTTCTGCGCGGTTTCGCGGCGCTGCTTGGAGGCGACGCAAAAACGTTGGCCGAGGATTTCACGTTTAGCGCAAGCGGCAATGCCGCACGCTGGCGGCTGACTCTCAAACCGCGCGACAGCCGTCTCGCGCGCCGCACCAGCGCCATTGATGTCGATGGCGTGGGCAGCACACCGCGTTGTTTTCGTACGCGTGAGGCCGACGGCGACGTCAACGTTTTGCTGGTCGATACGCTCGCCAGCGCAAAGCTTTCGTCGCGCCCTTCGCAACCGCAGATCGATGCATTGTGCCGTGGCCTGAAAACGCCGTGAGCGATCTGCGGCGCCGCACGCAAACATGGTTGCTGCTCGGCGCATGGCTGCTGGCACTCGTCGTCGTCGCTGTCTTCGCGATCCACAGCTTGCGCATCAGCACCGACCTGCGCAGTTTCATGCCGCCGCCGCAGACGCCGGACCAGCAACTGCTGATGGACCAGATTGGCGAAGGGCCGGGTTCGCGTCTGCTGCTGATTGAAATCGAAGGCGGATCGGAAGCCACCTTGGCAAACCTGAGCCGCGGCCTTGCGGAAAAATTGCACGCAGACAGCCATTTCGAGCAAGTGATCAACGGCGCATTCGATCCTTCGCGGCTGGACGCCACGCTGCTTCCCTATCGCTACCTGCTGTCGCCGACGCTCGATCAGCACGCAATGGATGCGACGTATCTGGGCGAACAACTCCAGCAACGCATTGAGGATCTCGCCTCGCCTGCGGCCGCCTTGCTCAAGCCCTTGCTGGCGCGCGATCCGACTCTCGAAATACTCGCGCTTGCGCAACGCTGGTCGCCGCCCAAGGCGCCAGCGATGCGCGATGGGGTGTGGTTTTCGTCGTCGGGCACCGCGCTGCTGCTGGCACAGACGCGCGGAGCCGGATTCGATCCGGCCGCACAGGGCGCCGCCATCGGCGCGCTGGAAAATGCTTTTCACTCGCTGCCGGATGCAGGCACAGCCAAACTCACGCTCAGCGGTCCGGGTTATTTCAGCGTGCTGATCAGCGCGAAGACGCGCGCCGAAGCGGATCGGATTGGCGCGGTCAGCTCGCTCGGTTTCATCGTGTTGTTGCTACTCGCGTACCGCAGCCTGCCGTCCTTGCTGCTCGCGGCATTGCCGGTGTTGAGCGGCGGACTGGCAGGCGTCGCGGCGCTGGCGCTTTTTTTTGGATCAGCGCACGGCATCACCCTCGCGTTCGGATTCACCCTGCTCGGCGTGGCGCAGGAATATCCAATCCGCGTACTCAGTCATCGACGTGATGGCGAAGATGCCTTGACCAGCGTGCGCGCATTGTGGCCGCTGCTGGCCACCGCGATCGCATCGGCAGCAATCGCGTATCTGGCGTTTTTCGTTTCCGGCGTGACCGGCTTGCAGCAGCTGGCGGTGTTCACGATCGTCGGTCTTCTTATCGCGGGTCTCAGCACGCGCTATTTGTTGCCGCGCGTACTGCCGACGCGTTTTCGTGACGCTGCCGACACGCCGGGCCTGGCGCGCGCTGCGCGCTTGATCGACCGCTTGCCGCGTCCGCGCTGGTTGCCGTGGGCACTGACCGCCGCTGCGCTGCTCGTATTGTGGTTTGCACCCGGGCCGATGTGGCAAAACGATCTCGCCGCCCTGACGCCGGTGCCACAGGATTTGTTGCTGCGCGATGCGAAACTGCGCGGCGAACTCGGCGCCCCAGATGTGCGCTATTTGCTGGTGCTGCGCGGCAAGGATGCGGACGCTGTGCTCGCCTTGTCCGAAACGCTGGAACCGCGCCTCGATGCGCTGGTCGCGCAACACGCGCTCGACGCGGCGGAATTGCCGAGTCGTTATCTGCCAAGCCTCGCGACACAACGCGCGCGGCAGGCGAAGCTGCCCGATCGCGCGACGTTGCAAGCGGCGCTGACCACCGCCAGTGCCGATCTGCCGTTCCGCACGGATCTGTTCGCGCCGTTTCTTGCCGATGTCGAAACCGCGCGCCACTTGCCGCCATTGACGCCTGCGGCGTTCGAGAAATCACCGCTCGGCGCGCGTCTGACCTCGATGCTGGTGCACCGCGACGACGGCTGGCTCGGCCTTGCAACCTTGTCCGGCGTGCGCGATGCCGACGCGCTCATCGCGTTCACGCAGACGACAAATGGCCAAGTGCGTCTGCTCGATTTGAAGGGCGCCTCCGAATCGCTGGTCATCGCGTACCGCGAACGCATCCTGCGTGCGCTCGGCCTGGCCTTGTTGCTGCTCGCTGCGACCGTTGTGATCGCATTGCGCAGTGTGCGCCGCGCCTGGCATGTGCTGGCGCCGATGTCGCTGGCAACCTTGCTGGTGCTTGTGGTTGAACGCGCGAGCGGGATTTCCTTGTCATTGTTTCATCTCGTCGCGCTCACGCTCGCGGCTGGACTCGGCCTGCATTACGCGTTGTTTTTCGAGCGGCCGGTGGCCGACGCACGCGAGGGTCGGCGCACCTTGCACGCGACGATCGTGTGCGTACTGTCCGCCTTGCTCGTATTCGGAATGCAGGCATGGTCATCACTGCCGGTGCTGCGCGCGATCGGCCTCACCGTCGCCCTCGGTGTCGGTTTTCATTTCTGCCTGTCGATCCTGATGGCGCGCGAACGTCAGGATCGCCATTGATGCTGTCCAAATCCGACTGGTCGATGCTGATCCCGCACCAGGGTGCAATGTGTCTGCTCGACGACGTGATTGACTGGAGCGACGACGCTATCCATGCGCGCAGCCAATCTCATCGTTGCGGCGACAACCCGCTGCGCAGCGACGACAAACTGCGCGCCCTGCATTTGTGCGAATACGGCGCGCAGGCGATGGCTGTGCACGGTGGGCTGTTGGCGCGAGCTGCCGGCGGCAAGGCCGCGCCCGGCTTTCTGGTTTCGCTGCGCGCGGTGGAATTGCTGGTCGATCGCATCGACACCCTGCCCGGCGTACTCGACGTGCACGCCGAACGTTTGCTAGGCAGCGAAGGAAGCTGGCAATACGCCTTCCGCGTCGAGCACGCCGGCCACCTGCTCGCCAGCGGCCGTGCCGCCGTCATGGTGGCGCCAGCAACGAATCCGGCGTAACGACGCCAAGCACGATGACGTGGTTCGTGTACGTGATCGAATGCCGCGACGGAAGTCTCTACACCGGCATCGCGCTTGATGTCGCCAAGCGCTACGCGATGCACGCGGCAGGCAAAGGCGCGCGCTACACGCGCGCACATCCGCCGGTGCGCGTGCTGGCCACGTTCGCCCATCCGGATCGGTCGAGTGCGTTGCAAGCGGAGTACGCCGTCAAGCGACTCTCGGCGGAGGCCAAACGCGCGTTGTGCGCGCAAGCGTGCCGGACATCCCCGACGCATCCGGCCGACGGGCCACGTGCGGCTGGACCGGCGCGCACGCGCAAGGCACCATGACGGGTTTCCTCAAACCGTAAACGTCGTGGACGAAGTCAGCTTCCGCCCCTTGCTGGCCGGCAACCTGTCGCGCTTGCTCGATTCGCACACGTTGGAAAAAGGCGCGGACTACCTGCGCCGCGGCCATGTGCTGAGCGTGAAGTACGTGGACGGTATGGCGGGGGAGAAACGCGCGGACGACGGAACCCTGCTCGGCATTGTGCGTGGTGGTGCACTGGATCCGTATGTCTCCATGCTGCACCTGCGCCGCGACGGCACGCGCATTCGTCTCGATAGTCATTGCACCTGTCCGTTGCAGTCGGCGTGCAAGCACGTTGCCGCAACTGCGCTGTCTACGCTGCGCGTCAGCGCCGCCAAGCTTAAGGACGAGTTGACCTCGCCGGCCAAACCGCAGCTCGGCGCGTGGAAAAATTGGCTCGATGCACTGCAGACGCCGGCGCCAAGCGGCGTACCTGCGACGCCGGACCGTAGCGCAAGCACATGCGGCATCGTGCTGCGCACGAGTGAAGCCGCGTTACCGCGCTTGCTTGCTCAAGCAGTGCGCATGAAAACGGGCAAGCGTGGCGGTTTCGTCTCGCCGCAGTCGCTGCAGCCGGCGCCCTACGATCCCGATCCATGGGGCGGCTTGAGCGCGGATGAGTTCCGCATAGTCGCGCAATTGCGCATGCGCGCGCCAGCGCATGACGGCCGCGGCGAATGGTTCCAATTGCGCGGCGCCGCTGACGAGGCGCTGCTGCGCGAGCTGCTAGTCGCATTACCGTGTTTTCTCGAAAAGCCTTCGAGTGGCCGCTTGCATTCAGCACCCGCGCGCGCTTTGCGCATCGGCTGGGATGCGCGCGAGGACGGCACCCAGAAACTCGCATTGAGCGTCGACGGCGCATCGCCAAAGACGCGCCTGTTGCGCATCGGCGGCCTTTGGTATTGCGACCCGATCGCACACGAGCTCGGTCGCGTCGATGGCGAAGCGCGGCTCGCCGAAGCGGTATTGCGCGCGCCGCCGCTGCTGCCCGAACAAGTGCCTCTGTTGCTCGAACGCTGGAAGGATGCACCGTTACTTGCTGCGTTGCCGATTCCCCCGGCACCGGCGCGCATCGAACAGCGCGAAGTCACCCCGGTGCCGGTGTTGACCCTGCGCGCGGTGCCGGTGCACGCGCCTGGCGGTGCACGCTATCAAGCCGGCGTGGTGCGCCTGGGTTTCGACTACGAGGGCGTGCGCCTGCCGCAGTTTCCCGCCCCGCCGCGCGAACGTCGCCGATACGGCGATCGCGTGATCGAGGTCGTACGCGACCGCGCCAGTGAGATTGCCGCAAGCGAACACCTCGAACAGATCGGTCTGGTGCCCGCGGAATTGTTCGGCAAGCTGCCCGGCGTGCCACGCGATGCGCTGATGGACAACGACCTCGTGCTGGAACACGGCCGCGGCATGCTGGCCAGCGCCGATCAGGTGTTTGCGCTGACGATGCGCCTGCGCGAGCTGGGCTTTCGTCTGGAATCGGCCGAAGGATTTCCGTTCGACCTGCTCGACGAGCCCGACGCGTGGTATGCCGAAGTCGAAGAAGAGCCGGGCAACCCATGGTTCGACCTGCGGTTGGGCATCGACATTGGTGGCGAACGCGTCGATCTGCTGCCAATCCTGCATCGCCTGCTGAGCGATCCGGCGTTTCCGCTCAGCGCGCGGAAAGGCGAAGCCGAGGATGCGGTGTGGCTGGTGCCGATCGACGCCCGCCGTCGCGTGCCGTTGCAGCTGGCCAAACTACGCCAGTTGATCGCGCCGCTACTTGAATGGTTGCAGCGCCCGCTCGTTGCCGGCGCCGAAGGCTCGCTGCGGCTGCGTCGAGCGCAGGCGCCGGTGCTGGACGAACTAGGCGCCGCCGCGAATCTGCCGTGGCAGGGCGGCGAGCGCCTGCGTGCGGAGCTGCAACGACTGCGCGAACCGCGCGAGCCGATGCTCGAACCGCCCGGCTTCCGCGCGACCTTGCGCGGCTATCAGCGCGATGGGCTGGCATGGCTGGGCTTCCTCGCCGATCTCAACCTCGGCGGCATCCTTGCGGACGACATGGGCCTGGGCAAGACCGTGCAGGTTCTCGCCCATCTTTTGTCCGAGAAACAACGCGGCCGGCTCGACAAGCCCGCGCTGATCGTGGCACCAACCAGCCTCGTCTCGAACTGGCGCGATGAGACTGCACGCTTCGCACCGGACCTGTCCGTGCTCGTGCTGCATGGTCCCGCGCGCGCCGAGCTGCACGCGGAGATTCCGCGCCACGACCTCATTATCACGACCTACCCCCTGCTGCCGCGTGACGAAGATGCACTCGCTGCATACGAATACGCGCTGCTGGTTCTCGACGAGGCGCAGGCGATAAAGAATTCCAAGAGTCTCGCCGCGAAAAGCGTGCGCAAATTGCCGGCGCGGCGACGCCTCGCCATGACCGGCACACCCTTGGAAAACCATCTGGGCGAACTGTGGGCGCAGTTTGACGCCGTGGAACCCGGTTTGCTCGGCAACCTCAAGGACTTCACGCGTTTCTATCGCACGCCGATCGAAAAACATGGCGACGTCGACAAGCGCGATCGTCTCAAGCGTCGCATCGCACCGTTGCTGCTGCGTCGGAGCAAGGAAGAGGTGCTCGATGATCTGCCGCCGAAGACCGAGATCGTGCGCGCGGTCGAGCTCGACGGCGCGCAGCGCGAACTCTACGAAACCCTGCGCCTCGCGCAGCACGAACGCGTGCTCGCCGAAGTGCGCAAGCGCGGTCTCGCGCAAAGCGGCATCATCGTGCTCGACGCGTTGCTCAAATTGCGCCAGGCGTGCTGCGATCCACGTCTGGTCAAACTCGAAGGCGCCCGGCGCGTCAAGGAATCGGCGAAGCTCGACCTGCTGCTGGAACTTCTCGACAGCCTCGTTGATGAAGGTCGCCGCGTACTCGTTTTCAGCCAGTTCGCCGAGATGCTCGCGCTGATCGGCAATGCGCTCGACGAACGCAAATTGCCATGGCAGACCTTGACCGGCCAAACGCCCGCGGCACAACGCGGCGATCTGGTGAAGAACTTCCAGGACGGCAACGTGCCGCTGTTTCTGATCAGCCTCAAGGCTGGCGGCGTAGGTTTGAATCTCACCGCCGCCGATACCGTGATCCACTACGACCCGTGGTGGAATCCCGCGGTCGAAATGCAGGCGACCGATCGCGCGCATCGCATCGGCCAGGACAAGCCGGTATTCGTCTACAAGCTGATCTGCAAAGGCACGGTCGAGGAAAAAATCCAGGCGCTGCAGCAACGCAAGGCGGAACTTGCGCGCGCCGTGCTCGAAGGCGACGGCAC
>JBDUED010000013.1:0-27490 GCA_040002595.1 Dokdonella sp. | reverse complement strand
CCGCCGCTGCGCATGGAATCGGAGAACGTGCCGATCGTGATGACGCCGTGGGAACTGCGCGAGCACATCATGTTTCTGCTCAGCGAAACGCGCCCGCATCCGCAACTGGAGATGGCCAAGGCCGTTACGGCGCGTTTTCTCGGCGCCTGGTCGGCACTGTGGTCGGAATTCGGAATCGCCGAGGCCGGCTGGCCGGGCTATCGCAAGGCGTTGACAACCTACGAGCAGTGGCTGCTCGCCAATGCCAACGAAGTACGTCTGATCAACGAATCGCTGCTGGTGAATGCGCTGCGCATCATGGTTTTGTCGATGGCGTTGAGCGACAAGAAGCTTGCCGACGGCGACGAACTGCGCCAGACCACGATCGCGCTGCCGGACACTCCGGCTTCGTCGGAAGTGCGCGCCGGTCGCGAGACGCAATTCGATCGCCCGGTGTTCATCATGTCCCCGCCACGTTCCGGCTCGACCTTGCTGTTCGAAACGCTCGCGCAGGCGCGCGATGTCTACACAATTGGCGGCGAAAGCCACGCGCTGATCGAAGGCGTGCCGGAGCTGAATGTCGTTGCGCATAATTACGATTCGAACCGACTCGACGCCGACATCGCCACGCCCGCGCTGGCGGAGATGCTGCGGCAACGTTTCTTTTCGGAACTGCGCGACCGTAGCGGCGCGCGCCTCAACGGCCAGTCCGGACGCTTGCTCGAGAAAACGCCGAAGAATTCGCTGCGCGTGCCGTTCCTGGCCAAGGTGTTCCCGCAGGCGCAGTTCGTGTTCCTGTATCGCGATGTGCGCGAAACGCTCAGCAGCATGATCGATGCCTGGCGTTCGGGGCGCTTCGTCACTTACAGGAATCTGCCCGGTTGGACGGGTGAACTGCCGTGGTCGCTCTTGCTGGTGCCGGGCTGGCGCGAACTCGGCGGACTGCCGCTTGGGCAGATCGTCGCCGCACAGTGGGAAGTCGCCACGCGCATGCTGCTCGACGATCTCGCCGCGATCCCGCCGGAACGCGTCACCATCGCGCGTTACGATGCGCTGCTGACGAATCCCGCCACCGAGGTTGCGCATTTGTGCAAGGCGCTCGATTTTGGCTGGGACCGTCCGATCGACAAGTTGCCGCTGTCGCGGTACACGCTGACGCCGCCCGACCCCAACAAGTGGAAACGCTACGAAAACGAGATCAATGCGGTCCTGCCCAAGCTGCAAGCCACCATCGAGCGAGCGCAGGAATTTGCGACCCGTTAGTACGTTCTTGTCGTCACGCCGACGGTAGCGATGCGAAGTTGAAGCACGCCTCTTCGATTGGGCGCCCGTGACGCTGCGCTCGGGCAGACGTGGTTTCAGCTCGCGGGCATTTGCGCCAGCAGATGTTTCTCCACAACCGCGTTGACCACGCCCAGACCACGCTCGGCGCGCGCGAGCAGATCGAGCAACGCGGGCGTCGGCAGGTAGTCGCAAATAATGTGCGTGCGCGACAGGGTCTCGTCCGCATTCCAAACCGCGTGCCGCGCGCTGTTGTTGAGCGCCCAAACCTCGCCAGGCAACATGGGGAAGACGCGTCCGTCGCAATACATCCAGGTCAGTGCGTGCGTGATCACTGGAATGTGGATGCGAATCGTTTTCGTAAAGTACGGGCCGTTGTCGGAGTGCGGCGGCACGACCGCGCCCGCGGGCAATCGCGCGAGCAGGCACCGTTGCGGTGGCGCGGGCAATAATTGCGTGATGATCTCGCGCGCATATCCCACGTTTGCGAACGCATCGCGGTCCTCGATGGGCTTGTGACGGCCCTCCGCGGGCGCGTAGCCGCGCAGGAAGATCGCGCGCGCCGCGTCGTGCGGGCCGAGCCGGCCGCCTCGATTTTCCCACATTGAATCCGGCAGGCTGTCAACCTCCGCGCGCAGCCGCGCGGCGTCCACGCGCAACGGCAGACGGGCGCAAGCGCCGATCAGCGCGGTTTTGTCGAGTACCTGGGGCGTGTCGAACATGCCAAAAGTCTAGCGCACTGCGTGCGGTGTCTGGCAACTTCCCATTTCCTGCACCGGGAAATAGGAGCGAGCAGGCGCAACACCTCGCCGCGCAACTGAAATCCGGGCCGAATACGCCGGCGCGCGGCGCTTTCGCGATAGCCGGCTGCGCGGGGGCGAATGGGCGCAAGCCGGGCTGCGCGGCTGCGGTGCACGCCACGGTCAGGCGGCGGACATGAAAGCGCCGTAAAATGTGGGCACCGCGGCGCTGCTCCGTGCGCGCCGCAGGACCATCAAGGAGACAGGCATGGCTGCGAAACCGTTTCTTTCCGACATCAAGATGATTCGAGCGCGCGCACGACAGCACATGGAGCGCGGCGCAGTCACCGACAGTTACACGCTTGATCGCGACACCGTGTTGAAGTTGCTCAACGAGGCACTGGCGACCGAAATCGTGTGCGTGCTGCGGTACAAGGCACATCACTACATGGCGTCCGGCATCAATGCCAAGAGCGTCGCAGCGGAGTTTCTCGAACACGCGAATGAGGAACGGGAACACGCCGACCGCATTGCCGAGCGCATCACCCAGCTTGATGGCACGCCGAATTTCGCGCCGGATGGTCTGTCTTCGCGCAGCCACTCCGAGTTTGTCGTTCCCGACGATCTTGCCGCGATGATCGAGGAAAACCTCGTCGCCGAGCGCATCGCGATCGACAGCTATCGCGAGATCATCCGTTACGTCGGTGACGCCGACACGACGACCAAGCGCATGCTTGAGGAGATCCTCGCCGTTGAAGAAGAGCACGCCGAGGACATGAAGACCTTGATGGAGAACTTCGGCAAGATCGGTGAGCCAGCCAAGCCAAAAAGTGTGGAAAGAAACAACGGCAGCAAGACGAAGAAGCGCAAGTAGCCGCTGTCGCGTCTTGCGCAAAGCGGCGCGCGCGTCACGAATTGATGAGGGCGAATGGACGAGTTGGCGAAATCACCGCGCACGCGGTCGTGGGTGTGGCGCGGCATCGTCGCCATTGCGCTGGTCTATGTGCTTGGCGTGCTCGCATTGATGTGGTGGTGGGATGCGGAACCTGCGCATTTCGATGTCGCCGCCACCGCGCAGGCGCGCTTGACAGCGAAGAACGCGCGCGTCGTGACAGGCACCGTTACCACCTCGGCACTGATGACGTCGGCGCAAACCTTGCTCGACAAGCGTGGCGGCTATCTCAGCAATGACCGCTTTCCACCGGGCCTGTTGATGGACAACATGCCGAACTGGGAATTTGGCGTGCTCACCGCCACGCGCGATCTGGCGCGCAGTTTGCGCAATGATTTCAGCCGTTCGCAGACCCAGTCGGTCGAAGACAAGGACCTGCAGGAAGCCGATCCGCTGTTCAGTTCTCCGAACGATCGCTGGCTGCTGCCCAGCTCCGAAAGCCAATATCGCAAGGCGATCGCGCATGTCGATGGGTATCTGGCCCGATTGAGCGACAACGATGCGAGCAATGCGCAGTTTTATGCTCGCGCCGACAATCTCACCGATTACCTGCAAACGGTTTCCGCTCGATTGGGCTCGCTGTCCCAACGTCTTTCCGCGAGCGTGGGACAGGATCGTCTGGATACAGATCTTGCCGGTGACCAGCACGCGCAGCAGTCCACGCCAGCGGCCAGTTCGCGCATGATCAAGACGCCGTGGCTGAAGATCGACGACAACTTCTACGAGGCACGCGGCTATACGTGGGCGCTGCGCGAACAACTGGAAGCGATCCGCATCGACTTTGCCCCGATCCTGCAAAGCAAGAATGCAGCCGTCAGTCTCGAGCAGGTGATTCGTGAGCTGGAGGAATCGCAGAAGCCACTGCGCAGCCCTATGGTTCTGAACGGCACGCCGTTTGGACTTTTCGCCAACCATTCGCTGGTGATGGCGAACTACATCTCGCGTGCCAATGCGGCCGTGATCGATTTGCGCGAGTTGCTCAAGCGCGGCTAATCCGCAGCTTTATTACTTCCGTCCCCGTCATAGGAGTGGCATGTAGGAGCGGCGGAAGCCGCGATGCACTGCACCGAGGCGCCCAAGGCATCTCGCCATCCTGAGTTCCCGCTGGAACAACGATGCCGCCGGCATGGGACAATGCGTGCGGCGACACCCATGATCCCTTTCCTGCCTGCATTTCGATTTCGTGACGAGCCTTCCACCGTTGTCCGCGCCACCTGATCGCTCCATATGGCGAGCGGTCTTCGAACATCCGCTGTTCCTCGGGCTGCTGCTGCTCGCCCCGATTGTGTGGCTGCTGGTGCCGGTGCCGATCGACGAAACGCGCTATCTCGCGGTGGCCTGGGAAATGCGCCAGACCGGCGAATTCCTGGTGCCGCATCTCAACGGCGCGACCTACGCGCACAAACCGCCGATGCTGTTCTGGCTGATCAATGCCGGCTGGCTGCTGACCGGTGTGCACGCGTGGACTGCACGCGCGATAACCCTGCTGTGTTCGGCGGCGATCGTGGTGCTGCTGCAGCAGTTGGTGTTGCGCCTGACCGGTTCCGCCGCAACGGCGCGAACGTCAATGTGGATCGTACTCGGCACGTTGTATTTCGCGGCATTCGCCAACGCGATCATGTTCGACGTGCCCTTGACCGCATGCGTCGTGCTCGCTGTGCATGGCGTGCTCGATCTGGTCGACGCGCGCAACCGTCGCGGTGTGTGCGTGCTCGGCGCGGCAATCGGGCTCGGCATCCTCGTCAAGGGACCGGCCGTGTTGCTGCCGATCGCCTTCGTTGCGCTGGGCGCGCCATGGTGGGCACGCGATGCGGTGCGCAAACGGCGCGCACGCTATTTCGGTGCGTTCGCGTTGTCGTTTGTGCTTGGCGTGGCAATTGCCCTCGCGTGGGCGATTCCGGCTGCGCTGCATGGCGGCGATGCCTATGCACGTGCGATCTTCTTGAATCAGACCTTCGATCGCATCGAGGCGGTCAAGGGCGCCAGCACGCACGGGCGGCCGTGGTGGTGGTATTTCGCAATCTTCCCGTTGATGCTGCTGCCGTGGCCACTGGTGATCCGCGGTTCGTGGTCAAAGCTGCGCGCATTGCTGGACGATCGGGGCATGCGGCTCGCGCTGGTTTGGGTGGTGCCGACCTTCATCGCGTTCTCCTTGATCGGCGGCAAGCAGCCGCACTATCTGTTGCCGGCGATTCCAGCAGTGGCGCTTGCATTGGCGATTGCGCTGGAGCACGGCGCAGCGTGGGTACGCAGTGGCCTGTTCGCGCTGCTGCTGATCGGCGCCGGCATTGCGTTCGCGCTGATGCCGCATTACGCCGCCACGCGCGCGGCATATGCGTATGTCGGCGACACGTCTGTGTGGTGGGGCATCGCCGTCGCCGTGCTCGGCGCTATTGTTGTGCTGTGTTCGCGACATGCGCGACAGGCACGCTGGCCGGCATTGGCGACGCTCGTCTTTGTGCTGATCGTCAAGCTCGCCGTCGTGCAGGGCCCCGGCGATCGCTACGACATGGGGCCGGTGTCGGCGCAAGTGCGTGCGGCGCAGGATCGCGGTCAACCGATCGCGCATCTTGGCTGGCATCACGGCGCGTATGAATTTGCCGGGCGCATGACCGAACCGCTGACCGCACTCGACACCAACGAGCAGTTTGCCGCGTGGGCAAAGTTGCATCCGGATGGACTGGTGATTAGTTTTTATCGGCGCTTCCGTTTTCGTGCGACGCCGCTCTATACGCGACCATTCCGCGGCGGTGAAGTCTCTATCTGGAGCGTTCGCGACGCGCTCGCTTCCGGCATCGATCCGTCGATCCAGCACACGCACGAGACGGGCGAGGACGAATCGGACGATTGACGGGCCGGGGGCGGCGTGTCCGATTTTCGAGGACTATGCATGAGCGGCCTCAGCCGCGATGGGCCTGATCGATAATTCGTCGCGAAAAGGCGTCGCGACGGCTGCTCATGCAAGGAAATACGGGCGTGCGCTCAGCATGCAACAGAGGGGTTGGCCGTGGCGTATCGCCCGACGCCGGCAACAATCTCCTGCTTCGCCGCCGCGGCGTCGACCCAGCCATCGATTTTTACCCATTTGCCTTTTTCTAGATCCTTGTAGTGTTCGAAGAAATGTCCGATGCGTTCCAGCCAGTGGCCGGACACTTGGCCAATATCGGCCACATGCGCGTAGCCGGGAAAGGTTTTCGCGTGCGGCACCACGACGAGTTTTTCGTCCGCGCCGGCTTCGTCAGTCATGCGCAGCATGCCGACCGGCCGGCAGCGCACCACTGAGCCGGGCACCAGCGGAAGAGGCAAAATCACCATCGCGTCGAGCGGATCGCCATCGCCGCCCAGCGTGCGTGGCACGTAGCCGTAATTGCACGGATAGCGCATCGGCGTTGACAGCACGCGATCGACGAAAATCGCCCCCGAGGCTTTGTCGACCTCGTACTTGACCGGTTCGGCATCTTTGGGAATCTCGATGACGACATTGATTTCGTGCGGCACATCCGCTCCGGCGGTCACGCGATCGAGCGACATCGTTGGCTCCAGGGGGTCGAAAGTTGCGCCAAGCGGCAATCAAGGCGTTTAGTCAGCGCGAGTCCGCGACAGGAATGCGCGAGGGTGGCAGGGCGCGAAGAATACGGCAAAGCGTGCGGCAGCGCAGCAGGGTTTGAAGGCTTGAAACCTTGGCCACGCGCAACCATTGAACACATTCAGCGTCGTTCCATCGAAGGCGCTTCGCCCGAGGTTCCAATGATTCGTCGTCTTGCTTTCGCCACCACTCTTGCGTTGTCGGCCGCGCCCGCCTTCGCGGCCAGTTATACGCTCGATCCGAGCCACACCCAGATTGTGTTCACCTGGAACCATTTCGGTTTTTCCAATCCGACCGCACAGTTCGGCAAGGTCGAAGGCACCCTCCAGTTTGATCCAGCCCATCCAACCCAATCATCGGTCGAGGTCGATATTCCGCTGGCCAGTATCAACACCAACGTGGCCAAACTCGACGAACACCTGCAGAAGGCGGATTTTTTTGATTCGGCGAAATATCCGGACGCGACCTTCAAGAGTACCAAGGTCGAGCAGGGGGCAGCGCCGGACAAGCTCAAAGTGACCGGTGATCTGACCTTGCACGGCATCACCCGACCGATCGTGCTGGAGGTGACGATCAACAAAGTCGGCGAACATCCGGTGCTCAAGGTTGCCGCCGCCGGATTCGATGCCACTACGACAATAAAGCGTTCGCAGTTCGGAATTTCGACTTACGTACCCAACGTCAGTGATGACATCAAGGTGCGCATCACCAGCGAGGCAATCGGCAAGGCAGCGCCGAAGACATGACGCCGCGCGCATCGCGCAGGCTGCCGTCGACCATCGTCGCGGCGGCTCTCAGCGATGCGCGGCCGAGAGCCGGCCGCCGCGACGGCGATGGTGCTATGGCCCCACTCAGCCTTTCTTGACGCCTTGATCCTTGAGCGCTTCAAGACCGGATAAATTGATGCTGGCGACCGCGCCCTTGATCTGCTCGATGCTGTCCGCATTGCCTGACACTTTTACGGAGAAACGCTGGCCAAGCACAATGCTGTATTCGCCGCTTTTATTCTGGCTGTCCCATTTTTCGGAGATCAGCCGGCCGTCCTGCTTGTAGGTCTTGTCGTAGCCGTGATCGGTCTGCTTGTCGCTTTCGCCGACAAGGCCGGCAAGGCCCATCAGCCCCTTTGCCGAACCCAGATCGGTGATCTCGAGCTGCAAGTGCTGATCGCCGCCGTTGGAATAACTCGCGTTCGCGCTGGACACCTGCATGCCCATTGCACCATTGCGCTCGGCGGAAATTTCGGTGCGCTTGAGGCCGGCGAGCGTGTCAGGCACGAACGGCTTCAACTGGTCAGGCGCGAGCGCCTCGACTTCGCCGCTGCCGGTCGCAGCACCCATCATCGCGCCCAGTGCCTTGCCAGTAGCCTCCGCATCGCCGGATTTCTGCGCGGTTTCCATCTGTTTGCCGGCCGCTTCCATCTTCTTGCTCCATGCATCGAGCTTGCCCAGCGAGCTGTCCTTGTCGACGCTGACTTCGTCGCTGCTGGCGCCAAAATGCGTGCCGCTCAAGCCGCCGCTCATCATCGCGCCGGTGCCGGCAATACCGGCCACGATCAGCATGAGGATCCAGCCAAGCACGATCGCGATGATGATGCTGACAGCGGTGTAGCCGCCGGCTTTTTCAGGCGGTGCCTTCATCGTCTGCGGCAGGCCCAGATACAGCAGGTAGATCGAGTAGATGCCGCCGGCAAGCGCGATCAACCAACCGAGGCCTGGCAGGATCAAGCCGATGCCGGCGATCCAGCTTGCCGTATACGCGTAGGCAACCGTCTTCAAGGCCTGCAGCGTGCTTTTCTGTGCGCCAAACGTGGGCGCAAGCGCGTCGATGATCAGTGCCATCACGTATACCAGGGCCAGGCTCAACGCATAGCCGACGATCGCACTGGTGATGCCCGCCCCAATCGGAGTGCGGTAGTTGACGCCGAACATGCCGTAACCGATGAGGCTGCCCTTGATGAAGCCGGCGACCGCAGGAATTGCGGCAAGAATCGCGATGTAGTTCCTGTACAGGTCCGGCACCGTCGCCGGCTCTGCCGCGATGACCGGCCACTCGGTTTTTGGCGTCATCAAGATGGCCTTGACGCGCCCGATCAATTTGTTCGTATCCATGTGTCCCCTCCCGTTAAAGGCTCGATGAATGCCGCCCGACATTCTAGGCCAGAAGGCGTCGCAAGAGATGCTGCTCGTGTCGCGCATGCAACGTGACCTGATTGACACAAAATCGTTGCGCCAGTTGGCATGCGTCGTGCTGGTAAACTGGTGGACTTGTCGAGGAGTCACCATGGCGCGAACCAATCCGGCGACCGAAATACGCATTCCGGCCAATGCGCAAAACTGCTATGAGGTCAGCCGTGCGGATGTGCCGTTGAGCTGTCCGATGCCGGCGATGTCGTTGTGGAATTCGCATCCCAAGGTGTACCTGCCGATCGAGCAGCAGGGAGGCCATGCGAAATGTCCGTATTGCGGCGCCGAATTCGAGCTGGTCGGCTGAGGCAGCGGCGGTGCTCGAACGCGCCTTGACGGTGATACAGCTGGTTCCTGCGCTGGAAGCGGGCGGTGCGGAGCGTTCGACGATGGAGATAGCGCGCGCGCTGGTCGCAGCGGGACATCGTTCGATCGTCGTGTCCGGCGGCGGCCGCATGGTCGACCGGTTGATTGCCCAGGGCAGCGAACACGTGACCTTGCCCATCGGCGTCAAGTCGCTGATGACTCTGGGCCAGGTGCCACGCTTGCGCGCGCTGTTCCGGCGCGAGCATGTCGACATTGTGCATGCACGTTCGCGCATGCCGGCCTGGCTCGGCTGGCTGGCGCTGCGCGGATGGACATCGCGGCCGCGGTTTGTCACCACCGTGCATGGCTTGAACCGTCCCGGCTACTACAGCTCCATCATGGCGCGCGGTGAGCGCGTGATCTGCGTGTCGAATACCGTGCGCGATTTCGTGTTGCGCAACTATCGTGGCACACATCCGACCCATCTCGTGGTGATCCCGCGCGGCGTCGATCCGGACCATTATCCCTACGGATATCAGCCCGACAATTCCTGGCGCGAGTGGTTTTTTGCTGAATTCGCGCAGCTTGCCGGCGCGCCCCTGTTGACCTTGCCGGGTCGCGGCACACGCCTCAAGGGCCACGCCGACGCGATCGAGCTGGTGGCCGAATTGAAGGCGCGCGGCATCCCGACCCGCTTGTTGTTGCTCGGCGCGCGCCAGGCTGGACGCGAATCGTATGTGGCCGAACTGGAACAGCTCGCGCAGGAGCGCGGCGTCGCCGACTGGATTGCGATCAGTCCCCAGCGCGATGATGCACGCGACATCTTTGCGGTGTCCGCCTTGATCTTGCAGCTTTCCAACAAACCCGAATCGTTCGGGCGTACTGTCATCGAGGCGCTCTCGTTATGCCGGCCGGTGCTTGGCTACGATCACGGCGGCGTCGGCGAACTGCTCGGCGATCTGTATCCGGCTGGCCGCGTGGCACCGGGTGATCGCGAGCGTCTGGCCGAGCGCGCTGCGGAACTGCTGCGCTACGCACCCGCAATTTCGCCGCTGCAAACCTATCGCCTGGCCGACATGCAGGCGTCCGTGCTGGCGCTGTATCGGACGCTGATGCGGCGCTAGCGCCGCGGGCATTCCCGGGAACGACGATGCGCGCACGCAATCGGCAGAACATCCGTTGAGTTCGATCGCCGCCGCCTCTGCGCGCCTGTGGCCATTGCTGCTGATCCTGGCCGTGCTCGTACTGCTGCCGGTCGGGCGCAGCGCCGAGTTGCCGCTGGCGGTTGGGGCATTCCTCGCTCTAGTGGCGTTAGCGCAGCGACGGATCGTCCTGCGCGATCCGTCACTGCGCCTGATCCTCATGCTGTTCGCCTGCTACTGGTTGGCCGCCGTGCTATCGGGCATTGCCGCCATCGATCCGGGCAAGACATGGTCGACAGTTGGCGTCACATTGCGCTTTCTACCGTTTGCGCTGTTCGTGCTTTGGGCACTGCGAAGCCCATCGAAGTGGACCGGAATGATCGCAGCCATCGCGGTCGTGGTCGCGTTGTGGGTGCTCGATGCGTACGTGCAGATGCTGACCGGCTACAGCCTCGGCGGCGCGGCGGAAGCGGAACGCGTGTCGGGAATTTTCGGTGCCGGCAATCTCAAACTCGGACCGGTGCTCGCGGTGTTGTCGCCGTTCGTGTTGCTGGCCGCGCGCGAGCGCTACGGCACGCGCGCGATGGCAATCTCGTTCGTGCTGCTGGTGCCGCCGATCCTGCTCGCCGGCTCGCGCGCGGCATGGCTGGCCTATGCGCTGGTCGGCGTACTGATCGCGTGGCACGAAACGCGCGATCCGCGCCGCCTTGTCACGACGCTGGCGGTCTTCGCGATCGGCATCGGAGCACTCGGCGTCCTCGCATGGCACGACTCGGCGCGATTTGGCGCACGAATTGAACGCAGCCTGCTTGCGCTGCGCGGCACTGAAGTCGCGGTTGATGAGGCATCGGCAGGACGCCTCAGAATCTGGCACACCGCGCTGGAGATGAGCGTTGCGCATCCTCTGACCGGCGTTGGTGTGCGCGGTTTTCGCTACGCCTATCCCCACTACGCGGAAAACGGCGACCGCTTCGTCGATCCAACAACCCACACCGGCGCAGCGCACGCGCACCAGATCGTGCTCGAAGTGCTCAGCGAAACCGGCGTCTTCGGCCTGCTGTTGTGGATCACCGGGGCGTGGCTCGCGTTGCGCGCATGGCGGCGCGCGGATGCATCCGCACGCCAGCGTGCATTCGCGCCCGGGCTTGCGCTGGTCGCAATGTGCTTTCCCATCAACACGCACCTCGCGTTTTACTCGGCGTGGTGGGGTTTGCTGTTCTGGTGGCTGCTGGCGCTGTATTGCGCGGCGCTGGGCGCGAGCGACAGCGACGGCGACAGCCACAGCGGGTCGGCCGGAGGCGCAGGCGCGGCCGGCATCAGATCAATTGGGTAGCGGCGAGGTGTGCTGCGAACCGAGGATGTAGCCTCGACGCATTTCGGGGTGCACGCTCAGTAGACATCTGCCTCCCCCGGTGGCCTTGTCTTGAAGCGCTTGTGCATCCAGAGGTACTGCGTGGGCGCCTCGCGCACCATGCGTTCTATCAGTGCATTGACGCGCGTGGTGTCGGCGACGATGTTTGTGCTCGGGAAGTCCACCAAGGGTGCTTCCAGGCGGATCGCGTAGCCACCATCGTCGCGCCGATGATGGAAGAACCCGATCACTTTCGCGCCGGACAATCGAGCAAGGTGATGGGTTGCGGTGATCGTCGCCGCCGGCACGCCGAAGAACGGAGCGAACACTGCATCCTTGCCGCGCATGTCCTGATCGGGTGCATACCACAGGGTGCCGCCGGCCTTGAGGTAGCGCACGCTCTTGCGCAATTCCTCCTTGCGGAACATCGCGTCGGCGTAACGCAAGCGCGCGCGCTTGATCGCCCACTCGAATGCGTCGTCGTCGTGTTCGCGGTACATGCCGGCAATGCCGATGCGCTGAGACAACAGGCGCGCGCAGAGTTCCAGGTGGGAAAAGTGCGCCCCTACCAAGAGCACGCCATGGCCAGCGGCGCGCGCGCTTTCAAGGTGTTCAAGTCCGTCGAACTGGACGTTGATGCGCTCGATCGCGCGCGCCGATCCCATCCAAGCCTGCGCGAATTCGACCAGCATCGGGCCGCTGTCGCGCAGGTTCTCTTCCAGCATCGTCGCGCGCGTCGCTGGGTCGAGTTCGGGGAAGCACAGGGCGAGATTGCGCGCGGCGACATGGCGGCGTTCACCAAATACCTGCGCCGCGATGCCGCCGAGTCTGCGGCCGATGCGCATCAGGAACGCGCGGGGCATTGCGGCGGTAAGCACGATCGCCGCGAGGCCGATCCACGCAGGCCAATGACGCGGAGCCAGCAGGGCGGCACGGAACGGAGGTCGGAGTTGCGGCATCGCGCGATTGTAAAGCCGGACGGTGACGCCGGGCTGCGAGGATAACGCGGTCCGATTTCAATTCGGGGCGCGGCCCTGCGCGCGCGTTCCTCGGCAGCCAAGTGTCAAAGCTATACTGCGCGACCTTTCGCGAACGCGTATCCCGGTGTTCCAGCGCTTCATCTACACCCTCACGCTGTACCTGCTGACGCCGTTCGTGCTGTACCGGCTGGCCGCGCGCGGTTTCAAGTATCCCGGCTACTTTGCGCGCTGGCGTGAGCGCTTCGGATTCTTTCCGGACCCCGGCATCCAGGACAGCATCTGGATCCATGCCGTTTCGCTCGGCGAGGTGAATGCGGCGCTGCCACTGATCGAGGCACTGATGCTCCGCTACCGTGACTCGAAATTCGTCATCACTACGGTCACGCCGACCGGCTCCGATCGCGTGCTGCAGTTATTCGGGAGCCGCGTGTTCCATGTTTATTTGCCATACGACATGACCAGTGCGGTCAAGCGTTTTCTCGATCGCGTGCGGCCGCGCTTTGCGGTGATCATGGAAACCGAAATCTGGCCGAACCTGTTCATGACGTGCGCAAACCGGCATATCGCGATCGTTATCGCCAATGCGCGTTTGTCGGAACGTTCGTTGCGCGGCTACTGGCCGATCCAGCCACTGGTGCGCCGCGCGATCCGCTGCGCCAGTTTTATCGCCGCGCAGTCGGCCTCCGATGGAGAACGCCTGCGCGCGCTCGGCGCACCGGAGCCGCGTCTGGCGGTTGTGGGCAACCTCAAATTCGACATGGTGGTGCCGCCGGGCTTGCGCGAGCGTGGCATCGCGTTCCGTGTTGCGGCGGGCGGCGCTCGGCCGGTGTGGATTGCGGCGAGCACTCATGAAGGCGAAGAACTCATCGTGTTGCGCGCACATGCGACCGTGCTGCGCCGGTTTCCGGACGCGCTGCTGCTGGTCGCGCCGCGCCACCCCGAGCGTTTCAAGCCGATTGCAGTGGCGTGTCGCGGTTATGGATTTCGCACCGCGACGCGCAGCGAAGATCGCGGCGCAAACGCCGCCTGTCAGTGCTTCGTCGCCGATTCAATGGGCGAACTGATCGAGTTTTATGCCGCCGCCGATGTCGCGTTTGTCGGCGGCAGCCTGGTGCCCGTGGGCGGCCACAACCTGCTCGAACCGGCGGCGCTCGCGCTGCCGGTCATCGTCGGACCGCATACGTTCAACTTCGAGGAAGTCACCGAGAATCTGATCGGCGCCAGGGCGGCGCTGCGCATTGCCGATGGCGAGGCGCTTGGCGCTAGCGTGGTGCGCCTGCTTTCGCGCGATGCGGAACGGCGCAGCATGGGCGAGGCTGCGCGCGCCGTCATGCAACGCGAACGCGGCGCGGTGGCACGCACGATGGCGATCGTCGAAGACGTGCTGGGTGAAGCCCAGGAATTGGCAAATGGGTATTCGGAATCGGAGAGAATATGAAGTTCGTCATGAAGCTTGACGGCAACCGCGCGCGCTTTCCGATTCCGTTCTCGCGGCTTCATTCGAGCAGTGCGTTGATCGCTTCGATATCCTTGACCTCGATCACGCCTGCCGCCTGTTTGAGCAACAAGCCGTTCAACACGAATGTATGACGTGCGGCGGAATAGCTGCTCTGCGCCTGCAGCAGGGTCTGCTGGCTGATCAACACGTCGACAATTGTGCGGGTGCCCACTTCGTAGCCAGCCTGAGTCGCCTCGACCGAACTCTGCGCCGACACAACGGCGGCCTTGGTCGCCTGCACTTCGCTGGCGCCGGCAACGACCGATCGAAAATCGTTGCGCGTGGTCGCTTCCACCAGGCGGCGATTGTATTCGTACTGGTCCTGGGTGAAATCGCGATTGTAGATCGCCTGGCGTACGCGCGACTGGGTGAAGCCTCCGCTGAAGATCGGCACGTTCAACACCAGCGAGATCGAGCTGCCCCATTTTGGGTCAGTGCTGTTGTGGAATGAGTCGTTGATGCCGCCGTAGCGCGCATCGCCCCATTGCGGCGCACGCGAATAGCCGACCTGTGCCGAGATCGTCGGTAGATGGCCGGCTCGCGCGGAATTGATGTTCTCGTTCGCCGCATCGACTTGAAACGCGGCCGAGCTCAAATTCGGATTGTTCTTCAGAGCGACATCGACCCATGCAGCAGGATCGTCCGGTGTCGGATGATCGAGAGGCAGGTCTTCGCGCAGTTTCCTGAAGTCGCCCGGCTCCTTGTTGGTCAACTGGCGCACGGCTTCGCGTGTCTGATCAACCGTATTCTGGTTGCTGATCACGCTGGCGACGGCTTGGTCGTGCTGCGCTTTCGCATCGTTGACGTCGGTGATCGCGGCAAGGCCGACCTCGAAACGCTGCTGTGCCTGTTCAAGTTGACGTCCGAGCGCCTTTTCATTTGCATCGGCGAATTTCAGCGCGTCGAGCGCGCTCAGCACGTTGAAATACGCCGTTGCAGCGCGCACCAGCAGCGCTTGCTGCGCAGCGTCGTACGTGGCCGCGCCAGCTTGCGCCGTGTAGCGGCTGGATTTGAGCGCGGTCCAGCGGCTGATGTCGAGAATGCTCTGGTTGAGTTGCGCGCCCATCGAGCGCGTGTAATCGGTGCGCGTGATGCCATTGACTTCAATCGTTGCGTTCGGATCGATCGGCGTCGGCACGTTGACGAACGTGTTGCCATTGTCGCCGCCGCGCGCGCGCGTGAAGTCCAGACTTGCCGCAATCTGCGGCAGCAGTTGCGCGCGCGCCTGATCGACATTTTCGTCCGTCGCCAACTTGGTCGCCTCGGCACCCGACAAGGTCGGATCGGAAGCGCGGGCTTCCTGGTAGACCTGCAGCAGGTCGTCGGCGTGCGCGGAGGCGGATGTGCCAATCGCGAGCGCCAGGGCCAACGGCAGGGAGCGGATGCGAATCATCATTTCTTCCTCGAAAGTATGGATATCCTGGCCGCTCTCAGAGCGAGAAACGACGCGGTGGTTCGGCGTTCTTGAGATAAGGCGCGTCGGTTTCGAAGAGGCTGGCGCTCAACCAGTTCGTCGCCGTGACGCGGGTGAACAAAGTGGCTTGCATCGCTGGCGAATCGCCAACAATGGCGACCAGGCGTCCGCCGGGTCGCACCCAACTGCGAAAACGATCGGGCAGCGAGTGAACTGCGCCGCCAACCACCACCGCGTCGAATGCTTCCTCGGAGATGAATCCGTGCACGGCTTCAGCCACCTCGATCTGCACGTTGCTGATCTTCGCGGCGCGAAGACGCGCGCGGGCGCTGTCGGCAAGATCCGCATGCTGCTCGATACTGACGACCGAGCCTGCGAGGCACGCCAGACAGGCACTCAGAAAGCCGCTGCCGGTGCCGATCTCGAGCACGCGTTCACCCGGCTCGAGACCCAGTGCCTGCAGGATGCGCCCCTCGATGACTGGCTTGAACATGACCTCGCCATTGCCGATCGGCAGGGCGAGATCGGCAAACGCGAGAGCACGGTAACGCTTGGGCACGAATTCCTCGCGACGAACGCTGCCGAGCGTTTGCAGCACGCGCGGGTCGAGTACTTCCCAGGTGCGCACCTGGTTTTCGACCATGTTCTGTCGGGCCAGTTCGGTGTTCATCAGCACGGGTCGGCTCCTGCCGGAAAAAAGATTCAAAGCATAGGGACTTGCCGATATGGCGGCAATCTACCTTGGCGTGACACACCGCGGCGCCGAAGTGCCGGAAGTCATCGCGCCCGATCAGGATTCCTCACCTTGCGCCCGGATAACCGCACGCCACTACCGTTTGCCTGCGCTCCGATTGGCCTCTCCCGAGCAGTGGTGGAGTACAACAAGGGAGAAATTGATTCGGTCGACTTGCATGGTGTGCGTTCCGAATCACCAGCATCCAAGTAAAAACGCAGTGCTTCGCGCACCCCGACCAGTGCTGAGCTGACGGTTGCGGCGAGCAACGCATCCACGTGCGCGAGCGAGCGGCAAGCTGGTCCAACACGCGTGGCGCCGCTTGCCAGTTGCAGCGCAAGCCAGTGCGTCAAGCGGGCGTGATCGTCCGCGGACAGTGCGGACAATGTCCGCCGCGCCGCCCTGCGCCGTTTCGCGGCCTGAAACGAATAGCCCGCGTCCGCATCGGCCTGCTCAAGCAGGGTGGCAAATGCGCGCTGTGCCAAGCGCAGGGACAAGCCTGTTTCCGCGCTGGCAAGCGGACCGATGGACGCGGTGGCCGGCGTCATTGCAAATCTCCGCACTTGCGCATGCGCATAACCGCAATGGGATGCTTGATCAACGTGAAAGGTTGCATGACAGGGTGCTCGCAAGAAGTGCGCCATCGATTGGACTCACCACCGCATCGCGCGGACGGGAGATTCAGGACGTCGTGAAGGGAGACATGCCAAAAAATTGCCGGTGGAACACCCAAACTTCGCGCAGGCTCCGCAGACCCCGTTTGCGCGGCATAATTACCGGCGCGCCAAGCGGTACGCTTGTTCAGACAATTTCATGTACCGGCTGGTATAGTATAAAAAGTGAACTCGCGAGTCCAGTCATTGCCTAGCCCCGCCGCGGCGAGTGCGCGTTGTGCGCAGGCGCGGCCCTGTTCTTTTTCCGTATTGCAGCCTCCGCGCGCGTTGATTGAGTCGCTGCGATGATGCCGCTGATTGCGCGCACCTGCGGGCCGGGTCGACCCAAGGATCTGGAAAAACGCGCCGCCATTCTTGAAGCGGCCAAACGGTTGTTTCCTCTTTCTGGCTTTGAAGGCACCAGCATGGACGCGATCGCGGCCGAGGCGGGTGTTTCCAAGCTCACCGTCTACAGCCACTTTACGGACAAGGAAACGCTGTTTTTTGCAGCCATCCAGGTGCGCTGCGCAGAGCAGATGCCGGCGACACTATTTGATGTCGATCCGGCAAGTCCGGTGCGCCGTCAGCTCGAGATGATCGGACACGCATTTCTGCGCATGGTGATGGCGCCGGATGCGGTCGCCTTGCACCGCTTGCTGAATGCGCACGGCAGCACCTCGCCCAAGCTTGTGCAATTGTTCTGGGATGCAGGCCCCAACCGCGTGCAAGGCGGGTTCCAGCAATTCCTGCGCACGGAAGTCGAAGCCGGTCAGCTCGATATTGCCGATGTGTCCCGCGCCTCGTCGCAGTTTTTCGCACTGCTAAGGGGCGAATTCCATGCACGTCTGCTGTGCGGTTGCGCCGAAACCATCAGTGCGCGCGACATTCAGTTACACGTCAACGCGACGATCGAATTTTTCATGCGCGCCTATGCGCCAGCCACGCAGCGCGACTGAGCGCGCACTGGCAGCGCCACGTCGATTTCACGGTTGCTGTGGCTCGCTGTATGCAAGCCAGGTGTTGAGGCACGCTATTGCATCGACGCTGATGTCGATGAAACGGAAGCCAACCCAGTTCTGGCCAGGCACGCTGGCCGTATCGTTCCACAACTCGCGCACGCCGACTTCAATCGGCGTTTGAATACCGCGCGCATCGCTTAAATGAAAAACAAACTGGAACAATGCATCGTCGCGAAATGCCCGGTCGGCGAGCAGCATCATTCCACCCAGAGAAAGATCGCCGATGCGTCCGACTACCGCGTCGGTCATTGCGTCGACGACGTGCAAGGTCGTGTTCGGCCGTTTGCGCGGCAGGCGACGCTTGTCGTTCATCGCGCGCGATCCTCGTCGAGCGCGACGCGCTGGGCGGCGGGCGTGATGCCTGCGCGAACCGACGGATGTGCGCGCAGTGTCTCGGCAATCGCGCGCCACGCGCGATCGATCAGCGACAGGTGCCCATCGACGACGCGCTGCGCACGTCCGCGCACGATGTGGCGCGCCAGTTTCTGCAAACTGTCAGTCTCGCTGGGCACGCCGCGCTGGTTGACGAAGACGCAGTGACCGCTGGACGGCGAAAACCATGCCAGCTTGCGCCGCACGGCGTGGGTGTCCATGGTGAAATCGAACCAGGTGGAAAGTGGCGTCCGACGCAGTTCATCCAGAGTCGCCGCCTCGGTTGCGCCAAGCTCAATGACCGGATCGGTAGTCGTTGAGGCGAGCGATCCGGCGCCAAGCCGGGTCTTGCGCTGAAGCGCATCCTCAATGGTTCGCGCATCCGTCGCGGGCTCTCCGCTGGTGGGTAGCAGGCAGCGCAGCACTTCACGTATGTCGTCATCGTGCACGCCGACTTGACGCAAACCCGCATCGAGATCGCTGCGCAAGGTCGGATCAAGCGGCATCGGGGAACGCGTCAATCCGTTGCATTGAACGATATGGTCTGCAACCGCTACGCGGCGGCGAAACTCCGCGCCTTCGGGGCCGCCGCGCAGCGCACTCAACGCGAGCGCATCTGTCCACGGCTGCTCCAGCAGGCTGCGCACGACCGCGCTGGCGCTGCCACGTTGCAGCACACGGGCAACTGCGAGACGCGCTTGTTCGCGTGCGAGGCCCAACTTGTCGCGTCCGCGTGCGGCATCCACGTGGCGTCGTTCCGCTGTCTCGGCGCGGCGCGCCAGCAGCTGCAGATGTCGGCCCAGGTCCGCCAAGGCAATGTCCAATTGCGCTCGATCGCCATCGCAGGCGTTGGCGATGCTGTCGATGCCAATCTGCAATTGTCGCAACAAATCGGTATCCAGATCGCTGTCGTCGGCCCAGCGTGCCCCGGCCTCGGCAACCACATTGAGCAGTTCGCGCGCTGAGTGGGCGCGCTGGGTGAAGAAATTCTCGTCGATGAGCGCGATGCGCAGCACCGGAACATGCAGACGGATCAACAGCTCTCGCCCGATGCCGCCCTCGCGCATATTGCGCGTCAGATAGTTGAACAACATGCCGACCAGATCGACAGTGTCGGCTTCCGCATTTGCCAAATCCGGCGCCACGCCATCGGCATTAACTCGGCGCAACTTGACCAGTAACGTGTTGCGAAAATGCTCGCTGTCAAATCGCGCCGATGGCAGGCTGCGACGTTGCATGCCGGCCAGCACTGCTTGCAGTTCTTCAGCTGACGCTGTCGCCGCCTGGGCCCTCTCGGCGTTGCTTCGCCGTCGTTCGGCGAGCACGCCGCGCAGCATGGCCGGCAATGCCGCATCATCGACCGTTGCCGGAGGAGGCGCCGGTGTCGCCCCTGCTGCCAGCGGCCGCACGATCGACGCCGATGCCGTCATCGCCGGTGCAGCCGATTCACTGATTTTGGTGCGCGGGCCGGACAGCAGATCGAGGGTCGGCAATACCCGTTGCGCAATGAGATAGGCATTCGCCCGCTCGTACAATGCGCCGATCGAAACGATCGCAATACGCTCGAACTGGCGATACGCAAGCACGCGCTGCTCGACTCCAAACGCGAGCGGCTGCAGCGCATGACGAAACGCCGCAATCAGTTGCGTTGGTCCCAGGGGTAAATCCGCGTTCGACCAGATCGGACTGCCGGCGAGCACGCCAAAACGATGCGCCAGCGCATCCAGCGCATACCGGTGCTCGATTTCCGCTTTGCCGGCAATTTCCTGCAGGGTTAGATCTTCGGCGCGGGCGATCACGTCACCCAGGTCGGGAGTCAGCCCCGACGTGGCCGCTGCCTGCGCGTCATCCCGTATGCTGGCGAACGAAGACTCGACAACCTGCAGGAAGCGAAGCGCGATGTTGGGGCGATGATGGCTCAGTTCGCGCAGGTCGGCGAAGCGCCCGCTCGCGCCGCTTGACGGAGGGTTGCCACGCACAGACAGCGCCTGCTCGATTTCATCGAGCGTGTCGCGCAAGGCGTCCTCAAAATGCGCGCCGAGCAATTGAAGCAGCCCACCGAGCAGCCTCTGCACGCGCGGCGGCAGATTGGGGTGCTGCCGCAGCGCCGGAAAGGCAGCTCCGTTGTCATGGCTGCTGGAGCCGGGTGCACCTGGATGGGTTGCCGTCACGGGTCCCGGGTGCCTCCGCAGAAAAGGCCGCCAGACGGTAGCCGAACGCGATCATTCTGGCACATTCCCCAATCTGCCAAGTTACGCAAGAGAAACCCCTCGGAAAGATTATCGAATTGTCGCCAGTTGGAGCGTCGCTCTCGAATGCTGTAACGAAGACACGAACATCATGACTGCCGACACGAAGATCAGGGCCGGCAGAACAAGAGTGATTTCGTCTGCATAATGCCGCCCGTGATGTGAATGTTTGGCAAGTGATGCGGGCAACGATAACGGCTGCAATGCAGCGCCAGTCAGCGGCGTGTACGGGCCTGATCAAGGCGCGCATTGCGACATCGACGCGATCGCATACAGCCACACGGCTTGGTTCCAGCAGACCCATCCCGCATCGGTCTCACTGTGTCACACAGGCGCGCCTCAGGCGCCGGGCTGCCACACGATATCGACAAAGCCCGAGCGCCCGGGCGTGTTGTAACCGTGCACCAGCACGTAGTCGCGGTCGGCGATATTTTCCAGCCGCGCGCCGAACCTCCAGTTGGTATTGATCTGATAACTCGCGCGCAGGTTGACGATCGCATACGCCGGCAAGTTGACATCGCCGACATCCTCGCGCCGGCTGCTGTAGAGCAGTTCGGCACCGATGCTGAAACGCTCGCCGAAGCGGCGTTCCAGAACACCGGAAACCTTCTCCTTGGCGCGTCGAATGAGCAGTGTGCCGTTATCCTCGTTGCGCGGGTCCTGCCAGGTGAACGTACTGTGCAACGACCACATGCCAACGCTGACTTCATAGGCAAGCTCGGCGCCATCGACCTTGGCGCGCGCTACGTTTTCAGCGCGATTTTGCGGCCCGCTGAAGCTGATCAAGTTGCTCACGCGAGTCGAATAGATATTGGCTTTGAGACGCTGGCTGGCATCCGGTGCAAACTCGAGTCCCAATTCTCCGCTGTGCGAGCGTTCCGGTGCGAGTTCGGGATTGCCTGCGAAATAGCCGCTGTAACCGGGCGAAAACTGCTCATTCAAGGTCGGGCTGCGAAAGCCCTGTCCCACGTTGGCGTACGCGCGCAGCAGGTCGTTGATGTGCCAGCCGAGCGCGAGCGAGCCAGTCGTTGCGCCGCCGAATTCGCTGTTGACGTCGTGCCGCAGCGAGACTTCGCTGTCGAGCGCTCCGACCGTCGCACGCCAACCACCAAACAACGCGCGGTCGTCGCGGCTGTCGCGGTACTGGGGCAGGCCGGTCGAGGTATCGCGTGTTTCGCCGTGGTCATGGACAAGATCCAAGCCGGCGACGACGTGCTGGTGGTCGTCGAGACGCCATTCGTTTTGCCACAATAAACTGTTGCGCCGGGTGAGATACAGCGCTGCGTAGGCGGGGGTCGCCAGATCCTCGCGCGCGTTGCCGAACGCGAGGCGATGACTCCAGTTCGGTGCGAGATCGCCTTCAAGATTGACGCCGAGGTTCTGCTCGATCACGTCCGAATAGCCTTGGTCGAACTGTGCTTGGCCCTGGCTGCGATAAAGCGACGCGGACAGGGACTGGGTGCCCAGCGCATGCGCGCCACGCGCAACCAGATTGGTGTTGCGATAGCCATCGTTGTCGGCGTTATAGCTGCAATACGGATCGTCGGGCCCGTTGCAAATCGTAGGATTGGTCGCGGAAAAGCCGCGCACATGACGCGCACCGACCTGCACGCTATAGCCGTCAGCGCCGTTCCAGTGACCGATGCCGGCGCTGCCGTCGGCTTCGCCGTAACTGCCAAAACCGACCGCGACGCGTGGCCTATCGAGCTTGCGCGTGAAAATCTGGATTACGCCGCCTAGCGCGTCTGAACCCCAGTAGCTTGCACGCGGCCCACGCACAATTTCGATGCGTTCGACTGCATCGAGCGGCAACTGCTCGAACGCGAACGCGCCGGTGTTGGCGGACGCGGCGCGCACCCCGTCGATCAGCACCAGTACCTGATTGGTGTTGCTGCCGCGCAGAAACAACGAGGTCTGCGAACCGGCACCGCCGGTGCGGTACAAATCGACGCCCGCTTCCAGGCGCAGCAGATCGATTACGTCACGGCTTCCGCTCACGTCGATATCTTGTCGCGTGATGACGCTGACGTCGGCCAGTGTCGAATCGACGGTTTCGCTAATGCGCGAGGCGGTAACTTGCACGGTCGGCTGCAACGCGGTCTCGTCGGCGTGCGCCGTCGCAGACAGCGCGGTCAAGATCGCAACAACCAAAATGGTATTTCGCAACATGGGTCAAATCCTCGCATCGCCGCCACGGAAAACCGGACGTTGAAGAGGAAGTGGACGCGCTCAGGCGACGGACGCCTTGCCCGTCCGTTGCCCGCCGCAACGCCTGGAGCTGAATCGTCGGGCGCACGCACGGACTGGCCGCGTCGATGCGACGACGAAAGCGCAGGCCGGTCTCCGGGCTTGCCAGCGATGCATGACGCATCAGCCGGATCGCCTTCCCGCCGCGTTGGCAGCAGTGGCATTCGATCCGGTGAACTTGGCTTACCGTTGCGGGGGCAGCGCCGGCTTCGCACCGGCTTCCCGTTTCACCCTGCGCACCAAGCGGCGCGCAGGACACCTGCGCCGACGAGTGTAAGGGGCGCTGTCGAATGCAACAAGCGCGATTTCATGTGATCGCTTGTGCTGCGGAAAAAAAGACGCCGCGCGGGTGCGCGGCGTCGGCTTCAGACAGGATGGTTCTTAGTGATTGCTGTTGTCCTGGTCCTTGTCCTTCTTGTCATCACGCGTTGGTGGCGCTCTGCGCTGCTGCTGCGGTTGCGCGCTCGGTTGCGGCTGCGGCACGGCGCGTTGCTGCGGTACCTCGCGCTGTTGTGGCATCGCGCGTTGCTGCGGGGCTTCGCGCTGCTGCGGCATCTCGCGTTGTTGCGGGGCTTCGCGCTGCTGCGGCATCGCGCGTTGCTGCGGGGCTTCGCGCTGCTGCGGCATCGCGCGTTGCTGCGGGGCTTCGCGTTGCTGCTGCATTTCGCGTTGCTGCGGACGCGGCGCCTGCTGCATTTCGCGTTGCTGCGGTGGCGCGTTGCGTTCGCGTTGCACCGGTGCGCGATCTTCGCGTGGCTGGGCGACCGGCGCATTGCGTTGCGGGCTTGGCATCGCACGCTGGTTGTCGCGTTCCACGGCTGGATTGACCCGCTGTTCGGGGGTCGCCTGTTGGCGCTGCATCACACGCGACTCGCTCGCCGGCTGATTATTTCTGCCCGGAGCGAAACGTTCCGACGGCAGGTTCCGTGATGGCGGTTGCGCACGCTCCGTTGAACCCTAGCGCGCGGCGGCTGCTGGCACACGTTCGCTGGCCTTGGGCATTTGTCCGCGCGACGGGACGTTTTGATTGCCGCGCGCTGCGGCAGGATTGTCGCCGCCGTTTTGCGGTATGCGGTCGCCCGGATTGGCCCGACCCGGTGCGAAGCGGGATGACGGCAAGGCTTGGGGAGGCGCGGACCTCGTCGCTGGCTCGGTCGGTTGGGCACCGCGCTGGCGCGCCTCTGCGGCTGCGGGGTTGGGTGCGATACCGCGTGCGGCCGGATTGGCCCGCTCGTTCGCCGCACCGCCGCTGCGCGCATTGGCAGCGTTGCCACGTGTAGGCAACGGCTGCGGGGCGGCAACCGCATTGCTTCCAACTACCTGCACCCGCGATGGAACCGCAGCGCGACCCGCCGGCGTCGCTGCCGCAGCGCCCGTTGCAATTTCTCGCAGCTGTTTCTGCTGCAGCGGGCGTGCGTCGTTGCGCTGGATGGCTTGCAGGCGCGCGGCGATCGGCGCCGGACGAACTGGCGGTGCAGTACGCGCAATCACCTGGCGATTGAGCAACGCCGCGGGCGGCGCCACACGAGAACCTCCGACATTGGCGGCACCAGCGCCAAAGCTGGCGGCTACCGGTGCGATCCCGATGCGGCTGACGACCTGCGCGGTGCGCAAGTTGTTGGCATCCACGCGGACCCGCGCAGCGGCAATCGGTTGCGCTCCAATAAACGCAGCACGCGGCACGGCGGTCACCGCGGCCAACGTGTTTTGGTACGCGTAATTGACACCGGTGATCGGTTGTCCGGCCGCATAGTTGTTGTACACGTTGGTAATGTTGACGTTGTTGATCACGGTCGAATTGCGCGTGTTGATATTGGTGAAATAACCGCGCGAGACCTGATACCCCGGCACATAGATGTCGCTCGGACCAAGCGGGAACCACCCAACCGGGCCGCCGCCGCCGATGCCGATCGAGATGTTGGCGCCGCCCCAGCCACCGCCGCCGACAAATCCGACCAGAGCCGGCGCATAAATCGAAATTCCGCCGCGCTGACCCGGGCACCAACCCCAGCGGTTACCGACATACGCCCAGCGCCCATAATGGAATGGAGCAAAGCCCCAAGATTCGTTGTCGACCCACGTCCAGCCCCACGGATCAATCCAGGACCAGTGCCCGGAGCGGTAAGGTGCCCAATCGGCCTCGACCGAACGGGGATACCAGACGTGGCCGTATTCGGGCACATCGTCCCAGGTTCCGTTGTCATCCAGATCGGCGACGCCGATTACGTCCGCGGATACATAGGTGCGCGAAATGGACCGTTCGTAACGCGTATTGCGCGAGGATGCCCAACGATCAAATTCGTCGGCGGCCGGCAGGTCGAGCACTTCATAGTCGTGCAAGGCCGAGTCGTTGAACCGGTAGGAACTGCCTGCGCGCACGCTGTAGCTGGCGTTGTTCTCGCCATAGACGTTGCCCGAACCCTCGAACACGGTGACCATCGTCGAGGTGCCTTGAGGGGCTACGTCGATGCGGTAGTCGCCGGGTCGGTTCACGCTGAAGGCCAGCGTCGGTGTATCGATCTCGTAGCTCTGGCCGCTTTCAATGCGGCGAACATGCAAATTCAAGACACCGGCGGTGAGTTCGAGCTGCGCGGCGTTATCATCCAGATTGAGCAGGTCAAAGGTGCTGCCGCCGTCAAGACGAATGTTGGCGGCGCCAACTTCGAGTTCGACGCGCGAATCCCGGTCGGTATAAAGCTTGTCGCCGGTGGAGAGTGGCCGATTGAGTGCCACTGCGCCCCATGTATCGGCGCCCGCGGGCTGGAAGCTGACGCTGCCGCTCAAGAAGCCGACGCGAGCGACTCGATCGGGCGGATCGGCAAATGCACTCGCCGTCGCAAAGGTCCCGAGAACCAGCACCAACGAGGCGCACCAAGCGCCTGGGTTGGAACGACGTTTTGTATACATCGATAATCTCCTGAGGCCTACGCCCGCCGAGGTCGCGGTGGGATTGGTTCCCATCAGCCCGCAGCGAACAGGTTGCCTACCATATCAGCGCACTCCTGCTGAATGACGACCTTCGCCGTCTACAGGTTTGCGTTTTATTAACCGATGCGCTTATCCGCGATTCAGTGTTTCGTCCGAAATCACGGGCCGCTAATCGCGGTGCACATCGAGCTCGTGCGGCTACGCCCCGGCAGGGGACGCGTGGATTGCGCGATCAAGATGGTCCTGCGCCGCTATCCTGCTAATCTGTCGCCCCCGCGGGTGTAGCTCAATGGCAGAGCTGTAGCTTCCCAAGCTACTGACGAGGGTTCGATTCCCTTCACCCGCTCCATGCGCCGACTCGTGCTTCCCGAATCCTATCAATCGCGGCTGTCGCAGCCGGGTAACGAATGCACGAACCTGGGCTGGCGCGAATGGCTGGCGCTGCCGGGGTTAGGCATCGGCGCAATCAAGGCCAAGCTCGACACGGGCGCGCGCTCGTCCGCGTTACATGTCGAAACGCTTGAGACTTTCCGTCACGATGGCGTGTTGCAGGTGCGCTTTGTCGTGAGGCCACGTCGCCGCAGCGTGCGGCTGCTCACGTGCAGCGCTGTCGTGCTCGATCGCAGGGCAGTCACCGATTCGGGTGGTCGTCGCGCCGAGCGGTGGTTCATCCATGCGCAGATTGCGCTGGCGGGCCAGATGTTCGTCACTGAAATCAATCTGACCGATCGACGCGCCATGCTGTTTCCGTTGCTGCTGGGGCGCAGTGCGCTTGAAGGGCGCTTTCGCGTCGATCCGGCGCTTTCCTATACGCTGCCGCGGCCCGCACAGGCTGCCCGACCCACTCCTGAAGAGGGCGCATGAAGATCGCCATTCTTTCGCGTAACTCGCGTCTTTATTCGACCCAGCGACTGGTGGAGGCGGCACGCGCTCGTGGCCACAGCGTACGCGTCCTCGATCCGCTGCGTTGCTACATGCGAATCGCGGCGGCTGCGTTCGAGATTCATTACAAGGGTCGTGTGCTGCATGGCATCGACGCGTTGATTCCGCGCATCGGCGCCTCGGTCACGTTTTACGGGACGGCGGTGGTGCGCCAGTTCGAGATGATGGGCGTATACACGCCAAACGGATCCGACGCGATCCTGCGCGCGCGCGACAAGTTGCGCACGTTGCAGCTGCTGGCGCGGGAGGGCATTGATCTGCCGACCACGGTGTTCGGCGACAACCCGGATGACACCGCCGACCTGCTGGCGATGCTCGGCGCGCCGCCGCATGTGATCAAGCTCAACGAAGGCGCGCAGGGTCAGGGCGTGTTGCTGGCAGAAAAGCGCGCTGCAGCGCAGGGCATGATCGAGGCCTTCCGCAGTCTGTATGCGAATTTCATCGTGCAGGAATTCATCGGCGAAGCCGAGGGCGCTGACCTGCGCTGCTTGGTGGTGGGCGACAGAGTCGTCGCGGCGATGACCCGTAAATCGCAAGACGGCGATTTTCGCGCCAACATCCATCGCGGAGGCACCGCCAGCGCGGTCATCCTGAGTACGCAGGAAGAAGTTACCGCGGTGCGCGCGGCGCATCTGATGGGGCTTGGCGTGGCGGGGGTGGACCTGCTTAGATCGCGCCGAGGTCCGTTGGTGCTCGAGGTCAACTCCTCGCCCGGTCTCGAAGGCATTGAAGGCGCAAGCGGGGTCGACGTGGCGGGCGCGATCATTGAATTTCTTGTTGATCAATCCTCGCAAGGGCCAGTGTCCGCAAGACGCTCGCATGGTAAACGAAAACCATAGTACGAATAAGTTCGTTGACAATTGGGAACGGTGCTCCTAGGATGGATCCGCGTGGCCGTACCAGGTGCTCGCGAAGGGCCCGGTGAGGGCGCCACT
>JBDUED010000012.1:0-29328 GCA_040002595.1 Dokdonella sp. | reverse complement strand
GCCGGATACACGATCGTCACGTCGACAATGGCATCCAGCGCATCACCCATCGCGCCGAGCACGAACGCGACGCCGCCGGCGTGCGGACGCAGCAAATGCCGATACGGTGACGACTGCGCGGCATGCTTGGCCGAAGTGAAGCGCGTTCCCTCCACGAAATTCATCATCGAGACAGGCACTTCGCGGAATTTTTCGCAAGCCTTGCGTGTCGCGGCCAGATCCCTGCCCTTGAGGCCCGGATGCGCGTCCAAGGTCCGCTTCGAGTAGCGTTTCATGAACGGAAAATCGAGCGCCCACCACGCTGGCCCGAGCAGTGGCACCCAGATCAACTGGCTTTTCAGGAAAAAGCGCAGGAACGGAATGCGGCGGTTGAATACCTTTTGCAGTACCGGAATATCGACCCAGCTCTGGTGATTGCACAACACAAGATAGTTGGCATCCATGCGCAACGCGTCGAGTCCGCTGACCTGCCAGCGCGTGCGCGTGAATGTGTCGAACAAGACGCTGTTGACAGCGATCCAGCTTTGCGCAATCGCCACCAGGGCGTTCGAACAGGCACGCCGAAAACGATGAATGGGCAGTCCCAGTTTGAGCAAGGTCAACGCGAACAACGGCGTGACGTGCACCACGATATTGATCGCGAGCAAAATACTCACGAGAGGTAACCGGATCAGGCTCGGTACCTTCGCAAACATCGGCCGACCTTCCCTGGTCGCCTTGCCGACTTCAGTTGCGCGATTGCAGCTTCGACAGCAGCCGCAGCATTTCGAGGTACAACCACACCAGCGTGACAACCAGCGCGAACGCGCCGTACCACTCCATGTATTTCGGTGCGCCGGCATGCACGCCCGATTCGATCAAGTCGAAATCGAGGACTAGATTGAGCGCCGCGACCACCACCACGACCGCACTGAAGGCGATGCCGATGCCGCTGCTGGCATTGATGAAGCCCATCGAGTGGCCAAAGAAGCCCATCACGAAGTTGGCCACGTACAACAGCAAGATACCCCCGGTCGCGGCGACGATGCCAAGCTTGAATTTCTCCGTCACCTGGATCAGCCCACTGCGATAAGCGATCAGCAGCGCTGCCATCGTGCCGAACGTGAGCCCCACTGCCTGCAACACGATGCCGGGGAAGCGTGCCTCGAAAATCACCGAGATTGCGCCAATGAACACCCCTTCGAGCAGCGCATACAACGGCGCTGTAATGGGCGACCATTGTTTCTTGAATGCGGTGATCAAGGCGACGATCAGGCCGCCGATCGCGCCGCCAATCATCAGTGGCGTCAGCGCCGCCGCACTTGCAGGGCCGCTGTAACGACTCCAACTGAACATCGCGCCGACCAGCACCAGGATCAGCAGGAATGACGCCTTGTTGACCGTGCCGTTGAGCGTCATCACGCCGTCGCCGGAAATTACGCGACCGGTGCCGACGTCGAGAAACGTATTTTTGTTGAGTGCCGGATTGCCGCTTTGCATGATGCTGTCCTCGTAGGTTCTCGCCAGTATATCCGGGCGACGATCACCGTCTGCAAGCCGTTCCCCGCGCAAAACACTCGCTGCGGCGCGCGAAACCGCACCAGTCGCTGGCGAACGCCGGAAGCGAAGCGCATCCCGGCGCCACCCGTGCGATGATTTGCCCTGGGCAATCCGGATATTCAATGCGAATTTCAATCTGTGCGGCTCTGTTGACCAGCTTGGTGCTGGCCAGCATGGACCCAGCGTTTGCGCGGCAGGGAACCCCTCCCTACAGCTTCAGCCATCCGGCCAAGCGTGCGCTGGATATTCCGACCGATAGCGTGCGCCCAATCGACCCGCTCCAGCGACGTGCGGAAATTCGCGCGCGCAGCCGCACGATTGGACCGCACAGCAAGCGTCTGCAATTGGCCGACCACAACCGCGTTTCGATTACACCCGAACGCTCCGGTGCGTGGCAAACCCTGCCCGACGGTTCGCGCCTGTGGCGCATGCGCGTTCGCGCATCCGGCGCGACGGATTTGCGCCTTGGGTTTTCAAGCTTCCGTCTGCCGCCCGGCGCAACGCTGTACGTCATCGGCGCCGACAATTACTACCAGGGTCCGTACAGCGCCAGCGACGCCGTTGACGCGTATTTCACCACACCCGTCACTCCCGGCGACACGGCAACAATCGAATTGCGCGTTCCTGCTGCTGCATTGCTTTCTGCAGGCAGCGTAGAAATCAGCAGCGTCGGGGCGGGTTTTCGCGATGTGTTCGGACGCGCCAGTCCGTATCTGGGTGAACCGGGAGGATCGGGCGCCTGCAATGTGGACGTCGTTTGTCCGCTTGGACAAGCCTATCCGGACGAAGTGCGCGCGGTGGGTTATTACGAATTCCAGGCCGATGACGATCAGGACTATTACGCCTGCAGCGGCACGCTGGTTGCCGACGTGCCACGCGATCGGCGTAATTGGTTCCTGACTGCGGCCCACTGCATTTCATCCGCTACCGAGGCGGCCTCGATGGTGGTGTACTGGAATTACCAATCGACAACATGCGGTGTCCTGCAAGCGCCTGACGCGGGCTTCTTCAACGACGACCAGCATGGCGCGATATTGCGTGCGCGACGCAGCGATGTCGATTTTTCCCTGGTCGAACTCGCGCAATATCCAGAGGCCGCCTGGAATGTCTACTACGCAGGCTGGGACGCAAGCGGGGCCCCGCCCGCCGGCACGGTCGGCATTCATCACCCGTACGCGGACGTGAAAAAAATCACCGCCGGTCCTTCGCCAGCGACCACCGGCAACTGCATTGCGGACGTCGCGACAATAGCGACCCACTGGCAGACCGGTCCGTACACGCAGGGGACCACCGAGGTCGGTTCGTCCGGCTCGGGCCTTTTCAGCGCAAGCGACGCCATCCACGCACGCCTTTTGATTGGCACCTTGTCCGGCGGTGACGCCGCCTGCAGTGCGCTTGCGCCGAGCCAGCCCGATTCGGGCAACGATTGCTACGGCAAGTTTGCCGTTGCCTGGAACGGTCCCGACGCAGCGAGCCGCTTGCGCGACTGGCTCGATCCAGCCGATACGGGTGCGCTATTGCAATCAGGCATTGATAGTCAGGCGGGGTCAGCACTACCGCATCTGTACCACTCGCCGCATGCCATTCCCGCAATCCTGTTGCGTCGGCTTCAACGCTGACAACAACCCATCGTGCTGATTGATTCGCACAGCCATCTCGACGTTGCGCAATTCGACGCCGATCGTGCCCAGGTGATTGCGCGCGCCGAAGCCGCTGGTGTGATGGCGCAAATCGTTCCGGCGATCGCACTGGCGGGTTTCGCCAAACTGCGCGATGTGTGTGCTGCGCATCACGGTTTGTATCCGGCGTACGGCTTGCATCCGATGTTCGTGGCCGAGCACCTGCCCGCGCATCTGACTGAGCTGCACGCGTGGATCGAGCGCGAACGACCCGTTGCGATCGGTGAATGCGGCCTGGACTTCTTCGTCGAAGGCCTCGATCACGAGCGTCAACGGTCGTATTTCGCTGCCCAGATCGAGCTCGCACGCGACACGGCGCTGCCGCTCATCGTGCATGCTCGCCGCGCGGTTGACGAAGTCATCGCGACGATCCGGCGCAGCGCCGGCGTGCGAGGCGTCGTGCACAGTTTTTCAGGCAGCGAACAGCAGGCCCGTCAGCTGTGGAACCTCGATTTCTGCATCGGCATCGGCGGCCCGTTGACCTACGATCGCGCCAAGCGCCTGCGTTCGATTGTTGCGCAGATGCCGCTCGAGTTCCTGCTGCTGGAAACCGATGCTCCCGATCAACCGATGAGCGGTCATCGCGACGAACGCAACGAGCCGGCGTACCTCACCGATGTACTGACGGCGGTGGCCGCGTTGCGTGGCGAAGAGCCCGCGGCAATCGCTGCGACGACCACGCGCAATGCAGCGCGATTGTTCGGGCTGGTATCGCTGGCGTGAATCCATCGCGATTTTACGACGCCGCGCTATCCGCTCATCGCGCCGCACTATCGCTGCCGTCCAATCGATACACCGGCTGCATGACGGCATCGACGCCAATGTCGAGTTGGATTGAATCGGCAGCACCATCCACCCGCAATGCCCAGCCCGCCGGTGTCGCAACAAGCCGCACATCGAGGACCGCACCGAGGGCGACCGGCGCCCAGGCCGTCGCCCGCTCTTCAGTACCACCGATGATGAGCCGCACCCGGATGTTGCCCAGGAATCCCATCGATTCGATGCGGAACGAACCGAATGAGCCGTGGCCAGCCAGCAAGGTCGCGATATTCGCGTAGCCCGTTTGGGCAGGTACCTGCAACGTCACGGCGTTGTTCGCATCGAGTTGTTGCACGAGTGGCGCAAGCAAGGGCGGCGCCCATGACAGCGTCGTATTCACCCCGTCATCGCCGCTCTCGAAACTGCTGCGAAACAGCACCAGCACGTCGTGATCGGCGAAGCTGTTGTCCGCTGGCGTCGTATCCGCCGTGCTCGACAAGGCAACGGCATTGTCCACCGTCTCCCCCGCCGCGTTGGCCAGCACCGGCGCGCTCAGCGTCCAGCTCAGGCTCGCGTTGGCCGGCACGATCACGTCGCTATCGCTCAACGCGCCACTACCACTGGCTGTGCAGTGCGTGCCGGGGCCACCAAGGCAGGTCCATTGCGCCTGGGTGATGTCCAGTTGCGACGGGAAGATGTTGCTGACGCTGATATCGCTCGCCGTGGCGGGACCTGCGTTGTGCACGGTGACGATATAGTTCAACACGCGACCGTAGCCTGCATAGATCTGATTGTCGTCGATGCCGATCGACAACGCGGTCGCATCCTGATTGGTCAACACAAATTCCACACCCGCAGCGACGCCGGTCACGCTGGCGCTGACCGAATAACCGCCAGCCAGCGCATTCGCAGTGGCCGTAACACGCGCGATGCCGTTCGCATCCGAGACGGCGGCGGACGCGGACAAGCTGGCCGTTGCGCCGTTGACGGCTGCGTTCGCGCTGAAGTGCACAATTGCACCGACGATCGGCGTGTTGCTGATATCGGCAACGCGCACTCCGAGTGCCGTGGCGAAGGCCGTGCCCACTCGCGCGAACTGCGTATTCCCGCCGCTGATTGCAATCTGGCTGGGCGGATTGAAAGTTGCCGTAACCGTGCAATCGGCATGGATTGCAGCGGTGGTGAAGACGCTGCCGACGCGACTGCCACCGCATCCGCCGGTACTGCCAATTGCGTAGCCCGCGTTCGCGGTCACGCCGAAACTCGTCGTTGCTCCGTTGACGATCGTCTGCGGCGTGGCCGGGGCAAGATTGCCATTGCCGCCACTGACCACTGGAGTAACGATATAGGTGTTGGAAAAACTCGCAACGACGCTGCAGTTGGCGGTGACGGCATTTGTCGTGTAGGTATTACCCGCCAGAGTGCCCCCGCAGGTGCCGCCGACGATCGCGTGATAGCCATTATTCGGGGCAAGCGTGAAAGTCGCTTTCGCTCCGTAGTTGGTGGTCTGCGCCGTCGACGGCGTGATGCTGCCGTTGCCGCCATTGACACTGGGCGTCACCACATAGGTGTTGATCGCGAAGCTTGCGATCACCGTGCAGTTGGCGGTGATCGCGTTGGTGGTGTAGACGCTGATTGCGAGCGTGCCGCCACAGGTACCGGCAACGGTGGCAATGTGATAACCGCTGTTCGGGGTCAAGGTGAACGTCGTCGTCGACGCACTCTTCACCACGACCGCGCTGGATGGGCTGGTCGAACCGTTGCCCCCGCTAACGCTCGGCGTCACCGTGTATGTTGCCGCGACTGCCGTGCAGCCGGAGAACTTGAACGAGCCGATGCGCGTCTGCCAATTGCCGTTGGCACCGTTGGCGATGCTGCTGTAGTACTGGTTGACGTACCAGAACGTGCAGTCGTCCGACGGATCGAGACTCATCGCGGTGTAATCGCCCCACCGATGGCACGGTGCGCTGCCGCAGTTGTTGGTTTGCGAACCGGCGCCAGCCACGAGGCGCGTTTCGGTTTGCGACAGATTGTTGAGCGGATCGCTGACCAGGCGACCCGAATACGCGATGGATGGGAAAGTGCTGCTGTTGGATGTGCTGTAGCCGAGCGCCATGTTGCCCAAGCGGTCGACGGCGAGACTCGGCATCCAGCGATGCACGCTCGTATCGGGCGCATAAATCTGCTGCTGCACCGGCGTCACAGCGACAATCTTGCCGCTGACGTTGATTTGCGCCCATTGCGGGCGCACGGTCGAAATGCCGGATGCCTGCACTGAATGCACGACCCACAGCGATTCCACATTGCCTAACTTGCGGTATTGCACCTTTTGCATCAGCCGGTCGGGCAGCGAATCGAGTTTGTTCGAAGTGCCCGATTGCGGGACGATGTACTGGCCGGCCGGTGTGTAGCTCGCCTGACTGACATTGATCGGCGCACCCAAAGTTCCGCCAGCGCCGCAATTGGCACCAGCCGTGAACTTGCGCACTTCGAAGGCGAACACTGATTGCGATTCGGACACGAAATAATTTGGCGTCCCTGCCGGCGGCAACGAAGCCGCGCTGGCACCAAGCAGGTTGCTTGGAATCATCGTGAACGGATCGCTGGTGTTGGCCAGCATCGAGATCGCGCCGGTCAGCGCACGGCCGGCGTACAAATCGGCGCGACTGAACGAGGCAGCTGCGGTTCCCGCAAAATTACCGCTCGACGCGGTGAACTCGTTCGCCGCCATGTACAGGCAATCGCTCCACAGGCCGAACTTGGGGTAATCGTTGAGCGTGCCGATCGGCGGCAACCCCGTACCGCCGGGATCCATCCGTACTGCGTACAGATACCAGCCACCAGCAACCGGATCACCTGTCTTGGAAATCGCGAAGCATTGATAGAAAGGCGCGACCGGATTGCTGCCGCTGACCGCAAACGCGAAATTCGTGAGGATCCAGCGATCGACCAGGCCATCGTGCAGAACGACCGCATCCCCCTGATTGTTGGCGTCGCAAGGCGTGCCGGTACCCGCGCCGCTCCACAGCGCGTTTTCCGTGAACGCGCTGAGCTTGGTGCCGCTCTTGCTGTAGATCACCCAGGCATCGTTCACCGCTTCGATGAAATGATTGGGCCCGACATCGCCGTTCACGTCGGGCGGCCAGCCGGCACCGGCCTGTCCGCCGCCAACGCTGCCGTTGAAGCTGATGCCGTCAAACGATTGCGCGGGTGCCGGCATCGGCGCTGAGGCGACGTTTGGCGCGACCACGGCACTTGGTGTTCGCGCAGGCGGTTTTTTCAGGCTCGGCGGTTCCTCAAATTCATTCCACGAATGCAGCCGCTGTAATGCGATGGCTTGCGGCAATTGGCGCACGTCACCGTTGAACGACGCCGGTTGCACGGGCGGCAACGCGACGCTGCGAATGTCGTCGGAAGCAGGCTGCGCGGCAACCTGCGCCAAGGCAAGCGGTGTCAGCACGAACGGCCACGCCAGCAATGCGAGCAACGCGAGCGTCCGCAGTACCACGGGCGCGCGTTGGCGCCGAGGGCAACGCAGCACGCGTGCAAATGGCGCACAGCGCAGTGATCGATGCAACTTCATGAGCCCTCAAACAATGAGCGTGGCATTCGACAGCGATCATGGACCGGCGACCGAAGCGGTTCAACGAAAAACCAGCCCGAATGCAAAGCAGTTATCGAATCGCAGGGGGAGCGGGCGCAAGCAAGCGCGACAGTGCGCGCGATACTGCGGCAAAGGCGAAGGCACCGGTCACATGCGCAGCCGCGCCGAGGCCATCGCCGCAATCGAGCTTCAACGATTCGCCTGACTGCGGGCGCGTGCCGCACACGCTGCCATCGGCTTGCGGATAACGCACATTTTCACGCGAATACACCGCTTGAACGCCGAAGTAGCGTTTGGGCCCGCGCGGAAAATTGAATTCATCGCGCAGTTTCTTGCGCACCAGTGCGAGCATCGCGTCGTGTTCGGTTTTGGCCAGATCGCGCACGCTGACCAGAGTTGGATCGGTGCGTCCGCCGGCCGATCCGCACGTGATCAGCGGCAACTTGCGGCGGCGGCACCAGGCAATGGTCTCGACCTTCACGCGAAACGCATCGCAACAGTCGATGACCAGATCGGGGTGGCGGCCAAGCAAGCGTTCGAGATTGGCCGGAGTCAGGAATTCCTCGATCGCCTCAAGCCGGATGCCGGGGCGGATGCGCCGCGCGCGCTCGGCCATGACACCCACTTTTGGCCGTCCATATTCACCCTCCAGCGCATGCAACTGGCGATTGGTATTGCTGAGGCAGACATCGTCCGCATCGATCAAGGTCAATGCGCCGATACCGCTGCGCGCCAGCGCTTCGACGACCCATGTGCCGACGCCGCCAATGCCGATCACGCTTACATGCGCATGCGCCAGTCGCGCGACGCTACCGACGCCATACAGGCGATCGATTCCATTGAAGCGCGGGTCGACGACGGGTTGATTCATGGGGACGCGTGCAGGACGGCGCGCAGGGTAACACTGAGATAGCGCGCGCACAGGTCTTGTTTTGGTTGGCGTCGGGACGCATTTGTCGTTGCGTCATTCCCACGGACCCGCTCGATGCGCTACCTCGTCTGCCTCATTGCCGGCCTCGTGCTTGGCGCGGTTGTCGCCAGCATGGCCGCCGACGCTGTGGCGCAACGGCATGCATGGCCACGTGGGCTGATGAACGTCATGCAGCACGATCTGGTCGATGCGCGAAACGCAGCGCGTGCCGGACAATGTCAGGCGTACGCTGCACCGACCTCCAAAGCGCAGCTCGCATTGCTGGCCGGTGACATTGAGCGGGCGGTGCTAGCGCCCGGCGCCAAGGACCGGATTTTCAGCCAATACGCCAGCGACCTGGGTGCGACTCTCGCCAAATGGAACCCTGGCGCGGACTGCGCGCAGCAAGGCGCTGCGCTCACTGAAGTCGCCAGTGCCTGCGACGCGTGCCATCGCGACTATCGTTGAGAGGTTTGGCAGCGCAACGAGCATTGCGGGTAAATACAAAACTGGCTAGTATTGTTTTTAGCCGCTGCAGAAACTCGCATGAAATGTGCCCGCGAATACGGTGCCGCGCGGATTAAAGCGCGGTGGATCGACCTGCCAGCCGACGTTGCCGATCACCGATCCCGCCGTGTGGAACCGACCGATGACCGCCTCCGCTGTCCGTTTCCCTGTCATCGTTGCCGTTACCTGTGCCATCGCGGCGTGCTCGATTCCGCCCAAACCTGATCGCCCAACCTTGCGCGATGAAGCGCCGCTCGCTGGCCTGGCCGCAACCACGGGGGACGCCTGGCCCGACCCTCAGTGGTGGCATCGCTATCAAGATCCACAGCTCGATGATCTCGAAGAAAAAGGATTGTCGGCGTCACCGTCGCTGGCCACCGCCCTGTCGCGTTTCCAGACCGCATTGCGCAGCGTCGAGGTGGCGCGCGCAAATGGCGGCGCGTCAGTGGCGGCCAATGCACAGGTGCAGCGCCAACGGCTCAGCGAGCACGGTTTGATCCCGTCGCAATTTCTCGGGTTCACCTGGTACAACCAGGGCGATCTGAGCCTTTCGTTCAAGTACGATTTCGATTTCTGGGGCAAGACGCGCGCGGCGGTCGAAGCGGCCGTCGACGAAGCACACGCCGCGGAAGCGGAACGCAGCGCGGCCGCGTTGATGTTGACCAGCGCCATTGCCGACACCTATTTCGCATGGCAAGCCGATCAGACGCGACTTGCGCTGGCGGATAAGACTGTCGCCGTGCTGGAGCGCAGCCGCCAACTTTCCGCGCGCCGTCTCGCGCAGGGCATTGATTCGCCGGATGTCGTCCATCAGGACGATGTACAGACTGCGGTTGCGCGCGAAGTGCAGGCCACCTACACCGGCTCCGCGCAGATCCGCGCGGTGGCGCTGGCGGCGTTGCTTGGCATCGCCCCAGCCGACTTGCCGCATCTCGCGGCCAGACCCTTGCCGATCGTCAACGCCGTACTGCCGAGAAAGCTCGGTCTCGATTTGCTCGCGCGCCGCCCGGATATCGCCGCGAACCGCTGGCGTGTCGAAGCGGCCCTCCGGAAAGTCGACGAGGCGCGGGCACAGTTTTATCCTGACATCAGCTTGGGCGCGATGGTTGGCCTGTCCTCGATCGATCTGGACAAGCTGCTCACGGCCGGCAGCCGTACCGCGGCATTCGGGCCGGCGCTGCATTTGCCGTTGTTCGGCCTCGGTCAATTACGCGCAGCCTATGGTGTGCGCGAGGCACAGCTGCAGGCGGCGGCGGCGCAATACGACGCCGCTGTGGTTGATGCGGCACGCGATGTTGCCACACAGGCGTTGATGCTGGCGCAGATCGACGCTCGACGTCGCGAACGCGCACTGCAACTCGATGCCGCCAGCGCGCTCGAACACAGCGCCAGCGCGCGCGTGCGCGGCGGCGTCAGCGACGACCGCAGCGTGCTCGCCGCACAGGCGCAGGTGTTGCGGCAACGCGATGCGCTCGCTTCGCTCGACGCGCAAGCCATCGCTGCCGAAATCGCGTTGACCAAGGCGCTCGGCGGCGGATATCGCATGCGCGACGTGCAGTCCACGCCGACCACCGATGCGCCGGCGAAACCCGAGCCGCCGCCTTCCGATTCGACAACGCCGTCCGCATCTCATCCAACCCTCATGCCCACCGCTGACCGAGCCGCCTCCCGATGAGCGATTCCCCGATTTCTCCGACGCGCGCAGAAGGTGGCGCGCATGCCAGTGGTGCGCCTGCCGACGACGCCCACAATGGAACCAGCAAGGGCAAACGCCGCTTTATTCTCGGCGCGATTGCGGTTCTGTTTGTCATGGCCGGGATCGCCTGGTACGTGCTGTGGCTCATTGTGTTCTCGCAGCGCGTCGTCACCGATGACGCCTACGTCAACGGCAACCAGGTCGCGGTGTCAGCACAGGTTTCCGGCACCGTCATCGCCGTGCTGGCCGACGATACGCAGCGTGTCAGTGTTGGACAGGTCCTGGTCAAGCTTGATCCGACGGATGCGCAACTTGCGTTGGCCAAAGCGAAAAGCGCACTCGCCAACGCGGTGCGGCAGGTGCGCCAGCAGACGGCAATGGCCTCGCAATACGACGCGGTCATAGCGGGGCGCAAGCTCGAACTTGCGCGCGCACAAGCCGATCTTGCCCGTCGCCAACCGCTCCTCGCGGAGAAGGCGATCGCGCCGGAAGAAGTGACGCATGCTCGCGACACGGTTGACGCGGCGCGCACCGCGCTTGATGTCGCCACACGCCAGGCGGACGCTTCACACGCGCTGGTCGATGGCACCGACATCGGCCAGAATGCCTCGGTATTGCAGGCCAAATCCGCCTTTCGCGCTGCCTGGATCGATAACGAGCGCAACGCAATCGTCGCACCAATCAGTGGCTACATTGCGCAACGCAGCGTGCAGGTCGGCACTCGCGTGCAGCCAGGTCAGGCGCTGCTCACCGTGATTGCACTGCACGATCTGTGGATCGATGCGAACTTCAAGGAAAGCCAGCTCGCGCATATTCGCATCGGGCAGCCCGCGAAAGTTGAAAGCGACCTGTATGGGGGCGGTGTGGAGTTCACCGGGAGCGTCGTTGGTCTCGGCGCCGGCACGGGTTCGGCCTTTGCCATGCTGCCGCCGCAAAATGCATCTGGCAACTGGATCAAGGTCGTGCAGCGCATTCCCGTTCGCATCGCACTCGATCCTCAACAGCTTGAAAAATATCCACTGCGTGTTGGACTTTCGACCTCGGTGACGATCGATACCCACGAACGCTCCGGCCAAGTGCTCGCCAGCGCGACTGCGACCACGACACCGGTCGCTCAAACGGACGTTTACGCGCGCGATTTCGCCAAGGCCGAGGCCGAAGCGGACGCAATCGTCGTCGCCAATCTGCCTGCCGCACGCTGAGTCATCACGATGGCCGCCTCTCCGGACGCGCGCCCGCCGCTGCCGCCATTGCATGGCGCGCCGCTGGCGCTGCTGACTGTCGCCATCGCATTGGCGACGTTCATGGAAGTTCTCGATATCACGATCGTCAACGTGTCGGTGCCACACATCGCCGGCAGCCTCGGCGTGAGCCCGCAGGAAGGCACCTGGGCGATCAGTTCGTATTCGCTGGCGAGCGCGATCATGCAGCCATTGTCGGGCTGGATCGGCCGTCAGTTCGGCGAGGTGCGCGCGTTCTGCATCTCGGTCTTGTTGTTCGTCTCGATGTCGATCTTGTGCGGCCTTGCCACCAGCATGCCGATGCTGGTTGTAGGCCGTCTGCTGCAGGGCGCGGGATCCGGCCCGATGGTCGCGTTGTCGCTGGCCCTGCTGCTCAACAACTACCCGAACGACAAGAAAGGGCTTGCGCTTGCACTGTGGGCGATGACCGTGGTGGTCGCGCCCATCTTCGGTCCGATTCTCGGCGGCTACCTGACCGACAACTTCTCGTGGCCGTGGATCTTCTACATCAACGTGCCGGTCGGCGTGATTGCCGCGATCATTACCTGGGCGCTGCTGCGCCATCGCGAAACCAGGCTGGTCAAGACGCCAATCGACACGATCGGTCTGATCCTGCTCGTGCTGGGTGTCGGATGTCTGCAGTTCATGCTCGACAACGGCAACGACAAGGACTGGTTTTCCTCGCCGATGATCACTGCGCTTGGCATTATCGCCGCTGTCAGCCTGGTGTTCTTCGTGGCGTGGGAACTGACCGACCGACATCCCGTCGTGGACCTTTCCCTTTTTCGCAAGCGAAATTTCCTGATTGGCGTAGCCGCGATGTCATTCGGCATGGTGGGGTTCTTCGGCATCAATGTCGTCTATCCGCTGTGGCTGCAGACGGTGCTCGACTACCCGGCGACCTGGGCGGGACTTGCGACCGCGCCAGTGGGGATTCTTGCCTTCCTCGTTGCGCCGATCATCGGTCGCAACATTCAGCGCCTCGAGCTGCGCTCGGTGGTCACGTTCGCGTTCGTCGTGTTCGCCTTCACGTCCTATTGGTTCGCGAGTTTTCCCGACAACGCTTCGTTCAACCAGCTCTTCTGGCCGCGCTTCATCATGGGCATCGGCATCCCCTGTTTTTTCATTCCGCTCAACCAGATATTCCTGTCGGGGCTGGAACCGCAGCAAATTGCTTCAGCATCGGGGCTGGCCAATTTCTGCCGCACGCTGGCGGCAAGCATTTCCACCGCACTCACCGTGACCATCTGGCAACACCGCGGCGAATACCATCACGCGGTTCTCGTCGAGCATCTCAACTCGACCAATCGCGCAGCAGCCGATTTCATTCACGGACTCTCTGCACTCGGCGGCCCGGCAGCACGCTCGTGGACGATCGTTGAAGGTGTGCTCAGGCGGCAGGCGCTGACGCTCGCAGTCAACGACGTGTTCTTGCTGTGCACCGTGTTGTTCCTGGCGATGATCCCGGTTGTGTGGTTTGCCAAGCCGCCGTTCGGCAATGTGGCGGCGGGCGCGGGACACTGATCGGAACGTCACCGCCCGTGCACGAACCTTGACGAAGAGATCGCGTCGGTCGTGCTGATGTCACATCCGCGGTTTTGCGGTCGCAAAAATCATTTTCGCCTTGGCCGGCGCGTCGTCAACGCCGGAAAAGGTGATTGTCACCAGATCCTTGCCGGTGCGAATCATCAGGGCGGTGCCGATCGCGACGCTCTGGTCACCGATGCCTGCGTAGGGATTGGAGCTTTCCGGTTCGCTGTGGGCCCTCGTTCCCATGGCAGCCATGGCATCTTCACCCTCGCCCCATTCAACCGTGATTTCGACGTAGGGACTGACGCGTTCGGCAGGCTTGTAGATGCATTCCGTCTTGTCGACGCTACCCTCGTGCGCCGCAGCCTGCACTTCACTGCCGAGGATCGAGGACATTTCCTGCGCGCTCACCAGCACGCAGGCGGTCGGCTTTTTCTGGGCCACCACGAGGGCTTTACCCGTGTTGGCTGGAGCCGAAGCCGTCACGCCTGGCAATTGCGGTGAAGGTTTATCCGGCGAACACGCGCAGAGCGCGCAAGCCAGCAGCACAGCGAGGGTCAACGGCACGACAGCGGTACGATTCATGTTGGCATTCCTCGTCGGCTCGGATCCGCAACAGCCCGCGACGTATAGACAGGTATTCCTTCTCATACGCGAATGCGTCCCGCGATCCGCCATCGTCGCTGCCTGTACATGGGAATCACCAAAAAACGCGCCGGCAAGCGCCCGATTTTCTTCGGACGCTCACCCCGGCATCGCCGCTGATCAATCGTTATCCCACGATGCGTGACCTTCGTCCTTGTCGTTCTCTTTCGCTCCACCACTTGTGGCGGCGGGATCGCCAGCGGGCACCTGGATTTCCGCTTGCGTTTTTGCCTTCAACGCCGCGTTTGCGCGGCTCAGATCATTCGCCTCGAAGTCGGCAAACTCCTTTTGCACATCGCCAAGCTCCCGTTTGAGCGCGTCCACGCGTGCGAGCTGGTAATCGGTCGGCTTGCCGTCGTAGGACATGATCGCGCCATACAAGGTGTCCATGTGTTCGCGCTGGCGTTCCTCGCCGGTGATCGCGCCGCCTTCCTTGGTCGCAACGATCTTCTTGCGAATCGTGTCCGCTTTCGCGCTGAGGGCGCCGAGCTGCTTGCGCAGCGCGGCGCCTTCGTCGAGTTTTGCCGCCATCGCATCGGCTTGCGCGCGCACGGCGTTGATCTTGTAGACCAGATCGCTCATTTCGCCGAACAGCACACTGACGCGCTGTGCGGCGTCGTACTGCGCCTGGCGGTCGGCCGCGCTGAAGGTGACGCGGCGGTCCAGCCCAACATCGATTTTCGTTTCGTACACGGCGCTACCCTTGGTCATGCGTACCGTGTATGCACCCGGCGGTACGCGTGGCCCCTGCACCGAGTTGAACGCGACCTGCGCTGCTGAAGGCACGCGCGGCGGCTTTGCGCGCATCGACCAGCGCACATGATTGATGCCGCGACGCACGCTTGAAGGCAATGTATCGACCAGTTCGCCTTTCGCGTCCAGTACCTCGATCTTGAGCTTGCCGAACAGATGCCGCGACTTCTGGTAGTACGCGATGTCCGCCCCGCCCGCAGGATTGGGTCCATTGAACGACGCATCGCCTTCAGACCAGCCGCCGAACGCATTGATGCGCTGCTGGATCGGGCGTGTCGGCAGGAAAACAGCTTCGCTGGAAAGTATTTTCGAATCGAGCGCGCGCAGCGGGGTCAGGTCGTCGATGATCCAGATTCCGCGACCGTGGGTTGCGAGCACCAGCGATGAATCGCGATTCTGGAACGACATGTCGCGCACCGAGACAGCCGGGAAATCGGCGCCCTTGAATTGCGCCCACGATTGTCCGCCGTCAATCGAGACGCCCAGACCAAACTCGGTGCCGACGTAAAGCAGTTCAGGCTTGACCGTGTCCTGCTTGATGACGTGCACATAACCGCGCAAACCCTTCGCGTCTTTTGGCGATGCCAGTGCGGTCCACGATTTGCCGTAGTCGGTTGTCTTGTACAGATAGGGCGCGATATCGCCGAATGTGTGGCGATCGAAGGCGACGAATGCGGTGCCGGCGTCAAACATGCCGGCCTGTACCCAGCTCACCCACGAATGCTCCGGTACGCCGATGTTCTTGACGAGATTGTTCCAGCTCTTGCCGCCGTCGCGGGTGAGCTGCACATTGCCATCGTCGGTGCCGACCCAGATTGTGCCTGCGGCTTTGGGCGATTCGCTGATCGAGTAGATCGTCGTGTGCATCTCGGCCGCAGAATTGTCGATCGTGATGCCGCCCGATTCCTCCTGCTTCTGCTTCTGCGGATCGTTGGTTGTCAGATCCGGCGAAATGCGCTGCCAGCTCTGGCCGTGATCGTTCGAGCGGAACAAAAACTGTGCGCCGATGTAGATCGCGCCCTTCTCGTTCGGACTGAGTGCGATTGGAGCGTTCCAGTTCCAGCGCAACTTTTCGTTGTAGCCCGCTTCCGGCTGAATGGACCGAACCTGATGCGTGTGACGGTTGACACGTCCAATCGCGCCACCCTGGTATTCGGCGTAGATGTAGTCGGCATCCGCCGGATCCTCGAACATCCAGAAGCCGTCTCCGCCGTACATGTTCTCCCAGCGCGAATTGGTGATGCCGCCGGGGTAAGCGCTGTCGCCAACCCAGGAACTGTTGTCCTGCAGGCCGCCGTAGACATGGAACGGATCGGCATTGTCGACGCTGACGTGATAGAACTGCGACACCGGCAGGTTGTTCTGTTTCCACCATTTGTTGCCGCCATCGTAGGACTGCCACAGGCCGCCGTCGTCGCCGGCGATCACGTGTGTGGTGTCGGTCGGGTCAATCCACACATCGTGAAAGTCGCCATGCGCGCCACCGCCGACGTTGGCGAAACTCTTGCCCCCATCGAGACTCTGGATCAGCGCAAGGTCAGGCTTGAACAGACGATCGGGATTCTTCGGGTCGACGATCAGGTTGGCAAAATAAAACGGACGCCAGACCATCATCTGACTCTTGTCACGCTTGCTCCAGGTGTGGCCGCCGTCATCGGACCGATACAGCGCCGATTCGGTGGATTCGACGAAGGCATACACGATCTTTGCGTCCGATGGCGCGAATGCGACGGCTAGACGGCCATATGGTTTTTTCGGGAATCCGGCGTTGGCGGTGTCGGTGACTTCGGTCCATGAATGACCAGCGTCACCGGAACGAAACAAGCCGCTGCCCGAAGGCATCTGGGCCGATTCGCCGCCCGAGCGGAACGTCCAGCCCTTGCGGCGGAAGTCCCACAGGCCGGCGAGTATGTCTTTCGAATTGGATGGATCAAGACTGATGGTCGAGCAGCCCGTGGAAAGATTGGCGCCCTTCAACACAAGGCTCCAGTTGTTGCCGCCGTCACTCGTCTTGTACAGACCGCGATCGGCTGAATCGCTCCACATCTTGCCTGGCACGCAGGCATAAACAGTATTGCCGTCGTGTGGATCGACCAGGATTTTTGCCACTCGTTCGGAATTGCGCAGGCCGACGTTGTTCCACGTCTCGCCGCCGTCGGTCGACTTGTACACGCCATCACCAACCGACACCGAGTTGCGCGTCCACGCCTCGCCCGTGCCGACCCAGATCGTTTGCGGATTCGACGGATCGATCGCGATCGATCCAATAGACTGCACCGCTTGCTTGTCGAACACCGGCTTGAATGTGGTACCGCTATCAGTCGATTTCCACACGCCGCCGGAAGCTGCGCCGATGAACAGCGTGATCTTGCCATCCTTTCCCGGCACCGCGGCCACAGCCGCGATGCGTCCGCTCATGGTGGCCGAGCCGATGTTGCGCGCGCCAAGGCCGGAAATCGCGCCTGCATCGAATCGCGGCGCGACCGAATCGGCTGCACTTGCCAGAGCCGTCGCGCCGACAAGGACGCCGGCAATGGCGATACGCGCAAATGTGGAATTCATGTTCACGTGTCCCTGCTTCATTTGGCAGCTCCTTTTGCAACGGCCGGGAAGGTGAACAACGCATCGGCCATCGGCACGTTCGCTTCGGCGTGTTCGATTGTCACCTGTTGCTCATTGCCTTCGGCCTTGTTCTCGGTCGCGACCGAGAATGGAAAATACACGCCGGCGACTTGTTCGTAATCGCCGAAGTCGCTGATGCTTTCGCTATGCGTACCGCGCACGGTGCGCTGCGCGATGGTGCGAATTTCAAGGAAATGATCGGGATCGAGATAGACGATTTCGATGTCGCCATTCGCGAGCGTCACTTTGAGCTTGTGCGCCTCGGTACCATCGACATCCTCGGTGCCGAGGTATTCGACCTTGCTTCCGCGCGCCTGCCAGCCCACCAGCGGACCGCCGATGGGGGCGTCGTCGGCTAGCGCCTTGGCATCGTCGGCGCTCATTTTCTCCGGGTCCTTGCGACCCTGGAACGGCGAGATCTGCCACGCCTCCTTGCCGTCCCAAGCCTGCACCGCGGTCAGACCTTGAATGCTGGCTTCCGTGCGGCTGAAATCGGGTGCTTTCTGGTATTGCACAAAGCCCAGTTCAAACTGGCCGCCGAAGCGCAGCTTGCCTTCCGTCTTGAGCGACTTGATCGCCTCGATTTTCGCAAGACCACCGCGCGCTTCGAAATTCTTCGCGATCAGCTCATCAGCGCTCATCGCATGCGCCCCAGCGCAAGCAAACAGCGCCAATGCAATGGCGCCGTGTTTCAGTCGAACAGGCATGCAGCTCTCCCCGGATTGGGCCGCTCGGTGACGCACAGCAGACGCACTGCGCGCGCGATAGGCAACATCGAACGTGGCCAGCCTACCGAAACGCCCTGCCCTGCGCGATGGGCAGGAAGTCATGTGCCTGGTCCACCATCACCCTTGCGCCGCGAACCAATGCCACCCGCAGCCGTGGCCACCGCCGGTTGCGTTGCGACGGGGACTACCACATGCCGATCGGCTTTGCGCGCTGCCCACTTGCGCGAATAACGATGGCCAAGGTCAATGCAGGGTTTTTCCACGAAGCGGTACACGACGCTGGCGAACGCGATCGTCAGCAGCATGTTCACCAGCAGGTAAATGCCCAGATGCCGGGTGCGCCACCACGAACCGGTCGGCTGCTGCAGCAACCACCACAGCAGCGGCTGAAAGATGACGGGATGAAACAGATAGACCGAATAGCTGATCTGGCCGAGCCAGTCGGTCACGCGTGTCGCAATGCGCACGCCACTTGTTCCAGCGATGAAAAGCAGCAAGCCGAGCGCATAGGAAATCGCTGCGTTGCGCTCGAAACCGACCGCCCATGTGGTTGCGATCGGATACACCGCGAGATAAAAGGCCAGCAGCCCTCCAAAGCCGACACGCAGCCATGGATCGCGCCGTGCGCGCCCTTCGATCACGCAGGTGCGATAGAGGGTGCCGCACAGCATGATCGACAAGTTGAGGCACCAGAACGCTGTCGTTGAACTCATCAACGGTCGTCCGAGCCAGTGCGCGATCATGGCAAGTGCATGCACCAAGCCGAATGCAATGGCGAGCGCGCAGACGCGACGCATGTCATGCAAGCTGCGGGTCAAAAGCAATCCGATGCACAGAACGTAGAACACCAGCTCGACCAGCAAGGTCCAGTACAAGCCTTGCGCCGCCTGCACGCCAAAAAAATCCTGCAGTAAAGTCAGGTTGACGAGAAAATCGCCGACACTGAAATGACGGCCCCACAACCAATACGTCGTCAGCACACCGAGCGGCAACGACAGCCAGTACGCCGGATAGATGCGGAGGAATCGCTTGATTGCGAACGTCGAGATCGGCGCCGGGCGGTCAGCGCGAATGCTGAAGGGAATCACGAAGCCGCTAATCAGGAAAAACGCGACGACTCCAATGCGCCCGACATCGATCGATTGCGCGAACGCGTACAGCCAGTGCCCGTTCGCGCCAACCGGATCGAGTTGCACGTAACTTTCACCGACGTGCAGCCACACCACCAACAGTGCCGCGATCGCGCGCAGCGCATCGATATAACGCAGCCGCGAGTTGTGCGGTGCACGGTCTACGTCCGCACACTGCACGCCAACCGGCAACCGCACGTCGGTGCTCGCGCCGTTCGCAGACTCGATCAATTCGCTCAAAGGCCGACGCGGCCGCGCAGAATGTCCCACATCATTCGCCAGTCGCCGACGAAGCTGTAGAACGGATGGCGGAACGTGGCAGGACGATTCTTCTCGAAGAAGATATGGCCGATCCACGCGAAACCATAGCCAAACACCGGCGCCAGCCAGAGCCAGCGAGCATCGTGCGTCAGCAGTGCTGCCGCTAGTGTTGCCAAAACAAGAATCGAACCTGCAAAGTGCAGTCGCCGGCAATTGCGATCGGCATGCTCGGACAGATAGAACCGATAGAAGTCGCCGAAGTTGCGGTACGCCGACATGGAAGGGCCTCGCGACAAGCGCTCAGGGCGAGGACAGCACAAAAAAGCCGGTTGCGCCGGGCGCGGGACTCAATCGTAACGCGCACCTGTCGAGGCTGCTTGGCAGCCGACTGGCACGATCGAAAAACACGAACGTCCGGGTGCTGCGCTGCCATGTGTCAGGCAACGCGCCGCGCTCAGAAACTCCGCCGCACGGAGCAAGCGGCTCGCGTTCTATCAAAAGTGGAGTATCGGATCGCATCTCGGCGCAGCCCTGCAAGGACGCGTCATGATGCCACCGTCTGCGCGCTGACGCAGGGCCGCATCGGCGTTGGTAGCATGCTGGCCAACCGCAGGCCGGTCGAACGCACGCCGCGCCCAGCGGCTGCCGAATTTCTAGCGGCGTCCGCGTTGCGGACGATCACTGGCAAGGCCCACGCGCAAGGTGGCCCCGTCTTGCGTGGATCCATCGAGGCTGGCGATCGCGGCGCGTGCTTCGTGCCCTTCCATCTCAAGTTCGGCGAAACCACGACATTCGTTCTTGAATGGGTCCGTCGCCAGTTTCAGCTTGTGCACGCGACCGAATTTTCCGAACAGTTCGTTGACCGAATTTTCCGTAGCGCTGCGCGGCAATCCACGCACACTGAGGCTCAGCATTTCAACTCTCCTTGACCTTGGAGCCAGCGCCGGTTTGGCGCAGGCGACCGTTATCGAAACATCACTATGCGGCGATCAACCGTGTTTTCAAGCCGCCACGCGGGCAGGCTGCAGTCCGAAAGAACAAAAGGTCGCGTGCAAATGCCGCAGCTTGCGTATCGAGACTACCGATCGCAGGTTTGGACAATGGCGACACTTTCCGCCAATCGACGTTGCAGCGAGCGCGACGCGGAGGCACACGGTTCGCGCACACTGAACAAGCTTGCGCAACTTTGCGATCCGGATTGCCGCGTCATTACGCGCACGTGATGAAAATATAGCCGCCGAATTCTACCTGACTTGAGCGCTCCACGCGAGCAAGCCCGATTCAGTCCAGCGCCACCGCGGCTCAATACGCCTGGATGTCCCCAGGTGGATCGCGCATGAAGGCGGCCCACCGCTGCGCCAGGCCGCGGAGCCCGCCCTGAGCGTGGGCATCGAGCAGTTTTTCGACTGCCACGGGCTGACACGGATCGGCGCGCTGCGCCGTCACCAGGGCAGATAGATCGCCATGCGGCAAATCGCGCATCAGCAGAGCGACCAAGGCGAACGCGCGCAAGTAACGCTGTTCGCGCGTGTCCACCGCAGTGTCTGTTGCATAAAAATCAGCGCCATCGTGGGCGAGCAGGTCGATCAACGCTTCGCTGCCATCACCAACTGGCGCTGCCCGCATGAGCGCGCTGCGGTCGGCGCCGATATCCACTTGTCCGCCGAGGCCGCCAACGCGATAACGCCCGAAGTATTCGGCCAGGCCTTCGTTGATCGGCGTCGGCAGATTGCCGATCGACGCATGCACGAGTGCATGCGTGATCTCGTGCCGCAAGACCGCAAAACTGTCCTCTTCGCGAGCTTGCAGGCGCACATAGATGGTGTGTTGCTCGGGCGAATAGGCGCCAACCGACCCAGCCAGCAGCGGATCGTCGATTAGCCGTGCATAGGCCTTGGCATCATGCACGAACACAATGTGCAAGGTCGATCCGGATGCCGCCGGCACGCCCAGCGAATCGCGCAGGACGCGTTGCACACCCAGCGCATCGGCAACGGCGCGCTGCTGCAGTTGATCCGGCAAATCCACGTCGTAGCCCGACGCCTGCACGTCGATGGAAGGCAATCCGCGCACTTCGATGATGCGCTGGTCTTTTGCCGCCGCGGGCGCCGGCTGATCCGAGTAGTGCGTGATACCGGAGGTATCGGTCCAACGATGAACGGCAACCGATTGCGCGGGCGCATGCGCGACGCTGCGCGTCAGACATGCGTCGCTCTGCGAGGGCGCGATTTCAACAAGCGGCACGGCTCCGGCAACAGCCGGCGCCGGCTGTGGCTCCGCCGGAGCTACAACCGCCGGTGACTCCAGCGGAGTGGAAACGGGAGTCATGCTCGCAATCTGCTTCGTGCTTGCTACCGGCGTCGCACCTCCAGCCGGCGGTGCGTTCACCTCGGGTGCGCGTTCGTGCTGGCAAGCCGCCAGCGCCATTACGGCAAGCGCAAGCGCCGGAAGATGGACGCGGCACGGCATGGTTTGCCGCGGAATGCAAAGCCGGGGACTGACCGACATGGCAATCGATGATCAAGGGGCAGGTCCGCGAACGATACCCGACTCCGTGCTGCGCAGTGCGCGGGATCGCAGCATGAACCTCAACCTCAACCGCAACCGGTAATCCGCCGGCTCCAAGGCGCGGGGCCGGCAGCTTCCAGCCGCAACACAGTTCACGGCGGTTAAGACGCCACGGACGATGATTTTGCCTCGCCGCCGGCTCTCTCGCGAGAGGCGTGTGTTCTTTTCACCTGACGGAGACGCTCATGAAATTCCAATTCAGCCTTCTGGCGCCGCTTGCGGTGTGTTGCACGCTCGCTTTCGCGCAAGACACCGGAACCAACACACAAGCTGCCACCGACACTCAATCGACGACCTACCAGACGCCACAAGGCACGTTGGAGGTCAATTCCGGACAGCCCGGACCGCGCGCCTATGGTCCGCCTCCTCCCTTTGCGCAACTGGCAAGCAGCCACGACGGCTTTATCACCCGCGACGAAGCGGCCGCGTACGCGCTGCTCGCCAATGATTTCATCCACGCCGATCTCAATCGCGACGGACGTATCTCAAAAGCCGAATACGCGCATTGGCTCCGCACGAACTAAGGCAGCATCGAAAACCGCTCCGACACAAGGATGTGTCGTGATGCCTGTGCGCACATGGGTCGGAAGCGAAAGTCTGAGCGCGGCGCTCAATGCCGATCGTGTTACTCAGCGCCGATGATGATCGCGCGTACCGAAATGGGAATCACGCCCGTGATGCCTTTGATGATGGGAACTGCCGTGCCCGTAGTGCGAACCGTGATCGCTGTAGTACAGGCCCAAGCCGATTGACGGCGTATACCCGTAATACCCCCCGTAATACCCCGGGTAATAACCGGGCGAGTCGTCATAGTCGTAGTAAGAGCCGCGCCCGTAGTAGGCGTCGCCATAGTAGGCGTTGCCGTAATATCCGCTTCCGCGCACATAGCCGTAACCTGGATCGTAAACGCAAGCGCCGAGTGCCAACACGGTGGCAACGAGCAGTGCGGATTTGATGACGGTGTTCATGTGCGATCCTCCGAGGGAGCCATGACGCTACGCTCCGCCCGGTAAATACGCGCTGACCCGAAGCTTAACGCCTGAGGCAATCAATCAGCTCGACAGGCATCCTTGCTACAGCTCGAACTGCTCGTTGAGAATACGCTCCTCGAGGTTGTGTTCAGGATCGAACAGCAAGGTCATCGTCTGTGCGCGCGATTCGCCAATCCGCACCTCGATGACATCGCGCACTTCATGCGAATCGGCGGTCGCGCTGACGGGTCGTTTGTACGGATCGAGAATCTCGAACTTGACCTCGGTGATTGCAGGCAGGATCGCGCCGCGCCAGCGACGCGGCCGAAACGGACTGATCGGCGTCATCGCCAACAGATGCGAACCCAGCGGCAGAATCGGTCCGTGTGCGGAAAGGTTATACGCGGTCGAGCCAGCCGGCGTCGACACCAGTGCGCCATCGCAGATCAATTCCTCGATCTTGACCACACCATTGAGCGACACCCTCAGATGTGCCGCCTGCTTGGTCTGGCGCAACAGCGAAACTTCATTGAACGCGAGCGCGCTCGCGTTGCTGCCAGCCTCGGTTGCCACCTCCATCAGCAACGGCCGCAACACCGTTGGTTGTGCCCGCGCAAGCCGTTCGGGGAGATCGGCAACCGTAGCCTGGTTCATCAGAAACCCGACGGTACCGAGCTTCATGCCGTAAACCGGCAACGCGCGCGCCATGTGCCGATGCAAGGTGCGCAACATGAACCCATCACCGCCGAGCGCGACGATCACGCTCGCCTCCTCGATCGGCGCGTCGCCGTAGCGCGCGGCCAACACTGCTCGCGCCGCCCGGGCTTCTTCGTTCGTGCTCGCGACGAAGGCGATCTGTTGCGTCATGGAGAGGATTCACCGGCAGCGAGAAATATCGATTCTGTGCTGCGCGGTGAACGCGTGCAATACATTCAAGCCACGCGGCGCTGCCACTGACGGGTAAACACGGCGCCCGACGCCCATAGATCGTTGCGCCGCGTCTCTCTTTCGATCGAAAATCGCTCCATGTCCGCGAATGATGGCGATCAACTTGCCCGGCGCACGGCCACCGAAACGCGAATCCGCGTGGGTATCGGCGGTTGGACGTTTGCACCCTGGCGCGACAATTTTTATCCAGCCTCGCTGGTACAACGACGCGAACTGGAATACGCCAGCAGCCATGTGACTGCGATCGAAGTCAACGGAACGTACTACGGAACGCAAAAGCCGGCCACTTATGCCAAGTGGCGCGAGCAGACCCCGCAAGGTTTCGTGTTTTCGCTCAAGGCGCCACGCTACACGACCAATCGGGCAATTCTCGCCGATGCGGGCAAATCGATCCATGCGTTCGTCAACGGCGGCATCGCCGAACTGGGCGACCGACTAGGTCCGATCAACTGGCAATTTGCTCCGTACAAGGCATTTGAGCGGGACGATTTCGCGGCCTTTCTGGATCTGCTGCCGCACGCACTCGACGGACGTGTGCTGCGGCATGTGATCGAGGTGAGGCATGAGAGTTTTGCCTGCGCGGAGTATCTCGAACTTGCCCGCCGCCATTGCATCGCGACGGTGTTCACCGACTCGTCCGAATACCCTTCCTTTGGCGACGTGACGGGCGATTTCGTCTATCTGCGCCTGATGCGCAGTCAGGCATCGCTGGCGAAGGGATACACCCCGGCGGCGCTCGAGGCCTGGGCTGCGCGCGCACACCGCTGGGCGGTTGGTGGCGAACCCGACGACCTGCCGCGCGTCGGATCACCACTCACCAAGCACCAACCGCGGGACGTTTTCGTTTATTTCATCAATGCGGCCAAGGAGCGCAACCCGGCTGCCGCGATGGCACTGCTGGCGCGTCTTTGAACGAGCGCCTGCGACAAGCGCGATTTCTTCGTGTCGACCTGATGAGCGGCCAGCAGCGCGAATGGACTGGCTCACATTCAGGCCGCCGACGGTTTATCCACCGCAATTGAATTGCCTTCGTGGATACCGACTCAAAGTCGCTGCCACGGAGCGAGCTCCATGCAGGCGTCGAGTTTCACAAATCTCCCCGGATCGAGCGCGTATTCAACATTGTCGATGCCTGCGATAGGCAACACGGCAAATGAGGAACTGGTGAAGAACGCGCCATCGAATGCGGCAATTTCGGTCAGCTCGACCCGGCGCGTGATGGACGCAATGCCGCGCGCCTGCATTCCTGCCTTCAAGAGTTGCATCGAAACGCCCTCAAGTGCGCGAGCGTTCGGCCACACCACGCCCGCGCCATCGAAAAACCCTACGTTCCAGATCGAGCCTTCTGAAATCGCGCCGCTTGCGTCGACAAACAGCGCGTCATCGAAGCCGGCTGCTTGCGCGATGCGCCGTTGGTGGAACAGACCGAAAGTACCGACATGCTTGAGGTGCGGCGTTTCACGTTGGTAGCGCATGCTCTTGACGCGCACCGGCAGCGGCGCGGTGTCGCGGGCGACGCTCGTGCTGACCAGCACGTCCGGGATCGCTGCAATGGTCAGCCGATCGCGCTGCAGCGCACGCGAGAATATGTTTACGCGCAGCGATAGCGCGCGCGAATCATTGCCGACGATCTTGCGCAGGTAGCCGCGTGTGGACTCGACATCCAGTGGGTGCCCGAACAGTTCAGCCGTCGCGCGCGCGAGCCGCGCGAAATGCAGGTCGAGACCGCGGACACGACCCGCGCGCACCTGCATCGAGGTGAAATGGCCGTAATTGAGCAACGCAACCATGCGCAGATCCTCGATCGTCGCGGGCACTCCGTTGATCTGGGTTCGGTTGAACACGACATCAGTCATTGCGCAGTCACCGCCGTCAAAAGGAGGAAACGCAGTTTCACGGGGGCGGTTTCGCGCTGTAATGTCTCAAGCGCGCCCTTCACCAGGAAAGTGTGGTGGGACAAGTCAACGCAGTGCCACCAGCAGCGCGGCTGATGCCACTGCTACAAAGGCAGAGGCTGGATTTCGCCAGGAAGAAAGATCCGCGCAATTTCGTCGGCCGACAACGGCCGCCATTCGCCCAGCGCAAGATTGTCCAGTACCAGTCCACCGACCGCCACGCGCTTGAGCGTCTCGACGTGATTGGCGACCGCCGCGAACATGCGGCGCACCTGATGATAGCGACCTTCGGTCACACCGATGCGCACATGGCGCGGTGCGAGCACGCTCAACGCCGCCGACGCCAGCGGCGCGGTTTCGCCTTCGAGCATAAACCTGCCGCTAGCGAACAAGGCGGCTTCGTCACCGCGCAGGTTTTCTGCCAGCGTCGCCTCGTAAACTTTGGTGATTCGCGCACGCGGCGAAATGATCCGGTGCAACAACGCCCCGTCATCGGTGAACAGGAGCAGCCCCGAAGTGTCGCGGTCGAGTCGGCCGACCGTCGACAACGCCGGACTGCGCAGGCGATAGCGCGGAGGCAACAGATCGTGCACGACGCCGGCAGCGTCGCGCATCGAACACGTGCAACCGGTGGGCTTGTTGAGCATGAGGACAATGCCCGCGGACGGATCGAGCGGCTCGTCATCGATCCGGATTTGCGCATGCTCGACCTGGTCATCGGCGTACAGCACCTCGCCTGCCGTGTCGGTGATGCGGCCTTCGCGAAACATTGCCGCGACTTCGCGGCGACTGCCGTAACCGAGGTTGGCGATGAGTTTGACCAGTTTCATCGGCGTGGATTCCTCGCCTCGAACACCTTGAAGCCATGTTGCGTCGCTCGCGTGTCGACCTGCCGGAAACGCGCGGCAAGCGTCGCCTCGTATGGAAGGTGGCGGTTCGAGACCAGCCACAGCGATCCATCATCGGACAACGCATTTGCTGCGGCGGCAATAAACGCCTGCCCCAGCTCAGGCTGGTCTGCGCGCCCCTGATGGAATGGCGGGTTGCAAACGATAGCGTCGTAACGTCGTGGCAAGCCGGTTTTGACGTCGTGCCAGAGAATATCGAAAACAATATCGCGCGCGGTCGCCTGTACGGCATGCTCGACATTGATCCGCGCAGAATCGAGCGCGCGTTGCTCCGCTTCGTAGAGATCGATCGCGTTTACCGTCGGACAGCGGCGCAGCACCTCGGTTGCCAGATAGCCATAACCTGCACCGAGATCAGCGACGCGACCTGCGAGCGTTGCCGGCAACAACGATGCGAGCAAAGCCGATGCTGGATCGATGCGGTTCCACGCAAACAAGCCGGGTCGACTGACATAGTGTCCGCCCACGATTGCCTGTGGCGCGTCCAGCTCAGCCCATTCGTCAAGCAGCGCGGCGTTGACATTCGCTTGCGCCAGGGTGACCCAGAACACGCGGCATTTGTGCTTGGACAAGGTCCGCACCGGTCCGACAAGCTGTTCCATATCAGCTTCGGCCGAACGCGCGCCCTCGCTGTTGGCAACGCTTGCAACGACTATTCCGTCGGGTGCCGCGGAGCGCACCGCCTGCGCAAACAGAGCGCGCGCTTCCTCGCGTTGGCGCGGCGGCAACAGCAGCACGCACTGGAAATTTGCGTAAGTATCGAGCGTGTCACTGGACCGCGCATCGATCATCGCGACGCCAGCTTGGGTCAGCGCATCGGCGAACGGCTTGAACGTCTGCACGCTAACGAAACGTTCGCGCGGCCATGCCTGCAGCCATGAACCTACGCGTGCGCGCAAGAACAGGGTGCGAACGTCAGCGGGGAAATCAAGGTCAGCCGACGCGAACGGCACGAACAAGGCGTCCAACGCGGCATCGACGCCGGCGCGATTCATGCGCGATGAGACCCGCGAACGATCCTTGAATCGCACGCCCGAATCATTGCTCAATCACCATCGCGCTTCAGCAACGACTTCAGATCGGCAAACGGATTGCTCGTCGCCAGCGCAACCTTCGCTTCGCCTGTTCCGTCGATATGATCGATGTAGCGCGAATGCTCGTTGTCGTGGCAGTACACACAGAGCAATTCCCAGTTGCTGCCATCGGGCGGATTGAAATCGTGATCGTGGTTGCGATGATGAACGGTCAGTTCGGTCAGGTTTGCGCGCGTGAACTCGCGCGCGCAACGGCCGCAAATCCACGGATACATCTTGAGCGCGCGTTCGCGATAACCATGGCCGCGTTGTTCCGCGTCACGACGCGCAGCAGCGACGATGCGGTCGAGTTTGGTGTTGTCCAACGTGGGTTTGCTCGCGCTCATGCTCCTACCTAAATTCCGCGATAAAAAATCCGAGGTACAGCAAATCTCGTTGAAACCGCAGGATGCGTTTATTGAAGACGTATCCGACGCACACGAACGAGGCGCAAAGATGCTGTCATGGACCATCCTGCCGTTCAAGCTGGAAGCGTCCGATGAGGTGCTGAACGCACTAGCCAGTTTGGCTTTGCTTGGCGAGTTTGCCCACGCCTTGGGGCTCAAACGCTGATTCAATCAAGCCTTCCCAGTACTTGCCAGTGCTACGAAAAGGGAAATTTCGAGGCAACACAGGCCGGCACAGGTGTGCAGCGCAGCGTGGGCGTCAGACAAGGTACGGAACAAGCCAGCTAGCGCGAACTTCTCGCGGTTACCAATCGCATATTGCCGCAAGTATCGAGCCGATCGCGCGGTTTTAGGGCCTATGCAGTTCTCGACTTTGGTGGGAACATACTGCGGGCGCCAGGTGACTAGGCGGGGAACCCTGGGAGCGTGCACGACCCGCGCGACGTGGCGTCGTTGGCAACAGCAGAGCAGCCCGAAATTCGGGCATCTTTCAGGGGAAAGACATGAAGATCGCAACACTTCGCTCGGCACGGTCAAGCGCGATGCGTCGTGGTGCGACTCGCATACTGGCCGGCGTGATTACGCGGCGGCCGAACAGGGCTCGCGCTGCGGCGCCGATTCTCATGGCGTGGCTGGCAGTCGTCCCGATGCTGGCCCCTATGCCGGGTTGGGCATCCAACCTTTACAGCTGGTCGGGCGCGTCGGGTTCACTCTGGTCGACCCCTACCAACTGGAGTCCCAATGGCGTGCCCACCGATGGCGATACGCTGGCGTTTCCTTCCGGCGCCTCCAACACCACGAACACGAACGATCTGCTGGCGGGAACGACGTTCGCCAGCGTGGTGTTCAACGGCAGCGGCTACACGCTCAACGGCAACGCCATCGTATTGACCAATTCGATCACCGCGACGGTGGGCAGCACCACGATCAATCTACCGATCAATGTCAGCAACA
>JBDUED010000011.1:0-29399 GCA_040002595.1 Dokdonella sp. | reverse complement strand
CTGTTCCTGGTCGACATCAAGAACCAGCTTGAGAATCCGCAAAGATTGCTGCTTGGCCTGTAGGCCGGGCAGCATCCGGGAGCAGGGATCCGGGATGGGTGAAAGCTATCTGCCCCTGCTTGATCGATTCCCGATCTCCGCCACCCCATTCCCGTTGTGAGCGAACGAAATGAGCGAACAATTTGACGTCATCGTAGTCGGCGCCGGCCCGGCCGGCTATGTGGCCGCAATCCGCGCCGCGCAGCTCGGCCTCAAGGTCGCTTGCATCGACGATTTCGTCGGCAAGGACGGCACCGCTGCGCTTGGGGGCACCTGCCTCAACGTCGGTTGCATTCCATCGAAGGCGTTGCTCGATTCGTCAAGACAGTTCTGGAACCTGACCCGGCATTTCGACGTGCATGGCATCACCACCAAGGATGCAGCGATCGATGTCGGCACGATGGTCGGGCGCAAGGACAAGATCGTCAAGCAGTTTACCGGCGGCATTGCGATGCTGTTCAAGCAGAACAAGGTCACGACGTTTTTCGGCAAGGGCAAACTGCTCAAGGACCGTAAGGTCGAATTGACTGCTGCCGATGGCAGCAAGCAGACGCTCAGCGCTACCAACGTGATCATCGCGACCGGTTCGGTGCCGATAGAGTTGCCATTTGCAAAATTCGACAACAAATACATTGTAGACAATGCCGGCGCGTTGGATTTCAAGGAGACGCCTAAACGACTCGGCGTAATCGGCGCCGGCGTGATCGGCCTTGAACTTGGCAGCGTGTGGAAACGCCTGGGATCGGACGTGACCATCATCGAGGCATTGCCGGAATTTCTGAGCGTGGCCGATGCCGATGTCGCAAAGACCGCCGCGCGCGAATTCGCCAAACAGGGTCTCAAGATCGAACTCGGCGCAAAACTGTCCAAAGCCGAGGTCAAAGGCAACGAGGTCCACCTCACCTATTCGGGCAAGGAGGGTGACAAGCAACTGGTGGTCGACAAGCTGCTGGTCGCAGTTGGTCGTCGCGCCTACACCGGCGGCTTGCTTGGCGACGGCACGGGGGTCAAGACTGACGAGCGTGGTCGCGTTGTTGTCGACGAACACAACTGGACCGGCATCGATGGCGTCTGGGCAGTCGGCGACTGCGTGCGTGGTCCCATGCTGGCGCATAAAGGTTCCGAGGAAGGCGTTGCGGTGGCAGAGATCATCGCCGGCAAGCCCGGCCACGTGAATCTCGACACCATTCCTTGGGTGATCTACACCGAACCGGAAATCGCCTGGGTCGGCAAAACCGAAGCGCAGTGCAAAGCCGAGAACATCCCGTACAAGACCGGCAGCTTCCCGTTCGCCGCGATCGGCCGCGCCGTCGCCATGAACGAACCGGCCGGCTTCGTCAAGATGATCGCGCACGCCGAAACCGACCGCATCCTCGGCGTGCACCTGGTCGGGGCATCCGTCTCCGAACTGGTGGCCGAATGCGTCGTCGCGATGGAGTTCAAGGGGTCGTCGGAAGATCTCGCCCGTATCGTGCACGCGCACCCGACGCTGTCCGAAGCGGTGCACGAAGCGGCGCTCTCGGTCGACAAGCGCGCGATCCACAAGGCGAACTGACGCGTCGCGACGGGTCCAGAGAAATGAACATTGCATCCTCCTTTCCCGCGTTCCGCGTCCACCACGATGGCAGCGGCCACCGCGCCGGCATTGAGGAGATGCGTGTAGGCGACCTTTCAGCGGGGGAAATCCTGGTCAAGGTTGCGTACTCGTCGGTCAACTACAAGGACGCGCTGGCGGGCACCGGCAAAGGGAAAATCCTGCGCACGTCGCCGCTCAATGGCGGCATCGACGTGGCTGGATATGTGGCTGCGTCGACGGATCCGGCATTCAAGGAAGGCGATCAGGTGTTATGCACAGGCAGCGGCCTGTCCGAAACGCGTGATGGGGGCTACGCGCACTACGCACGGCTCGAATCGAAATGGACGCTCCCGCTGCCGGCCGGGCTGACCTTGCGCGAATCGATGGCGCTCGGAACGGCCGGTTTTACCGCAGCGCTGGCGTTGTTTCAGATGGTGCGCAATGGTCAGACGCCCGACATGGGCCCGATCGTCGTCACGGGTGCCACCGGCGGTGTTGGCTCGCTTGCCATCGATATCCTGACCCGCGCCGGGTTCGAGGCGCACGCGATTACCGGCAAGGTGGACCAGTTCGACTATCTGATCGGTCTTGGCGCTGCGCAGTGCATCGCCCGAACTGGCTTGCACTGGGGCCAGCGTCCGCTCGAAACCCCGCGCTGGGCCGGTGCGATCGACAGTGTCGGTGGCGACATGCTGGCCGGACTCACCCGGGTGATGCAGCCGTACGGCAATATCGCAAGCTGCGGTCTGGCCGCGTCCGCGAATCTGGCCACCACCGTGATGCCATTTATCATCCGAGGCGTCAGCTTGCTCGGCGTCGCGTCGGCGGGAACGGGCCGCGCGATCCGCGAGCAGGTGTGGGAAACCCTTGCTGGCGAGTGGAAACCGGCGCATCTTGGGGACATCGCCAACCGTGAAATCCCGCTCGAGGACCTCGGTTCGGTTTTCGATATCATGCTCGAGGGTCGATCTCGCGGCCGCACGGTTGTGAAAATCAGCTGAGCGGCGCTAGCCGACGAGCCCGAGCACGTCTAGAATGGGCGCGTCAACAGGGGAACACCGAAATGTCCACAGTACTGATTGTCGACGACTCACCGTCGCAGCTCGTCGGCATGCAACGCACGATCGAAAAGCTCGGTCATCAGGTTCTCACTGCTGAAGATGGTGCCGCAGGTGTCGAAGTGGCACGCCGTGAATTGCCGGATTTGATCCTGATGGACGTCGTCATGCCGAACCTCAACGGGTTCCAGGCTACGCGGACCATCGCCAAGGATCCCAAGACCAGTCATATCCCGATCGTTCTGGTCACCACCAAGGATCAGGATACCGATCGCGTCTGGGGTATGCGTCAGGGCGCCAAGGCCTATGTGACAAAGCCGATTGACGACGCGGAACTCATGCGCGTGGTCAAGGAATACCTGCCGGCTGCGTAGGCGGCTGTCGATTTTGGAACGCCGCGTGGCGCGATGTTTTGCGCCGCGGGAAACATCGCGGCTGCCGCCGCTCCCACCGGGTCGCGACCATGCATCAGCATCCGCGTTCAGGCGCGCGGATCGAAGTCGAACGTCGTTTTCATTTCCTCGTACAGTGCACGTTGCGCATCGGTCGCAGCTTTGGGTACGTGTACTTCAAGCGTAACGATCTGGTCGCCGGGCGGCTTGCCGGGCCAGCCGCGACCGCGCAAACGCATCTTGCGGCCACCGTCCGAACCCGGCGGAATTCGTAATTCCACATTGCCGCCCAGCGTGGGCACCGGCACCGTCGCCCCCAGTGCTGCTTCCCAGGGCGCGATCGGCAGGCTGACGAGCACGTCACGACCGTCCAGCTTGAACCGCGAATCCTCACGCAGACCGATTTCCAGAATCAGATCGCCCGCGGGACCGCCGCTTGAACCCGCATAGCCTTGTCCGGCCAGACGTATCTGTTGACCCGGCGAAATCCCGGCGGGAATCTTCACCTCCAGCGTGCGTTCGCCGTTGCCATCGCGCAGACTTATGCGCTCGCGCCCTCCGACATACGCGACCTGCAGATCGATGGCGACCTGCGCATTCAGATCGCGACCGCGCCGCGGACCCGCGCGACCACCACCTCCTCGGTTGCCGAACAGCGATTCGAAAAAATCGCTGTAATCCTCATTGCCAGCGTTGCCACCGGGATGCTGCTCGCGCTGCCAGTTCGGCGGCGCACCGCGAAACTCGTCGCCCCCGCGATAGCCACCGCCTGCGCGCACCTGATCATAGGCCTTGCGCCGCGTCGGTTCCTTGAGCGCTTCGTAAGCCTCGTTGACGGCCTTGAATTTTTCCTCCGCGCCGCTCTCCTTGCTGACATCCGGATGGTATTTGCGCGCCAGACGTCGATAGGCCGACTTGATTTCGGCCGCGCTCGCATCCGGCTTCACGCCCAACGTTTCGTAGTAATCGGTGAACTGCATCCGTGTCCTCGTGTTTTACGACAAACAACCCGGCGCCAGTTTCGCCCGCCGCAGGCCGAACTACAAATGCGCGGCTGGATCCAGCCCCAATCCGGCGCCGAATTCGTCTGCGGGCCACCAATTCGCCACGCTGAACCTTGAGGGTGCGACGATGGCTTGCAAGTGCCTGTTACGCGGAAAGAGCGTCTATGATGGTGGAAGAGTCCGTCTCCCGCCGGACAAATACCGAGATCGACGATGACAATCCAGATGGGCGAGCGCATTCCCGCCGCCACCCTCAATGTTCTCAAGGACGGCGTTCAGCCCATTTCCACCGACGCGATATTTGGTGGCCGCAAAGTCGTGTTGTTTTCCGTTCCCGGCGCATTCACGCCGACCTGCTCGGCCAAGCATCTGCCCGGCTACGTGGAAAATTTCGCGCAATTCCAGTCGCGCGGCGTTGATGTCGCGTGCATCGCTGTCAACGATGCGTTCGTCATGGATGCGTGGGCGAAATCGCAAGCGGTGCCGGACGGACTGATGATGCTCGCCGACGGCAATGGCGCGTTCATGCGGGCTCTCGGACTGGAAATGGACGCGACGTCGTTCGGCATGGGTGTGCGCGGCAAGCGTTTTGCGTTGTACGCCGAAGATGGCGTGGTAAAACAACTTCACGTTGAAGCCCCTGGCGAATTCAAGGTGTCGAGTGCACAGGCAATGCTAGAGACGATCGGAGCGGCAGACGCGTAGTCAAGATCCGAGCACGGCAGCGGACTTCGGCACTGAGCCAACCTGCCGGGTCATTCGACCGGTGGCAACGACTCCCGTTCACCTTCGTTATCGACTGGCAATGCATCGTCAGCCTCATCGTCCCCCAGCGATTCAAGCTTGACTACGCCCACCAGCGCCTCGTCCGCAGGCAGGCGGATCAAGGTGACCCCCTGCGTGTTGCGGCCGACCCTCGCGATCCCTGCGGCGCCCGTGCGCACCAGGGTTCCCTGGTTGGAGATCAGCATCAACTCGTGGCTTTCGCCCAGCTGCACCGCGCCGATCAATGCGCCATTGCGCTCCGAGCATACGATTGCGATCACGCCCTGGGTACCGCGACCCTTGCGTGGATAGTCAACCAGCGGCGTGCGCTTGCCGTAGCCGCGCGTGGTCGCGGTAAGGATGTCGTTGTCACCTTCACCGACAATCAAGCTGACCACATGCTGGTCCGCAGCCAGCCGCATGCCCCGTACGCCTGTGGCGGCGCGGCCCATCGAGCGCACGGAGTTCTCGTCGAAACGCACCGCCTTGCCGTTGGAAGCGAACAACAGGATGTCGCTCGCGCCATCGGTCAACTGCACGTCGACCAAGGCATCGCCTTCATCGAGACCTATCGCGATCTTTCCGCGCTGCAACTGAAAAGCGAATTCGGTCAAGGGAGTCTTCTTGACCGTGCCGTTGCGCGTGGCGAAGAACACGAAGCGATCCGCGTCGAATTCTCGCACCGGCTGCACCGCCTGGACTTTCTCGTCCGCTTCCAGCGGCAACAGGTTCACGATCGGCTTGCCACGTGCATGCGGACCGGCATCCGGCAGTTTGTATACCTTTAGCCAGAACACGCGACCAGCGCTGGTGAACACGAGCAGCGTGTCGTGCGTGTTGGCAATCCACAGGCGCTCGACGAAATCCTCTTCCTTCATGTTGGTCGCGGAGCGACCTTTGCCGCCGCGACGCTGCGCACGATAAAGGCTGACCGGCTGACGCTTCGCGTAGCCCGTGTGCGAGAGCGTCACGACGACATCTTCGGGCTCGATCAGATCGAGGATGTCGAGATCTTCCTGGCTCGCCTGGATCACGGTGCGGCGCGCGTCGCCGTATTGCTCCTTGAGCGCAACGAATTCGTCGCGAATGATCCGGAGCAGGACGTCCGGATTTTCCAGAATCTCGATCAGGCCGGCGATCGCGTGCAGCAGATCCTTGTATTCGTCGGTGAGTTTTTCCTGTTCCAGCCCGGTCAGGCGGTTCAGGCGCATCTCCAGAATTTCCCTGGCCTGGATCTCGGACAACTGGTAGCCATCCGTCTGCAGCCCGTTTTCGGCCGCCATCTCCTCGGGACGCGATGCTTCCGCGCCGGCCGCGGCCAGCAAGCCACGCACCATGCCCGGCTCCCAGCGTCGGCCCAGCATGCGCAGCTTGGCTTCGTCCGAATTGGGTGAGGTCTTGATCAGCTCGATCATCTCGTCGATGTTCGCCAGCGCAACCGTCAAGCCTTCGACGATATGCGCACGCGCGCGCGCCTTGCGCAGATCGAAGATCGTGCGCCGCGTGACCACTTCGCGCCGATGACGAATGAATGCATCGAGGATCTCGCGCAGACTCAACGTACACGGCTGCCCGTCGAGCAGGGCAACCATGTTGATGCCGAACGTGACCTGCAACTGCGTCTGCTGGAAAAGATTGTTGAGCAACACATCGGCGGACGCGTCACGGCGCACCTCCATGACGATGCGCATGCCGTCCTTGTCCGATTCATCGCGCAGTTCCGAAATGCCCTCGATGCGTTTTTCCTTGACCAACTCGGCGATCTTTTCAATCAGCCGCGCCTTGTTCACCTGGTACGGCAACTCACTGACGATGATCGTCTCGCGGCCGTTGTTCTCGGTTTCGATTTCCGCCTTGGCGCGAACCAGGATGCGGCCGCGCCCTGTCTTGTACGCCTCAACGATGCCAGCCGCCCCATTGATGATGCCGGCAGTCGGGAAATCAGGTCCTGGCACCAGACGCAGCAAGTCGTCGAAGCCAAGGTCCGGTTCGTCGATCAATGCGATGCAGGCGGACAGCACTTCATTCAAATTGTGCGGCGGAACATTCGTCGCCATGCCAACCGCAATACCGGCCGAGCCATTGACCAGAAGATTGGGAATACGCGTCGGCAGGACTGTCGGCTCCAGTTCCTTCTCGTCGTAGTTGGGCTGGTAATCGACGGTTTCCTTGTCGATGTCGGCCAGAAGTTCCGAACTCAGCCGATCGAGCCGGCATTCCGTATAGCGCATCGCCGCAGCCGGATCGCCATCGACCGAGCCGAAGTTGCCTTGGCCGTCAATCAGCGTGTAGCGCATAGAGAAATCTTGCGCCATGCGCACCAGTGCGTCGTAGATCGACGCATCGCCATGCGGATGGAACTTGCCCATCACCTCACCGACCACGCGCGCGCATTTGACGTAGGGGCGATTCCAGTTGGTGTTCGCCTCATGCATCGCGTACAGCGTGCGCCGATGCACCGGCTTCAGGCCATCGCGTACGTCAGGCAGCGCACGCCCGACGATCACACTCATCGCGTAGTCGAGATAACTTTTGCGAACTTCGTCTTCGATATTGACGCGTATGACTTCTTTGGCCAACTCAGCCATCAGCAATCCTCTGCAAAGCCCAATTCGGAAGAATGCGCAGGTCCGCCAACGCGGGAATCGAGGCTTGGGAACGCAGTCGATTCGATGCACATCCGAAGATCGCGCGGACGCCGTCCGGCGCGCGCGAACGCAACGTGAAATCTTACCATAGCGGGACCGTCAAAGCCCGGTTTTTTACGGTATTTCAGTGCACCTCGCGGGTGGTTCCGGCAGGACTGACGACAGCCAGTCCACGCGTCATCGCAATCAGGGGCGGCGTATGCGCGGGGCGCGAAAAATCCAGAATTTGGAGGTCACGAAATTGAGCACCGCGCCGGCAATCGATCCTGCCGCAACACCGATAGCTGGCCACTCGCGCACCAGCGGCCAGAACGCGATGCAGGCAGCATACGCACCATAGTTCAACGCAAATCCGCCGACCATTGCGACCAGATAGCGAAACAATTCGCGCCGTCGACTGCCGCTGCTGTGGCCCGCGAAGGTGTAACGGCGGTTGAAACTCCAGGTCGTGGTCGCCGCAGCAAGAAACGATACGACGCGTGCCGTATAGGGATTGACCGCGAACTGGCGCACGAGAAGTTGCACGATGCCCGCGTCGACGGCGAAGCCGATCGCTCCAACCAGGGCAAACAGAAAAATCTGCCTATGCAGGGCCATTCGCAGTCCCGCGCGGATGGACGCTCAAGGCGGATTGACGGACAACGTCCGCATGCGTGCGGCATCGGGATGTTCGACGACGCCGCGCTCGGTCACGATCACGTCGATCAAGCCGGCTGGCGTGACATCGAATACCGGATTCCACGCCTGCGCGCCCTCCACCACCGTGCGTTGTCCGGCGTACGCGAACAGTTCCTCGGACGAGCGCATCTCGATCTCGATGTCGGCGCCGCTGGGCGTCGACATATCCACAGTCGAGAACGGCGCGACGACCATGAACTTGACTCCATGATGGCGTGCGCTGACAGCAAGCTGGTAAGTGCCGATCTTGTTGGCGGTGTCCCCGTTTGCCGCGATGCGGTCCGCGCCGACTATGACCCACTGCACCTGCCCGGATTTCATCAGATGCGCGGCAGCGGAATCGGCGATCAAGGTGGCTGGAATCTTGTCGCGCACCAATTCCCATATCGTCAGGCGCGCCCCTTGCAACCAGGGCCGCGTTTCGCCTGCAAATACTCGGGCGATGCGTCCGGCACTGACGCCAGCGCGGATCACTCCGAGTGCGGTGCCGTAACCCGCTGTGGCGAGGGAACCGGTGTTGCAATGAGTCAACACGCCAACGCCTTGGCCAAGGAGCGCAGCACCAAGCTTGCCCATGCGCCGGTTCGCCGCGAGATCCTCGTCCTGGATCGCCTGCGCTTCGCTCGTCAGCGCCGCCGCATCGGCACCACGCAAGATCGCGCGTTTCATGCGATCGAGCGCCCACATCAGATTGACCGCGGTCGGCCGTGCGGCGCGCAGGTGGGTCAGCGCCTTGTCGAGTTGCGCGCGATCGCGTTGCGCCGCGAGCACAACACCCCAGGCGGCGGCGATCCCGATCGCCGGGGCACCGCGCACAACCAGCGTGCGGATTGCGGCCGCCACCTCGTGCGCGTCATGGCAATCGACAAAGGCCTCGACGGACGGCAGTTTGCGCTGATCGAGCAGGCGCAAATGATCGCCGCACCACAAGACGGCGCGGATCGAATCATGCTCGTTCGCAGATGCCATCGACAATGCGCTCGGCGGGAAGTCGGTGGTAGGTTTCGCAGTTTCCATGCACCACAAAGCGTAACAGCGCACCAGCGCTGCGGCCAATATGGTGACGACGCCACTCGCTCGGCAAGCAGCTGGACGCACTAAGCGCGTCCAGCCCGAAGTAGCGCCGCCAGCGTCTGCCGGCCGACTGGGTCGACCGGCAAGCGAGGTCAATGCTTCGTCATGCCGCGTTTCAGATCGCGCATTTCGTTGTGATTGCGAATGACCTGCGGCAGGTATTTGTCGGCCACCATGCGCACAGACGGGTCATCCGATTCCTTTACCGCATGGCGAAAACGGTTGAGGATGCGGTCCTCGAACTGTTCAAGCTGCACTATGTATTCCATTTCCTTGTCATCGGCCATCTTGGCTCGCAGTTCCGCATACCCCTTGCGCAGCGTGCCGGCGAGCGTACCCCGTTGCGCGGGCCTTTCGCCCTCAGCCGAAACCTTGCCCTGCAAGTCGACGATGATTGCGGCCTTGGTGTCTGCCATACGCGAGAAAAACTGCTTGAGGTCGGCTCGCGTCACTTCATGGGCAGCTTCCTGGTAGAACTTCTTGCCATCGGTGAGGACTTCGATCAATTCGTTGAGCGTCGAGGTATCTGCATTCATCGATGTTCTCCTGCTGGATTGGTATTTCAGCTTGCCTGCGCCGACGTGAATCGCAGCGTGACAAGCGGACTGAGCCATGCGTCGAAGCGAGAAATGAGATCTTCGGAAATCCGTGCACTTGCTCGCGATAACCAATCTGCTTGTTCGTTCCTCAGCTCCGTGCTGCGCCCATGCCACGTCGCGCGTACCCGACACGTGCAGTACGATTGCATGCACGCCGTGGGTGTCATCGTCGGAAACTCGAGCGGGAGTCCTCGCGCGTGTCTCTCATCTGATCGATGATTTGCTCGCCAGATCGACATGATCGGGTCCGCACATCGTCGTCGACATTGCAGGCGCCGCAGGGATGCCGCCTGCAAACCTGAAACGCAAGGGCAGGCGTGCCAGGAGTTTCCTTTGCGCACGTTCGAGACGACTTGACGAACACTGCTTGCAGCGGTTCCTGGTGCTTTTCGATGAACATTGCAGTCCCGCTCATGCGCGACAGCTCGACCAGCCGCGGCCTGCAACCTGGTGCCATCCGTTGTAATCTGCCGCAAAGCGTGAAAAGGAAACTCGATTCCAATGCATTCGACACTGCCAAACGACGTCCACGACGCTGCGGTCCGGGCTCAAGCCGCGTTCGATCAGTCTTCCGAGCCGCAGTGGACGCTCGATATCTCAACAGCGGCGCCCACGTTCAATAAGAGCTGGATCGAGCGTATCGATGCGCATCCGACCGACTGGTTGGCAGCGGTTTATCCTCTCGATCGCGCACGGATGAATGCACTGTGGGCGCGCGCATGCACGCTGCTGCAACCGATGCGGGCACAGGCGCGTTTGCGTCTGCGCGACGGCAGCACGCGCTGGCACCAGTTCAGCGCGACGCCGCTGCGCGCTCACCCCGATGCGGAAGTGTCCGGCTGGGGCGGGCTATGCGTCGATATCGACGATTGCAAACGTGTTGCCACGACCGTCCGCGCGGAGCAGGAGGGCATCAGCGCGTTCATGGGCCAGCTCAATCATGATTTGCGCAACCGGGTTGCCGCCCTCGCCATGTCGGCGCAGGTGCTGCAGCACGACGACGCGTCCGCAGAAATGCGTGCGCGCGCGCAAGCGGCCGTGCAGCGCCAAGCGTTTTCGATCACCGAGCGGATCGAATCGCTGTCCGCTGCGATCGAGCCCGCCGATCCAGACGCCGCGTCGGTGCAAGTCGTGGAGCTCGGCGACGTGCTCGAGAGCGTGCGCGAGACGATGGCCGCGGCCGCGCGCGAGCGCGAAATCGAGCTCGTGTGCGAGCGGCCGGCGCAGGCTGTCACCGTTCAAATAGATACAAATGGCTTGCAAGAAGCTTGCGAAAACCTGGTCTGGCATGCCCTCGATCAGGATGTCGCGGCGACCCTCGTGCTGTGCATCGCGCCGGCTCGCCAAACCAGCGAGATCGGGTTGCGGGTCGCCGGTCGCGCACCTCGGACTCCGCCGGCGACACCCAAGCACGATGCGTGGGAACACGGGTTGAGCCTGCATATCGCGAGCCGGTTTGCCGAGGCAAATGGAGGTTGCGTTATCGTGCGCGATGACGCCGATGGCGATGCAGATGCCACGTTCGACTTGTACATCGCGGCAACCGTACGTCCTTGAACACGCTTCAAGGATCGTCTTCGCTACCGACCTGGTCGTCGTTGATCAACCCAGCCGCGCGGTAGCGCAGCAAACGGTTGTAGATGGTTTTCGCGGTGATGCCGAGCGTCTTTGCGGCGCGACGCTTGTTGTGGCCATGATGGGCCAGCGTCTTGAGCAGCATTTCGCGTTCGATCTCTTCAAAGGTCATGCCGACACGGAAGCAAATCGAGCCGTCCGCTGCATTCACCGAGAAAGTCGCGCGCTCCGACTGCATCTCGATTGCATCGCCGGTGGCAAGGATGTAGGCGCGCTGTACCGCGTTGCGCAGTTCACGCACGTTGCCGGGCCACGCACGTGTGGCGAGATGATCCAGCGCGGCGGCGGTGAGGAAACGGCGCGTGCCGTAACGTTCGTTGAGGCGCCCGAGGAACCGTTGCGCCAGCAACGGGATGTCGCCGTTGCGTTCGGTCAAGGTCGGCAATGCGATAGGGAAATCGAGCAGGCGGAAATACAAATCCTGGCGCAAGCTTCCGTCCGCTACCGCAAGTGCGGGATCGCGATTGGTCGCGGCAATGATACGTACATCGATCGAAATCTCGCGCGACCCTCCGACGCGGGTCAACGAACCCGATTCGAGCACGCGCAGCAGGTACACCTGCAACGCTGGCGGCATCTCGGTAATTTCGTCGAGAAACAACGTGCCGCCGTGGGCACGCTCGAAAAAGCCCGCATGCGATTGCAGCGCGCCGGTGAATGAGCCGCGCTCGTGACCGAACAACTGGCTGCTCAACAGCTCGGGTGCGACAGCCCCACAATTGAACGCCACGAAGGCACCGTTGCGGCCACTGCGATCGTGCAGCGCGCGAGCGACAAGTTCCTTGCCTGTGCCGCTTTCGCCGCGCAGGAAAACGATCACGTCGAGAGGGGCAACGCGGCGAATCTGCTCGAACACTTCGCGTATTGCCCCGCTCTGACCGATCATGCCGCTGAAGTCGCCGCCGGTCGAAGACTGCGTCGACTGGCGCGCGCGCGCATGCAGATGTGCCCGTTCAAGCAGGGCGGTGAGCGCCTCCGGAGCGAGCGGCTTCAGCAAATAATCGACCACCGGCGAACGCACCGCGCGGATAGCCGATTCCACGGTGGGCTGGCCTGTGACGACCGCTACCTGACCCAGCGCCGCAAGATCGAGATCATCCAGCAAATCCAGACCATTGCCGTCAGGCATGTCCAGATCCAGTACCAGCAAGTCGAAGTGACCGTCGCGTGCCACCCTGCGGGCTTCGCGCAAGGTAGTCGCGCGCGTCGCCGAACAATTGGCCAACGCGGCGAGGTCTGCGACCGCCGATTGAAATTCGACGTTATCGTCGACTATCAATACCTTGCCGAGGGCTTGAGTCATGTCCGCTTTTCCGCACGATCGATTCGCGAGTTTATACAACTGCATGCGCGCCGGCGCATTCCGAGCCCTTGAATGCACGATGGCTTCCCGCTTTCTGAACGAGCGTGGGCACCGCCAGCAAGCTGAACCGCTTCCGCTCGCAGCCGCGAGGGCGCGCGCGACGGTAAATAAACTGCGCGATCCGGTTCACGTGCAGTCCATGTGCGGATGCGCAATGTCTCATCATCGATCCAACCAGAGGGCGCCATGGCAGACCACGACCGCAAGGATCCCGCTAGTCCGTCCGAAAAGGCGCGGCGCATCGAAGAAACGCCGGAACAACGTTCGGGGCGCAAGGCGAAGGAAAGCCGCAATCTCGATTCGGCATTGGAGGAGACGTTTCCCGGCAGCGATCCGGTTTCTCCGTTCATACCCGCCAAGCCACGTATTTGAGTTCGCGATCGTGTATCCGCATTGCCGAATTCTAGTCATCGATGACAACTGCGACGTGGCCGACGCGCTCGGCATGATGCTGTCCATTGAAGGACACACCGTGCAGATCGCCAATAGCGGGCATGAGGCACTCGTACTGGCTGACCGTTATGTTCCGGATATCGCTTTTCTCGATATCGGCATGCCTGAAATGGATGGTTACGAAGTCGCCGGATTGTTGCGCGAGAAGCTTTCGGCGAAGCCCCCGCTGCTGGTTGCATTGAGTGGCTATGGGAGCGCACTTGATCGCGAAAGGTCGCGGGCGGCGGGATTTGATGCGCATGTGACCAAGCCGCTCGACATCAGCAAACTTCGCGATCTGGTGGACCAGGCGTGCTCGACCCAATCGAGCCGGACTCGGCAGTAGTCGTCCGCCGCACACTCAGGTCGATCACTTCGAGCTTTGTCGTGCCCGCGGTAGAAATTTCGGGTGCGTGCGTAATCTTTGCGCGTTTCCAGCGCTGAAAGCCTGACCTTGACTCACGTCCCCGCATGGCGCCGCGCTGCGCCGTCCCTGCATGTGCTTGGCCTCTTCCTTGCTATGACGTCGGCTGGCATCAAATCATCATCCACACAAGAATTCTCAGGAGCTGCCGTGAACCGCAAACCCATCGGTACCTTAAGTGGTGATCTTGCGTCGATTGCGAAAAAAGTGTGCGAAGGCATCCGTGGCTCGATCGTGACGGTATGGGTCAATGATTCCTCCGACGTGTACGTCGATCCGAGCAGTGCCGCCGATGGCATCCGCATGCATTCGCTGGTAGGGACCTACACGATGGGCATGAATCCGTTGGACGTCGCCGACGACCTGCAGGAATTTCGGCGCGAGCGGGCGCGCCAAGGAATTCTTGACTGATGAACGCGGGTCCGGGCAGGCGCGTCAGGCTTGGGCGACGCGAGCCGCAAGGCGCCCACGCCACTCATGGCAGCGTTTTCTTCAACCTTGTTTCGAGATACGCCTGTCGGCACCGATGATCGGTCGACAGAACCCTCTCGCTGAGTTGGTCTGAGCAGGCGCCAGTCCCATTTCACCGCGATGCTGGCTTTTTTCTGTCGCCTGATTCCACAAATGTGGCCCGGATTTCGGCACAGGCCGTGGTCTGCATGAACAAGGCGACAACGTGTAACACCGTTGTTAATCGAGCGTTTCCAAAAGCGGGCGTATTGATACAGCTCAGCCTGTCGCGACTCTCTCATGAGCGACCCGAGACCGCCTTTGCGACGGTCCGGCAGGCTGACCTCCTCACAAGCAGTATCACCAGACGGGTGTCGCACTCGTCGAACTCCGCTCGATCGACCGAAAAAACGAGTCGAACCCATTTCAAGATTGAAAATGCCCGTTCGAGGCGCCCTCAGAAGTCGAGGGATCTCATCCGCAGCGTTGTGTTTTGCCGACACGTTCATGTGGCATAAATCCACTCCGACTAGGCTTCGATTGCGGTTCAATCAAGGAGAGAGTCATATGAGCAAATACAACACGCTGATTTTTTGTCTGGTCGCTGCGGCCGGACTTGCCGCCTGTACGCAGAAATCGCCCGAGGAAGCCAGTCAGGATGTCCAGGAGGCCCAACAAAAGGCAGCCCAGGACGTAAGCGAAGCGAAACAGGATGCGCAGCAGGATATGGCCAAGGCGCAGGCAAAAGTTGAGGCCGCCAAGGTGGACGCCCAGGCAGAGGCCGCCAAGGCCCACGACAAGGCCAACGATGCAATGAGCAGCGCGTCAAAGGATGTCGCCTCGGAACGTTCCGATGCCGCGACGACCGAAGCCAAAGCGCACTACGACGTTGCCATTGCCAAGGCAGACGCGGCTCACAAAGTCGCTATGGCTCAATGTGAAGCGATGCCCTCGGCGCAGCAGAGCGCGTGCAAGGAACATGCGGATGCTGATTACGACGCTGCCAAAACCAGCGCCGCGACCGAACGCGATAGTGCCAAGGCAGCCGCCGACAATATCCAGCACTGATCCGTCGCCGGGCAACAGAGCGTTGCGCTCGCGAGGTCAGCGATAAAAATCATCACGTGTTTGGTACGCCCGACATGAACATTGCTCGGCGAGCCGCGCAAGCGGCTCGCAGGAGCAGGTTTTGTGGACGGCTGCATATTCCTGATCGCCAATCGGATATCGAGAGGGATGCGATAGCGCGGATGGCTGGATGTTGCTACTGATGCGGTGAGGGCGACTAGGCCCGGTGTCGGAACCTAAGCCGCGGCCGGCCTGATCGCCGGCATCCTCGCACTCGCAATTCCCGCAATTGACATCACTGTAACTGGCGCCGGTTTGATGACCTCGCCGGGAGCCGAGGTGGTGGGTGGTCGTCTGCATGGGCCGGCGCGAGTTTCCCCAAGCCGTTCGCCAGCGAGCACGGATTCGCCGGCCCGTGGATAACGAATCGATCCCGACCCATACAGGCGGCGTTAGCCTTCATGGCTTAGCGATCGCCGAGCATGGACGCCGCTGATTGGGCAACTTTGTTGGCGCACGAGGGCGGCGTTAGACGCCGGGTTCCGGCGTCGAACCAAACTGCCGCTCGCGCTCGTAGTCCAGCAGATTCCTCGCAATCGGTTACGCAGACTTGCGCGGTTTGGTGGGTGTTTGTTTCGCCGGCACCTTCTTTGCGGCACGCTTTGCGGGCCCCTTCTTCGCAGCCTTTGACGGCGACTTGCGCTGCGCTGGCGTACGTTGCTTTGTATCGATGCTTTGTTTGAGCAGCGCCATGAAATCGACCACGTTGGTCGTTGCGTTTTCGGGCAGGTGTGACTCACCTTCCTCAGCTGCCGCGACCACCCCCTTCTGTTTCAATCGCTTTTCTATGACCTTGTGCAGACGCTCGCGAAATTCATCGCGATAATCGTCCGGCTTCCATGTGCTCGCCATGGATTCGATCAACTGCTCGGCCATCTGCATTTCCTTCGGTGTAATGCGATATTCCGCAGCACCTTTCGATGGAAGAGTGAAATCGCGCACGTCAACCACTTCTTGCGGATAGCGCAGCAGCACCATGACCAGCGCATCGTCTTGGGGCATCACTGCGGCGAGGTACTCGCGCGTGCGAATCACTACGCGCGCAATACCGATTTTGCCGGTCTTGACCAGAGTTTCGCGCAACAACACGTAACCCTTCTCGGCTTTTTTCCCCGGCACCAGGATGTAGGGTTTTTCGTAATAACTGGGCCTTATCGACGCGGCATCGACAAACGCCTCTATCTCGACCGCCTCATGACTTTCCGGCGCGGCTGCCTTGATGTCGGCCTCGTCCAGCACGACGTAGCTGCCCTTTTCGTACTCGTATGCCTTTACGATGTCTTTCCACGGCACTTCCGCACCGGTGTCGCTGTTGACACGCTCGTAGCGCACTGGTTTGTTGTTGCGGCTGTCGAGCATGCGGAAGCTGATGTCGGTGCGCCGCTCTCCGGACATGAGCTGGATCGGTATGTTGAGCAAACCAAAAGACAACGTACCGCTCCAGATCGCGCGAGGCATCTCGTTCTCCTGTTGTTCGTCAGATGCGGCCGAGCAGAAGCAGAACCACGATGATCACGACGATCAGACCGAGGATACCACTGGGGAAATAGCCCCAACTGCGACTGTGCGGCCATCTTGGGAGCGCTCCGACCAGCAACAAGATGACGATAATGAGGACGATCAATGATAGCGACATGACATTTCTCCAGTGCGGCACGATCGGGTAGACCACTACACGAGACGTGCCAATCCCGAGAGCTACTGTTGGGCTCGCTTGAGATCGCGAGAGGCAGGTTGAGCGCATGTAAAAAACTCCCGCCCACAGCATTATTTTCATGGTAGGCGGCAAGCAGCAAGCCTCCCCCTTAGCAACGGCGCATGCAAGGGCCTCGCATCGCATTCAGGGCGCATTGTCTGCGCACGCGCTTTCATGCCCCGATGGAATCCCTCGCTCCGCACCTGTACACAAACGCGGCCGATATCACGCTCATCGAACAGCGCGCGCACGACTTGGTCAGTGGCGCACGCATCCGCATCACCCTGCATGACGGCAACCTCGTGGAAGGTGTGGTTGCAGAACTTCCCGTCGTGCAACAGTTCCGCGATGCACAGGGCAATGAAGGCATGAACGGCGTTGTGCGACTGGAAGATCCGGATGTTCCGTTATGGTCGGTCTACCTATGGCTGAGCGATATCCACTCGGTGGAAAGACTCGACTTGCGGTAAAGCCCAACGGGGTTGTGGCGCGACTAGCCACATCGAAGACATGAACGTCCCGACCTCCCTATTCCACGTATCCGACACGTGTCCGGTTTGCGCCGTCGACGTGCAGGCAAGGGCGTTGCTGTTCGACAAAGCGGGCGGCGCATTCAAGAGAGCGCAACGCTGGCGCGAATTCGCGCGCTCGCCATTCCTCGCGCCAACACCGATGTGGATCTGCGCTGCTTGATGCCTGGCGCGACGGCCATATCCAACGCAATATCGGCCGTGCGATCACGAGGCAACCACACAAGCTCGAAGCGAGCTTGTTGCGCATATTGCGAAGAGCGCGACGTCGTTAGCCAGCAAGGGAGCCTGGAAGCCGCGATACTTTCGTGCAAGCAAAAAAGCATCGCGGTTGCCACCGCTCCTACACAAATTCCGACGACTCCCCTGGCTCAGCCGCTTACATCAACCAGCGCGCAATCGATCGCGAAGGCCTCCGTTTCTCTGCACGGTCCGCGCCAATGCTCCGCACAAGACGTCGCCCCTTGCCCAGATCGCAGCGTGGCGTTTTGCGCGCGATACCGCGGTGTAGATCAGTTCGCGCGTCAGCAACGGATTGTCCGCATCGGGCGGCAACACCACCGCGACATCCGCGTACTCCGAGCCTTGGCTGCGGTGGATAGTGATCGCCCATGCACTTTCGTGTGCTGGTAGCGCACGCGGGGAGAAACTGCGCAGGCGGGCCACGCCGTCGCGATCGCTGGCTTCGAACCAGACACGTAAACCGTTCGCACCTGCGAGTGCGACGCCGACATCGCCGTTGAACAATCCTCGCGCGTAATCGTTGCGCGCGACGATGACCGGGCGGCCGTGATACCAGGTTTTCGCCGCATCGAAGTCGTACCGCCCGGCGAGAACGCGCGTCATCAGCGCGTTGACGCCCTGTGCGCCAAAGGGACCTTCGCGCAGCGCGCACAAGACCTGCGCCTCACGCAACAAATCAAGCGCCACCTGCGGCTCGATCGTTCGCATCATGAGACGCGCGATCGCCGCTTCGCGCTCGTCGATCCATGCCTCAACCCGCGCGCGCAGGGCTGCCCCATCGGCGCAGTCGTCCACACGGAATCCGTCGCCCACGCCGTCCCTGATCGCGTCGTCGAGCCACGCCGTGTCGTTATCGCGCAATGCCTGGATCGCGTGTTGCAGGCTGTGTCCGGAGCGCCACACATGGGTCAGCGTGACCACATGCCCAGCCAGCACAGTATCTGTGGCCGTGCGCTGCAGTGCGCTCGTCATCAAGGGTGCGAGGAGCGCACATAACGAATCAGGAAACGCGTTCCGCGGCGCACCGGCAACCATGTCGGCGAGCACCGATCCGGCTTCGACAGAGGCCAACTGATCCGGATCACCGAGCAGGATCAAGACGGCACCGGGACGCATCGCGTCGAAGAGCTGACGCATCATGGCCAGATCCGCCATCGAGGCTTCATCAACGACCACGATGTCAACCGGTAGATGATTGCTTGCGCCGTGCGCGAATGTGTTTTCGTACGGATGAAACCCGAGCAATCGATGCAAGGTGCGCGCGTCGCCGTGAGCGATGCGGTCGAGCAAATCGCGAAAGGGCGAGTCGGCCGCGAGCGTCGCACGCAGTTCGTCCTTGCCTTTGGCAATCGCCTGCGCAAGACGCTGCGCGGCCTTGCCAGTCGGTGCCGCCAACGCGAGGATCGGTAGTGCTGGCAAACCGCAGGCTGCGGCATGGCGCAGCAAGATCAGCAGCATGCGCAACACCGTTGTGGTCTTGCCGGTACCTGGGCCGCCGGTCAACACGAACAATCGCGCACCCGGCACGGCCGCCACGGCCGCGCGCTGCCATTGGGTTTGCGCACGATCGGCATCCGCGAACAGCTCGTCGAGTTCCGCGGACAGCTCAGCGGTTCCGACTGGCAGCACGCGCGCTGCGCAGCGGGCTGAAACACCGGCAGCCACTCGCTCTTCGTGGCGCCAGTTCCGCCACGCATAGAAGCGCGCGTCGTTGTCGAGTACAAAAGGTGAAAACATCACGCCATCACCAACCCAGGAATGTTCTCGCAAGCGCTCAAGCTCGCTCGTATCGAACGCCGCATCGCCGGATGCTTCAATCCGTGCTTCAAGGAGTCGCGCACAGGCGTGCCCTTGTCCTTCGGCAACACTGGCCGCGAACGCCGCGCGCGCGACCAGGTCCGAACCCGAACGCTGGCGTACCCACGCCGCCAGAGTGGCATCGATCGCGCGTTGCGGCGTTGCGGTCAGCGCGTTCATGCACCTGACCTATCCGTACCGGCAAACGCGTCGTCGAGCGCTTCGATCAATGCGTGCGGCCAAGCCCGACGCCACACGCCAATTCCAGGCGCAAGCCCAATCGCGCGCACAAACAGATACCAGCTGTCACCGAGGTGGATGCTCGGTGCATAGTCCGGCAGACGCTGCCGCAGGTAACGATGCAAGGCAACCGTGTAAAGCAAGGCTTGCAGAACGTAATGATGTTCGGCCATCGCGACGTCGAGCGCCGAGCCGCGATAATCATCGAGGCGTGCGCCTAACCAATTGGACTTGTAATCGAGCACGTGATATCGCCCTTTCCATTCGAAGACGAGGTCCACGAAACCAGTCAGCATGCCGTTCAGCACGACTGCATCCAGACTTGCAGGCACCGCGTCGGCGCAGCCATGCGCAGCGCACAACTCGCGCAGCTGCGCGACACGAACGTGCTGCACGGGAAACTGGAATTCGAATTCGCACACGCGCGCAGACGGCGCCAACAGCGCCAGACTAAGACCATCGCCCAGATCGCTCTGGCGCGTGCGATCGACGAGACAGGCGACGCGTTCCACCGCATCGCCGACGGTTTCGTCCTTCGCATGAATCGCGCGCGCGACGAGTTCGCGCTCGACCAACGCGCACTGGGCGGGCCACAGCGAACCCTCCGCGGCGCGTTCCAGAAGCGCGTGCAACGCATCGCCGAATCGCGGTCCACGCAAGGAATACAAGGCGAGCAGACGTGGATCGTCGCCACTATCGTTGATCGATGCAGCATCGGAAACGGATACATCAGCAGTGGTCACATCGGCAAGCATGTCGCCTGTAGCGATCGATTCGAGAGCCCCAGCCGCCTGTCGGACCAAACCGCTAAAGCTATGCAGCCACTGAAAAGCGCGCAGCCTGGGCAATGGCGTCTGGGTTGCCCGTATGGCGTGCCCCTGCACGCCCGGCACAAAACACGCGCCCGGAATTACCGGCATTTCTTGCACGGCGATACCGCCAAGCGCAGCGGCGAGTTGCGGCAATGACTCCTCTTTGCACGGCAGACCCGCGCGACGCATTGCATCCCCCAGCAGTAAATCGATCGCAGCGACTCGCCAGGCTCGCGCGTAGCGCGCGGTGCCGCTGCCGAGTGCAACATCACGATCGACCCAGTACACGTGCACCGCGTGAACTGCACGCGTCAGGGCGACATACAGCAGGCGCTGGCGTTCCTGCAGGTCTTCCTCGAAATGGCGTCCCGTGTGCTCGGCAAAATACGCCGAACCCAAGTCGATGCGTGGATCGCCTGCGGCGTCGTGGAAACGCAGCACCTTGGGTGCGCGCGGCCCTCCCCGATCGCTGATGCGCCAGATCATCGGCAGGTAGACGATCGGAAATTCAAGACCCTTGCTGGCGTGGATGGTCAGCAACTGCACACGTTGGGCGTCGCTTTCGATGCGCAACTGGCGCGCCTCAGCAGCGTCGGGATCGCCCTCGCCGCCCGCGCGGCGCATCGCGCCAAACCATGCAAGCAAACCCTCCAGCCCTTGCCGCGACGATTCCTGTTCGGCAAGCAGTTCGCCCAGATGACGCAAGTCTGTCAACGTACGCTCGCCTTCGCTGGCCGACAACAGTGCGCTTGCACGCAGGGCGAGAATTTCGTCGATCAACGCCAGCACCCCGCGCGTACGAACACGTTCGCGCCACGATTCAAAGCGCTCCAATTCGCGCTCGAACGCGTCCACATTTTCCTGCCAGGCAATGAAGTCGACGAATTCCGCGCCCAACAGTCGCGTCGACAACGCAGCACGTATGGCGTGATCGTTCCCTGCGTCAAGCACCGCGCGCAAAACCAGCTCCAAGTCGCGCGCGACTTCGCCATGAAACACGTTCCCGCGGCCACTGCCGGCGCATGGCACTTCGCGGGCCAGCAGACGCTTGCGCAACGCCGCGATCTGCGCGTTGGTCGACAGCAGCACGGCGATGTCGCCGGGTCGAACGCGCTTGCCGTCAATCTTTTGGGACGGATCATTCAATTGCGCGACGATGCGATCGGCGCAATCGTCAAGCGCGAGCGCATCGAGCTTGGTCAGCGCAGAGATCCGGTTGCCCTTGTGGTCGAGTGCATTGCCACGGAATGCATGCAGAATCAAGGGTGCAGCAACGGGCTCGCCATCGATGACGTAGGGTTTTTCATCGAGGATTCCGGCTGGCGCAACCGCGCGATAGTGGATGCCCGACTCGCCGAATCCGCCACCGTCATCGCCATACAATGCATTCACCGCACCGACCAGCGCGCGACTCGAACGGTGATTGACGGCGAGCGAAAGCCGCATTGCGGTCTGCGCACGGGCGCGCAGATACGCTGCGATATCTCCGCCACGAAAGCCGTAGATGGCTTGTTTGGGATCACCAATCATGATCAGGGTGCCGCGGGACGCTCCGTCCGCATCGCGATAAATCCGATCGAAGATCGCGAACTGGCGTTGGTCGGTATCCTGGAATTCGTCGATCAGCGCAGCCGGAAACGCCGCGTACAGGCAATCGGCCAATGCCGAGCCGGCGCCGGCGCCACACAAACGTTCGTACACGTCGTCTATCAGCATGGAGAACGTCAGCACGTTGCGTTGACGCGCACGAAGCGGAACCTGCTCGCGGCATTCAGCGGCGGCGGCGGCGAGTACAGCGCCGCGCGCGAACGTCTTGCGCAGATCGAGCAGGGTGCGTAGCTGCTGCAAGTGGCGGATCAGCGGGTGATCACACAGGGGTTCGTGAGCGCCCGGTGCCTGTTGCTCCTCGATCGCGCTTGTTTCAAATACCTTGCCAGGCTCACCGAGCAACGCGGCGCAAAGATCACCATCAGCACGCAAGACACAGGCTATCGTGCGCAAGCGGTTGGCGAGCTTGCTTTTGCCACGCGCAAACAACGCCTTGTCGCTCGCCATTGCGTCCAGTGCTTCAACCGTCGCGCTATTGGAGAGCACAGCGATCTGCTGCTGCAGGGCCACCATTCCATCGGCTTCGATCGCGCCGCTGGCACTCGATGCGAGCGCGGCGACATCACGCAACAACGCCTCAGGACCCGCGTCTGCGACCGCCTCGCCTTCGCCATCGTCGATTGCACCAACCAGATAGCGGCGGCGCCAGAAATCCTCGATGCATTCGCGCATCAGTTCGCTTTCGTCAACCAGCGTGTCGCCGGCAAATGAGGCATGACTTTGCAGCGGAAAATCGCTCTGGATGCGCTGACACAACGCGTGAATGGTCGAGATTGGCGCGTGATCAAGATCCGCGCGCGCGCGCTGGATCAACCTGAGTGCACGCTTTGCGCCAGCCGGTTCTGCATGATGTTTTGCGAGATACGCTGCAAGCGATTCGGGATCAAGATTGAAATCGGATTCAAAGTCGCACGCCGGAATCTGCCGCACCGCGGTCGCGCTCTCGCCGGCGTCGCTGATGGTCTTCTGCAGGCATCGTTCGGCTTCGACGAGACGCCGGCGCAAGCGCTCGCGCAGTTCCTGCGCGGCCGCATCGGTGAATGTCGTCACCAGAATCTGTTCGACGCCGAGCTTGCGTTCGAGCAACAGGCGCAGATAGACGAGACCGATGTTGTGGGTCTTGCCGGTACCTGCACTCGCTTCAATCAGCAGGCGTGCATCGAGCGGCAGCGTGCGCCAATCGAGCGCTGCGGGCGCGGCGCGCAGCGCTGCCACGTCGTTCACCACGAATCCCCGCGGGTGACCGGCGCGTCGTGGAGGTCGATAGCCGAACGCGCTGTCTGCGTTTCGCGCATGAGCACCTCATGCGATGGATCAAGCACGGCGCAGACGCGCTCCACTATCGCAACGAAGGCGGCATGGTCTGCGGTTTGCGTGTCGAACAACTCGATGCCGCGCGTCAGCAAACCTGCATAGCCGGGCGAGTAATCGCGCTCGGACGGGTGGCTAAACTCGCCATTGCCCTGCCATTGCGCTTTGGCTTTTTCGATGCGACTTTGCGGATCCGCAATCGCGTATTGCCACGCCGTCGCGGGAAAGAACAGCAACGGTTGCGACCGCGCATGCGCGAACAGCCCGATCAGACTGCGCAATCCACGGCGTATCGTTGCGTCATCCTGCGCGGTGACTACCGCAAGCAGCGCCGGCAGCGCCGCTTTCGGGGTGTGCTTTTCGCCGGCGCATTCAATGAAAGTTGCGCTGACCCGATCACCAAATGTCAGGCGCAATGCGGCCCAGTCGATGAAGAACGGCAGCCATTCGCGAAATCCGGCGCGGCCGCCCGGTTTGGCGTCAAACAGCAACAATCGATCGTCGTGCGCACGAAATACACCCGCAATGTTTCCACCCAAACGCACTCCATCGCCAAGATCGATATCAATCGCCTGTGCAGCGCGTTCGGCACGACCTTGCGGAAAATGATCGCGCGCCGCTGTCAGCAGGGCTGTCGCGCCTTCGAGCGCCTCTGCGTAGGCGCGCTCGCCGAGTGAGCCAGCCGCCAGCACACCCGATTGCGCCAACCACGCAGGCAACATCGGTGGCAATGCGGGACAACCCTTTTCGAGTGCGTCCAGCAGAAGGCGACGATCGAACCGATCCAGTGGCGCAATCGAGGTTTCCAAAGGCTCGCGATCAGGCCAAGCCTGTGCATCCAGCGCATCAAGACCGATGCCAACGCCACGTTGCAAAACGTATTTCGCCGGATCGCGCCAAAAACGTTTTAGCGCGTCGAGCGAAATTTCGCCTGTAGCGGATCCATTCGCCGATCCATCCACGGTTGCCGCTTCGCGCCCGATAAAGCGACCAGCCGCGGGCAGGGCATCGCCCGTGCACGCCAGAAACGTCGCATCGTAGGAAAACAAACGGGGGTCGTGCAAAGGCTCGCCGCGTGGGTCGCGTTCGTAATAGCGTGCATCGAAGGGTTGCAGGGGATGCATGATTTTCCACGGTCGCTCCACCTCATCGCCGAGGGCAATGTCGTGCTGTTCATCGAGAAACTGCAGCAGTTCGGCCAGTACCGAGGAAGGATTGCGTGGCTTGCCATCGCGCACACCGATTCCGATGTAACTGATGTGCAAGCGACTGCGTGCAGCCATCAACGCTTCGAGGAAAAGGTAGCGATCCTCGTTGCGCGTATCGCGATCGCCGCGCCGCGGATGCGTGCGCATGAGGTTGAGACCGACGTCGCTGCTGCCGCGCGGAAATTGCCCTTCGTTCATGCCGAGCAGGCAAATCATGCGAAACGGAATCGAGCGTTGCGGCACCAGTCCGCAAAACGTGACGCCGCCGAGCAAAAACGGCTGGCGCTCCGGCACGGCCTGCAGTGCTTCGCGCAGCACCTCGCGCACGATGCTCCACGGTTGCGCTGCGTTGACGTTAGCTTCGACCGCCTGCGCAGCAAGATCACCGAGCATGCGCCGCAGCGCGTCCATTGCGGCATTCTCCGCATCGTCGCGCGGATCGATCAGAAACAACGCATCCAGTCGATCGCCGAGCCAGGCACTCCATTCGCCGAGCGTGCGCGGATTGCCCAATCCCGAACGCAAGTTGCGCAATTGTCCGAGCAGCCGATCAAGCTGACCCAGTGCATCGACTGCGCCGCCGCCGACACCCGCGAGGGGGAGGATGCCGTCGAGCGTTTCATCGGCGCCGTCGTGGCCGACAATCAAACCGGCGTAGAGTCGATCCAGACCGAATTGCCACGTATTGGCCTCGACATTCGCCGCTCCGACCTGTTCTTTCATCGCGCCATCCAGTCCCCAGGCGACGCGGGCGCGGCGCAGCCAGCGTTCAAGCATTTCGCGCGCCGGTTCGTCGATCGCGAAACGACGTGCGAGCGGGGCCACATCGAGCAAGCCGAGCACATCGCTGACCTTGAAGCGACTTTCGGCCAGATCGAGCAAATGGTCGAACGCAGTCATCAGCGGATGCAGGCTGGCCATCCCGACATCGGCCAGATGCCACGGAACGTGCAGCGGATCGCTGCGGTACCGTGCAGGTGCGCCAAACACGGCCGCAAGATATGGCGCATAGGCCGTGATATCCGGCGCCATTACCACGATGTCACGATGCTGCAAAGACGGGTTGTCGGCGAGCGCGCGCAGCAACGCATCCCTGAGTACTTCCAGTTCGCGCAGACGCGTGTGACATGCGTGCACGCGCAAGCTTGCATCATCGCAGTCTCGCAAGGCTCGCAACTGCGTCGCGCGCTGCGTCCTCCTGTCCTCGGCCGCTACAAGCGCAAGTTCCGCGCGAAACGCCTCACCAACCCGATCGGGTTGCATGCAGCGGATGCTTGATTGCACACTTTCGAGCAGCGAAACATCGGCATTTTCGGGCTCGACTTCGTCGAGCGGATCGCGTTCGTCAATTGCGTCCATTTCGTCCAGCGCGAGGCAGAAATCCTGCGCCACGCGAGCCAGCGCGACGAGCAGCGGATGACCAACTTCGAAGTACAGGGCGAGCGGATCCTCCTCGCTGCGCAGCAGCTCGCGCCGGGAGCGCAGATAACTCCAGTGCTCGCGACAAGGATCGGGGAAATACACATGCACCGGTCGTTGCAAGGCCGTCGCGCGCAACGCATCGAGAACATCGGGGGCAAGGTGGCTGACACCAAATACATGCAGCGGCACGCACTCGCCTGACGTGTCGTCCGGCGGCGTCGAAGCCTTTCCGTTCGCGGGGCCGACGGCACCGGCAAGCGCGTGCAGCAATGCCTCGCGCCGTTGCGCGCGATGGGGTTTGCCCACGGCTGACTGCACGCGCCGCCATAACGCCGCTTGCCAGTCGTTAGCAGGTGCCGAGGCCGATCGTTCCCAGGCTTCAATCAATTCGGGGCGATAAACGAGATATTGGGTGTACACGCCGGCCAGATGTCCGGCCAACTGGAAACTGCGCCGCGCCGCGGCGTCGCCTTTGGAGTACGCGCGGATTTGAGGTGCATCGACCAGCGGCAAAGCGGCGAGAATTCGCCAGCGCAACACTTCGCGCCGCCACGGGCCGCCGATCAAAGCCGCATCGCCCAGGGTTTCGCGCGCGATCCGATCGAGCCATTGCCAAGGAAGGATCATGTCGAAATTCGCCGCGATCGCATGACCGCTTCGTCCCGTCACTCGGCGCGAAAATTCGCCCAGCAGCCAGCGCCCGAGACCCGCGTGTGCGACGACGATCGTCTGTGGTGTCAGCGGATTGCCGGGGGACTCGGCATCGAGTCGACATGCGAGCTCCTCAGCCAGCCGCTCGATGCGGCTACCACGATGAACGAACAATCCCGTTGCACCGGAAGTCATGATGGATTCTGGCATGGACATCGGATTGCGCGGCGGCATCCGGAATGAGTACCGACCGAAACCGAATTGTCGCCGCTCAGTATCTCAACGCGTGAGACGCCGGGCGGCGCCAGGGTGTGTCAGCCACGTGATCGCCATTTACCCGGCGACATTGTCATCGATCAAATCCGGCCGCCTCAATGACCTGTCACCAGCCGGAAATCAATCTTGCGGTCCTCCAGACTCGCGCGCAGTACCTGCACGCGCACTTCGTCGCCGAGTCGGAATTTCAGTCCGCGGCGCTCGCCGCTCAACAACCGGCGTGTGGCATCGAAATGATAGTAATCGTTGGGCAACTGGGTGATGTGGATCAGACCGCTGATCTTTGATTCGGTCAGTTCGACGAACAAGCCGAACGAGGTGACGCCCGAGACGATGCCGTCGAATTCGCTGCCGACGTGTTTTTCCATCCACGCACATTTGTAGCGCTCGTCGACGTCGCGCTCGGCTTCGTCGGCGCGGCGTTCGTTGTGCGAACAATGCACGCACATGCTGGCCATCAGGGTCGGGCTGTATTCGTACTCCGTCGGCTTGCCGCCACCGAGCGCGTAACGAATGGCGCGATGCACGAGCAGATCCGGATAACGGCGGATGGGTGATGTGAAATGCGTGTAGGTCGACAAGCCAAGGCCGAAATGCCCCGGATCGTTGGGTTGATAGACAGCCAGGCTCTGCGAACGCAGCAGTACCGATTCGATCAGACTCGCGTCGGGACGTTTGCGCACTTTTTTCAGCAGCACGGAGAAATCGCCGGGTGTGACTTTTTCGAGTGGGGGCAAGGTCAGCTTGAACTCGCGCAGGAATTCCAGCAGGTCCTCGTATTTGGATGCCGGAGGCGGCGCGTGCACGCGATACGGCGTCGGGATGCGATGCTTCTGCAAATATTTTGCGGCTTCCACATTGGCCGCAATCATGCATTCCTCGATCAGCTTGTGCGCATCGTTGCGTTCGCGCGCGGCGAGTTGCACAACTTCGCCGTTAGGCGCGAGACGAAAATCGACCTCGGTGCTGCCGAATTCGATCGCGCCGCGTTGCTGGCGCGCCTTTGCCAGCAGCTTGTAAAGCTGATGCAGGTTCTTCAGTTGCGGCATCACGCCGGCAAGCTCGGCGCGCGCGTCGGGATCTTTCTCGCCGATCGCCTGCCAAACGCGATCGTAAGTGAGACGTGCGTGCGAACGCATGACGGCCGGATAAAACTTCGAGCGCGTGACCTCACCGTCGTGGTCGATCTGCATGTCGCAGACCATGCACAGGCGTTCGACCTTCGGGTTGAGCGAGCAAATGCCGTTCGACAGCGTCTCGGGCAGCATCGGCACCACGAAACCGGGGAAATACACCGAGGTCGAGCGGTTGTAGGCTTCGGCGTCGATCGCGCTGCCCGGACGCACGTAATGCGACACATCGGCGATCGCGACCAGCAGCCGAAAACCATTCGTGCTCGGCTCGGCATAGACCGCATCATCGAAGTCCTTCGCATCGGCACCGTCTATCGTGACCAGCGGCGTCTTGCGCAGATCGACGCGGCCCTCGATTTCGGCAGCGGAAACTTCCGGCTCAACATTGGCCGCGTCGCGCAGGGCGGCGGCTGGCCATTCGTGCGGCAAGTCGTGGCTGGCGATCGCCATCTCCACCACCAGTGACGGTGTCAGGCGTTCGCCGAGCACGGCGAGAATCTGGCCCATCGGCCCGCGGTGCGCGGTAGGTTGATCGGTGATCTCGACGATGACGATCTGGCCCGAGCGCGCGCCGTTGTCCTTGCCCGGCGTAATCAGGATCTCTTGATGCAAGCGACGATCGTCAGGCGTGACGAGGACCAATCCGCTCTTCTCGACGACGCGTCCAACCAGGCGAGGCGAGCGGCGTTCGAGCACCTCGACAATTGCGCCCTGGCGACGGCCGCGCCGATCGACGCCGACAACACTGGCCAATACGCGATCGCCATGCAACACCTTGCGCATTTCAGCCGGCGACAGGTAGAGATCTTCGCCACCTTCGTCCGGACGCAGAAATCCATAGCCTTCCGCATTCGCGATGACGCGCCCGCCAATCAAGTCGAGCTTGCTGGCGACGCCATAGCCAGCACGCCGATTCTGGATCAGCTGACCATCACGCAGCATCGCCGCAAGCCGGCGCGTGAGCGCTTCGAAATCCTGAGGCGTGACGAGTTTCAGCGCTTGTGCGATCGCCTCGACCTTCATCAGTTCGCCGCGCTCTTCAAGCAATGCGCCAATCGCCTCGCGGCTCGCGATCGGACGCTCGTAGCGGGTCGCCTCGCGATCCGCATAGGGATCGTGGATGGCCGGCGTCTTCGGGCCTTTCTTGCCTGCCAGCGGCGGGAGCCGCGCAGGCTTCCCGGTCAGCGGTGGCAGCCGCTCGTGCTTT
>JBDUED010000010.1:0-29883 GCA_040002595.1 Dokdonella sp. | reverse complement strand
TTCGCCTGCACCAGCGAGGACATCAACAACCTCGCCTACGCGCTGATGCTGCGCGATGCACGCGAGAGTGTGCTGCTGCCAGCGCTCGATGGCGTGATTGCGACCTTGCGTACGATGGCGCACACGCACGCAGCACAACCGATGCTGTCGCGCACACACGGCCAGACTGCGTCGCCGACCACGCTCGGCAAGGAAATCGCGAATGTCGTCGCTCGCCTCGAACGCCAACGCCGGCAGATCGCAGCCGTCGAACTGACCGGCAAGATCAACGGCGCGGTCGGTAACTACAACGCGCATGTCATCGCGTATCCGGACGTCGACTGGCCCGCATTTTCGCAGCGCTTCGTCGAAGACCTTGGCCTCGTTTTCAATCCGTACACGACCCAGATCGAACCGCACGACTGCGTTGCCGAACTCGGCGACGCGATACGCCGCGCGAACACGATCCTGATCGACTTCGCGCGTGACGTCTGGGGCTACATCTCGCTCGGCTATTTCCGTCAGGTGCTCAAAGCCGGCGAAGTGGGCTCGTCGACGATGCCGCACAAGGTCAACCCAATCGACTTCGAAAATGCCGAGGGCAACTTCGGCCTCGCCAACGCCTTGTTCGAGCACTTCAGCGCGAAATTGCCGATCAGCCGCTGGCAACGCGACCTCACCGACTCGACCGTTTTGCGAGCACTTGGCACCGCGTTCGGCCATACCCAGATAGCGCTCGATTCGTTACAGCGCGGCCTCGATAAACTCACCGCAAATCCGGAACGAATCGCCGCCGATCTCGATGCGAGCTGGGAAGTCCTCGCCGAAGCGGTGCAGACGGTGATGCGCCGCTATGGCCTGCCGGAACCATACGAGCAGCTCAAGGCTCTGACGCGCGGCCACGGCATCACCCGCGAGGCGCTGCACGAGTTTGTGCGTTCACTTGCCCTGCCGAACGACGCCAAACAGCGTCTGCTGGCGCTGACACCAGCAGGCTATATCGGCGCTGCCGAAAAGCTTGCATCCGGCATCTGACCGCCAGCGCCCGAGCTCGCACCGCTATGCCACCGAAACCAAACGCGCAGACATCTTCGCGCCAAACGAAAGCATCGCAGCCGCTTGTCGCGCGCGTGCCGCTTGAAGTGCGCGCGACCTCGACGCGAACGCTCGGCATGCCACCCGCGTGCTTCCTGCGCGACTACTGGCAAAAGTACCCACTGCTGATCCGCAATGCGTTCGCAGATTTTTCGAACCCGGTCGCGCCGGACGACCTGGCCGGACTCGCCTGCGAGGAACTCGCGCTTTCACGGATCGCCCTGCATGATCAAAAGAATGATCGCTGGAACCTACGTAGCGGACCGTTCACTGAAAGCGATTTCGCAACTCTGCCCAAGACGCACTGGACCTTGCTCGTGCAAGATGTGGACAAGTGGGATGCCGACGTTGCCGCCCTGCTTGATCAGTTCAAGTTCCTGCCGAGCTGGCGCATCGACGATGTGATGGTCAGTTACGCCGAGGACGGCGGCTCAGTGGGCGCGCATGTCGACCAGTACGACGTGTTCCTGCTGCAGGGACTCGGTCGGCGACGTTGGCAGATCAGCACCGATCCCGCCGCCCCACTCGCGTTCCGAGACGATTCGGAATTGAAACTGCTGCGTGCGTTCACCCCGACAAACGAATGGGTTCTTGAACCCGGCGACATGCTGTACCTGCCGCCAGGCGTGCCGCATCACGGTGTCGCGCTGGGCGAATGCATGACCTACTCAATCGGCATGCGCGCGCCGTCGCAAACCGAACTGTTAATCGATTTCGCGGAGACGTTTGCAGAGGCGATGCCGGAGACGTTGCGCCTGACCGATCCGGATCTCGTACCGGTGCACGCTGATGGCGAAATCGACGACGCGGCGATGGCTCGGGTAATGCGGGCAATGCCGTGGTTGCGGTGGCCGGTCGAGGTTGCGCCGAAGCAACGCGAGGCAACGTCAAAGACAACTCCAGGTGCCCGCCACAACGTCGGGTCACGGGAGGTTTCGACTTTTCTACGAACGTGGTTTGGCTGCTTCGTCACGCGCTACCGCAGCACGCAGATGGCCGCTCCTCCCCCACGAACAGTGACCGAGGCCGGGTTTGCGCGTGCGTTCGCGAACGCAACGAGTGTGCAGCGCAACCCGTGGTCGCGTTTTGCCTGGATGCGCGCGGCGCGCGGTGCGACACTGTTTGCCGCCGGTGACAATCACGCCTGTTCACTGCATCTCGCGCGGCTGCTTTGCACGCGCGCGAACTTTCCGCTCCTCGCCGCAGGCGATTCCAGCCACGATCACTCCGTACTGCGCACCTTGATCAATGCGGGCCACCTCACTCTTGTGCGCCCGCATCGGCAACGGAGAAACTGATGATTCGCGAAGATTTCCATGTCGAGCCCGCATCCTGGCAAGCGGATCTTGCCGACCTGCGCGCGGTACGCGAACAAGTGTTCCTGATCGAGCAAGCCATTCCGCCCGAAGAGGAATGGGATTCGCTCGATGAAAAATCCCATCACGTCATCGCTCGCGATCGCGAAGGTCATCCGATCGGTACCGGGCGCTTGACGCCAGACCACATGATCGGGCGTATGGCCGTGCTTGCGGCGTGGCGCGGCAAGGGTGTCGGCGAGGCGATCATGCGCGTGCTGCTCGAACTGGCGCGCGGGTTGCGTTATCCGTCGATCGGGTTGCACGCGCAAAGCCATGCCATTGCGTTCTACGAGAAATTTGGTTTCGTCGCCCATGGCGACGAGTTCGACGAATGCGCCATTGCGCATCGCACTATGCGCTTGGCGCTGGCAGGCGACACGCGCGATCGGGCGCCGCTGGCCGCCAAAGCCGAGGCGCAAGTCCTTGTCGCCGACGATGGCCAGCAGGCACTTGCAGCGGTGATGACCCTCCTCGAAGAAGCCGGTCATGAAGTGGCGATCTACACGCGCGATCTCGACGCCGCCTTGTTCGATGTGCCGGCCACGCTGGAAGCGCTTCGACGCATTGCGCTTTCCGGTTTACGCGCGCAGATCCGGATCCTCGTGCACGATGCGCGCAAACCACTGGCCGACGGGCATCGTTTGATCACGTTGGCACAACGTCTGCCGAGCACAATCGCGATCCGCACGCCGGTCGACGAACGCGACCTGCAATACCCCGGCGCATTCGTGCTCAACGATCGCAGCGGCTATTTCATGCGTGTTCTGGGCAGCCGGCTAGAAGGCGAAGGCTCGACCTACGCACCCGGTCGGCACGCGCAACTGCGTGGGTTGTTCGATCAGGTATGGGAGCGATCGATGCCGAGCGAGGAGATGCGCGCATTGGGTTTTTGAATCGCAGCCTCGGCAAAACATGGCTTCTGCGAAGGGTTCACGTTGGGAAAAACCCCAAAGACATCGCCGCATCCGCCGCCAAGAAAAAATAGCCGTCCACGTTTTGCTGACTCTCCGCCTCGTGCGCGATTTCTGGCACCCAGGCCGGTGGGAACTCCGGAAGGCGCGATTGTTCGCACGAGCCCGGGAGCATGGGGACTGAAATTCCTGTCACAACACCGACGACTTGGCTGCGCTGCGTCAGCTCGCTACATTGTGCACCCCGCTTTCATCCAGTCTTCCCTCGCATGTCCGATGCCCGCCGCTGGTTCGATCTGTCTTCGCCGTTTCACATGAAGCGTGGCGGAGCACTCCTGGGCGCGCATCTCGCCTACGAAACCTGGGGCACGTTGACTCCTGCACGAGACAACGCCGTGTTGATTCTGACCGGTCTTTCGCCCAGCGCGCATGCCGCATCGAATACCCACGATGAGTCGCCGGGATGGTGGGACGACATGCTGGGCCCTGGCAAGCCAATCGATACGGATCGCTGGTTCGTGATCTGCGCGAACACGCTCGGGAGCTGCAAGGGCTCGACCGGACCTGCGGAAATCAATCCCGCAAGCGGTGAAATGTATCGTCTCGATTTCCCGGAACTGACCCTTGAGGACGCAGCCAACGCGAGCCATGAACTCGTATGCGGGCTCGGCATCGAGCGACTCGCCTGCCTCATCGGCAATTCCATGGGCGGCATGAGCGCGCTGGCGTATCTGGTGCTGCATCCGGGCAGCGCGCGCCTGCACATCAGTATTTCCACGGCAGCTCAGGCCCAACCGTTCGCGATTGCGATCCGTTCGCTGCAGCGTGAAGCCATTCGCCTGGACCGGAACTGGAACAGCGGCCGTTACGACGACGAGCACTATCCGGAAGCGGGCATGTCGATTGCGCGCAAGCTCGGCGTGATCACATATCGCTCGGCGATGGAGTGGGTGGGTCGCTTCGCGCGCATTCGCCTGGATTCGGAACAACGCGAGGAAGATCCGTTTGCGGTCGAATTCCAGGTGGAATCCTATCTGGCCGCGCATGCGCGCCGTTTCGTGCGAAGTTTCGATCCCAATTGCTATTTGTATCTTTCCCGCGCAAGCGACTGGTTCGACATTGCCGAACACGGCGACGGCAGCGTCGATGAGGCGCTCGCCCATATCGACCTCGAACGAGCGCTGGTGATCGGCGTCGAAACCGACATTCTGTTTCCGCTGCCGCAGCAGGAACAGATCGCCAATGCCTTGCGCGCAGCCGGTACCCAGGTCGTTTTTGTCGCGCTGGACAGCCCGCAAGGTCACGATGCGTTCCTCGTCGACATTCCCCGCTTCGGTGCAGCCATCGCACGCTTTCTGGCGGCAGCGTAGAATCCGATGCCGTTCTCCCGGCTCACGTCCGGGGGACGGCCTATGTTGCGCCCGTTCCAGCGCTATCGAGACCCGCCATGCTTTTGCTTGAATTTCCAGGGGCACGCCAGCTTGTCGAGGCCATCGACGAAGCCGTCGCGCTGTCTGACCAGACCGCTGTCACCACCACGTTGCGCGAGGCGATGTGCAAGCTGATCTGCGACCCGAATGTGCGCCTTCCCGAATGTGTATTCGAGCGCGAAGACGACCACTACGCGCGGCGCGAGTTGTATCGCAGCGAACGGCACGGTTACAGCGTGGTTGCGATGACCTGGGGGCCACGCCAAGGCACGCCGATCCACGATCATGCCGGCATGTGGTGCGTCGAAGGCGTCTGGCAGGGGTTTCTCGAAGTCACGCCGTACGAGTTGATCGAATCACATGACGAGCGTTACCGCTTCGAACCACGCGGCACGATGAACGCCGGCGCCGGGTCGGCCGGCAGTTTGATCCCGCCGCACGAATACCACACGATCCTCAACCCCAGCGAAGAAGCGATTGCGGTCTCCCTGCATATCTATCGCCGTCCGCTCGACACCTGCGCCAAGTTCTACCCGGCTGATGCCGGCTGGTATGTGCGTGATACCTGCACACTCGCCCTCGACGACACGCACTGAGCCCCGGCGCAAAATCATCTCCGCTGTTGCAGAAGCAATTTCGGCGCATGCGATTTCACGTCAGCCTGTCCAGCTTCGATCGGCATGCCTAAGCGCCTACAGCAATCGGTCGCATTGCTTTATACTTCGCGGCCCCGCGCTGCCGTCGTCAGACGAACCGCGCGAGCAAAGTGCCGAAGTGGCGGAATTGGTAGACGCAGTGGACTCAAAATCCACCGCCCTTAAAAGCGTGCGGGTTCGAGTCCCGCCTTCGGCACCAATGACTGTTTCAAGCCGTCCCGCAGGATACCGAAACCCAATGAAACCCGTGTAACAGCGGGTTTTTTGTGTCTGGCCGTTCCGGACCTCTCGTTGCATCCGACCGAGCCTGGGGATACGACTGGGGGTACCGAAAGTCGATACACGCGACACGCGGAAAAACCTGGTCCTCATTCAATCCAGCGCCAACCACATGTGCACGCTATTGTGGTAGCGGCCGTCGATCTTGAGTTCGCGCGGCTCCACACCGAAAGGCGTAAATCCGAGCGAGGTATAGAGCACGCGTGCGCCGACGTTGTCTTCGTGCACGACCAAGCTGAGCTGTTCGATCCCTGGCACATCGCGCGCGGCCTTTACAACTGCCTCCAATAGACGCTTGCCCAACCCCATTCTCTGGCTGGCGCGGACTACGTACATTCTTCCCACCACCGCTTTATGGCGCATCTTTACCAACGACATCCGGCGTAAGCCGACCACACCGAGCAATTCTCCGCCGCCGTCGAAGGCTCCGAGCACAATCTCTCCGCACTGGTCCAGACCCCTGAGCCTGTCGGCCACATCGCCCAACGCCTGAGCCTGCACTTCCTCATGACTCACGCCGAAGGACGCTGGAAAATCCTGCAGCGCACGAAGCATCAGCTGCCGATAGGCTTCGGCGTGCACCGGCATTAGTGCCCTGATGGCAACGTCGCTTGCACTCTTTCGCTTCGCGGCTCCATCCCAAGTCGGCTCTCCGATGTTGGGTAATTTCATCATCGCCTTCACAAGGAAACCTCCTCGCGCGATAGAACATCGATCCAGCGCGAAAATGCTCGCAGAAAATCCCGCAGCGTCTCTTGCGTTGCCCGATCAGCCAATCCCCCATCTTCATCGAATAGCTGCGAGGCATCGCGCAGGAACAACATTGGTGCCGGCATCACCTGCGATTCGGTGGCGGCCAAAACCTGGCGTAGCGCCGCCTGTGCCAACCTGGTTCCCCAGCGGCCGGACGAAACGCCGACAATCGCGATTGGCTTGCCCGACAATAGTTCATCCGTTGCCGACCGCGACAGCCAGTCGATAGCATTTTTCAACACGCCCGGAATTGAATGATTGTATTCCGGGGTGGCGATCAGCATTCCGTCTGCGGCCGCGACGGCAGCCCGCAGCCGGCGCACGCCATGGGGACCGCCCTGGGTTGACGCTTCAAGATCCTCATCGAACAGCGGGACCGTATCGAGCGCGTCGTAAACCTCGATTACCAAAGCGGCCGGTGCCATGCGCGCAGCGGCGTCTAGCAAGCGGCGGTTGTAGCTAAGTCGGCGCAAGCTGCCCGGTAGCGCGAGAATGCGACGGACGCTCGGGTGATCGGCAGTCATGGAAAGCTCCTCTTTATCTGCAAACGAAGTCAAACAAACATCAGCGGCGCGCTGACTATCAGCAGCACTCCCAGCAGGCGATCGCTCCACAGGCGTGCGGCGGGACGCGCCAACTGCGATGAAAGTGCCGCCCCCAGGCTCGCCCACAACAGCAGGCACGCGGCTGGAATAACGATGAACAGCGGCGCCAGCCGCGTGAACGCATCGAACGGCCCGCCAGGACGCGAGCTGGCGACCACCGTCAAGACCATCACCCATGCTTTCGGATTGAGGAACTGGAACCCGAACAAGCCCCATGTTCCAGAAGGCAACTTCGGTTCGTGGCCGTGGCCGCGCGACGCGCACATCAGGCCCAACCCGAGCCAAACCAGATACCCCGCTCCACCAATTCCGATCAGCAAACGCAGTGGGGGCCACGCCGTGAATGCGAAACCGGCGCCAGCGGCCACCACCGCGAGCAACGCGACGCTGCCGCATACGACGCCCAGTACGGACGGCAACGCGTCGATCAGTCCGGCGCGTGACGCTTTGCGCATCACGACCAGGTTGTTGGGCCCGGGCGTGATCGCGGTCACCAGTACCAGCGCGGCGATGGCGAGCAGCGAGCTCACGCGCAGCCCGGGGCAAAAACTCGGCAAGTTACTGGTCTTAACCTGAGACCAATAGGGCGAACGGAATCGAGACGGCAATATTCCCTAGTCAGTCCCATTTTTGGACTTTCCTCAGATTTCTGAGGTAAATGATTGCTTTAATACGTGTTCCAAAACTGCCGACCAGTGGTCTATTATCCAGACCATGAAAGATCTACCCCTGAACGCACTACGAGTGTTCGCCGCAGCATGCGCACAGGGCGGGGTACGTTCCGCAGCCCGCGAGTTGGGCATCGCGCATTCCTCGGTCAGCCGGCACATCGTCGAGTTGGAACAATGGCTGGGAGTTTCGCTGCGCGAGCACCGCGGCGGCCGAAATGGTTGGGTGCCGACGGCACAAGGCGAGACGCTGGGCAAAGCGGTGCTGGCGGGTATGCAGGACATTGCCAATGCAGTCGCGGCCGTGCGCGAATCACGTTCGCCGTTTGCGGTGACAATTTCGGCAGCACCTTCGTTCGCTTCGCGCTGGCTGCTGCCGCGCCTGCCCGCGTTCGAACGAGGTCATCCGCGCATCGAAGTGGCGATTCTGGTGAACCAGCGCTTGGAGGATCTTGCCCAGACCGGCATCGACGTCGCCGTGCGAATGGGAACCGGACCTTGGCCCGACATGCACTGCGAACCGTTAATGGACGACGCGCTGTATCCGGTCATGAGCCCGGTATTTTGGGAAAACTGCGGACGGCCTTCCACACCACAACAATTGGCCAAGTTACGGCTGCTGCACGATCGCGATCCTCAGGCTAGTTGGGAACTGTGGCGGCGCCAGTTTGGTCCAGCATCACTGTCGCTTCAGCATGGGCCGCGCTACGCCTCGTCGGATCTGGTGCTTCGCGGCGCCGAGCAAGGCCAGGGCGTGGCACTGGCGCGGGACCGGCTGGCGGCGGACGCCGTAGAAAAGGGCACGCTGCTGCGGCCGTTCGGTAAATCCGAAGTCCATGTTGTAAATGCATACTGGCTCGTGCGCCCACGGCGACTACCCAGGCATGCAGTGGCGACCCTGATCGGCTGGCTGAAGCAGCAGGCGGAGCGGTGACTGCCGCGAATTGCTACGCGTAACGCACCTCGGCGCGGTGCTGGGCCACAACACGCCGCCCTAGCTCGGGATGTATTTGGCGATCACGCTTTGCTCGTCGATTTCACGCGATGGCTGCAATGGTTGCTACCGACAGCTCATGCGAGGCGGCAAACGACCGCAACGGGCCGCAAGCTGCTGGTTGCGTATGGCGCGCTGCTACGCCGATAGCGGCCTAAGAGACGCATGTCGGGAATGACGCCAACAATTTAATGAGACTTGCATAATCCACGGGCTTGACCAGGTGGCCATCGAATCCAGCCTCCTGCGACTTTTTCCGGTCTTCATCCTGGCCCCATCCGGTTAATGCCACCAGTCCAATGTCTTTGCCCCAGGGTTGCTCTCGAATCTTCCGTGCTACTTCGTACCCGTTCAACTTCGGCAGACCGATGTCGAGCAGCACCACGTCGGGCCGTAAAGCTTCTGCAGCTTCCGTCGCTTGCAACCCATCGTATGCGGTGTGTACCGCATAGCCGCTCAGGGTCAACAATGAAGCGAGAGAGGCGACGGAATCGTGGTTGTCATCGACAATGAGAATCCGCCGGTTCGTCCCAGGCGTCGGCGCGATGACGCTCGGCCCCGAAGTGGCCCTGGTCTCGTTTGTGATGGGTAGTCGCACCTCGAACTCAGTACCCTGACCCAGGCCGTCGCTGTGCGCAGTTACGGTGCCGCCGTGCAACTCAATCAAATTTCTCACCAGAGTCAGGCCGATACCCAGTCCACTCTGCGAGCGTTCCAGCGATGTATCGAGCTGTGTGAACATCTCAAAGATACGCGGCAACTGGTCAGCTGCAATGCCAATCCCCGAATCTCTTACCCGGATCACGGCCTGCGCGTCTTCCTGGTCGACAGCCAGCGAAATACGACCGCCGCCGTTGGTAAACTTGCAGGCATTCGTGAGCAAGTTGCCTACCACCTGGGCTAGTCGGGCAGGATCGGCATTCAAATAGATGGGTAGCGAAGGCAAGCTCACTGTCAGGTCGTGGTGCATTTGTTCACAGAGCGGGCGCGCAGCTTCAACCGCCTGATGGACGACGGAGGCAAGCTCCACCGTCTCTTCGCGAAGTTCGATTTTGCCTCGACTGATCCGACTCACGTCCAGCAAGTCATCAACGAGCCGGATCAACTGGCCAACCTGGCGCTCCATCAGCGCGGTCGCCGACCGGATAACCTCGGCTGTGTTGCCGCCCAGCCGCAGGACTTGCACAGCGTTGTGGATCGGTGCGAGAGGGTTGCGCAGTTCGTGCGCCAGCATGGCCAGGAATTCATTCTTGCGGCGGTCTGCCTCGGACAACTCAGCAGTGGATTTGCGCAACGCATTCGCTGTTTCGTTGAGCGCGTCTTCCATGCGCTTGCGCTCGGTTATGTCGCGCAAATACGCGGTGAACACTGGCTGCCCGTCCGAGGGAATTTGGGTCACGGCGAACTCGACCGGAAACTCGCCGCCATCAGCGCGGAGACCGGTCAACGTAAGGTGTTTGCCGAGAATATGGCTCTGCCCGGTTTTTACGAATCGTTCCATGCCCTGCCGATGCCGAAGACGCAATGACGGAGGGATGATGATTTCGCTCATCTCCCGACCGACGACATCTTCACGGCGATGGCCGAACGTCTGCTCGGCAGCGGGGTTGAATTCGATGATCTTGCCTTCGTGATCGCAAATGATGATGCAATCGAGAGCGGTATCGAGAATCGCAGCCTTGCGCGCCTGGCTTTCGGCAATCTCTCGTTCGGCCTGCTTTTGAGCAGTGATGTCGCGGACAATCTTGGAAGCACCTATCACCTGTCCTGCATCATCCTTGATAGGTGAGACAGTCAGCGAAACGGCAATGGTGTCACCGCCGTTGCGCACTCGCACGGTTTGGAAATGCTCCACCCGCGTTCCTGCGCGAATGCGCCCGATGATCAAATCTTCCTCTTCAGCTCGCTCGGCGGGAATAAGCAAAGAGACGTGCTGTCCGATAGCTTGCGTGGCGGAATAGCCGAAAACACGTTCCGCGGCAGCGTTCCAACTCCGAATGATTCCGTCCAGCGATTTGCTGATGATGGCATCTTCGGACGACTCGACAATCGATGCCAGGAAGCGGGCATCCGCAAGGCGGTCGACGTTTTGTTTCTCCAGAGCCCGTCGTTCGGAGATGTCCCGGAAAATAAGCACGCAGCCCACGATCTCGCCGTCCTTGCAGCGAATCGGCGCGGCGCTGTCATCAATGTGTCGCTCTGCGCCGTCTTTGGCTATGAGTACGGTGTGGTTAGCCAATCCGACGATGACGCCTTCCTGCAACGCCCGCGTCGCTGGGCTTTGAACCTGCTGCCGCGTTTCCTCATTCACTATGTGGAAGATCGTATCCAGGGGCTCGCCCGCTGCTTCGCTGCTCTTCCAACCCGTCAGCGATTCGGCGACGGCATTCATGTTCGTGATTCGACCTGCAATGTCCGTCGAGATCACCGCATCGCCGATGCTGGCGAGGGTCGTTCGCAATCGTTCGCGTTGTTCGGCGATTACCGCGGCATCTTCTTCCCTCCTTGCCAGGCTTCTGTTGAGGAGCCTCACGAACGCCCAAACGGTCAGCAACCCGAGGACGGCGGTAAGAAGGCCGGTTGTGACGGCAATCCTGTAGGCGACGTCGGTGTTGTTCTTCCGGTCCTGGAGCAGCTTCTCCTCAATGTTTTCCATTTCCCCAATGTGCAGGCGAATGGCGTCCATCTGTGCCTTGCCCTCACCGGCAGCGAGGAACGACGTGGCTTCCTGCGCACTTCTTCGGCGCAGGACAATGCTCTCGTTCGCGAGCGCCAATCGCCGCGTGGCCATTTCTTCCAGCTTCTTGATACGCGCCTGCTGACCCGGGCTGTCTTTGGCCTTGTCGTTGAGCTGCGCCATGAGAGCGCCCCACCGAGCGACGGCAGCTTGATAGGGCTGCAAAAATGCGTCCTCGCCGGTAATGATGAAACCCCTCTGGCCCGTTTCGGCGTCGAGCAGCGCCACAAGCACGTTGCCAGTGAGGTCAAGCATCTCGTGGGTGTGAGCCACCCAATGGGCGTCTTCGCGCAGTTGCCAGGTGTTCCGATAGGCAAGACTGGCGTTCAACGTCAGCAACAGGACCAGTAGCCCCAGACCGGCGATCAAGGATCGATCGATGGTTCGCTTCGGAGGGAGGCTCTGTGGCACCGCGAAAATGTTCAGGTCGGTCGAATGCTTCATACCCATAGTCGCCGGCCTTCCCCAGGCCAAAGTATATGGAACATTTGTACCACCACAAAGCGCGTTTGCCGGGTGCCTTGATGCCGCATGGCTTGTTCCCGTTGGCGCGACGGACGTGCTTCGGATGCCGTTGCCCGCGCAACCGCGCCGTCAGCGCTTGCCGGTAGCCGGTGTTATAGCTCGCTCCAAACCCACCTGGACCCAGCCAACGCTCAGACCAATGCGGGTCGCTTCCGGGTTCGCCCACGCGTAGGCGAGCGTGCGGTCAGATTGATCTTCAACCAGCGAGAGCTTGAGCACGGCGACGTTGTCGTCGCCGTAAGTCAGGCGTTCAAGGCGAAGTGAATAGCCAGACGCTTTGCCGTCGCGCCAAGTGAGCGGCGTACGCCCGCCTTCACTGCCAAGATGCAAACTGCGGTCCATATGCCAGTCCTTGCCGTCCGCCGCACCTTGCGGACCGGCACCGTTGATGGCGGCCCAGCCAGTGTAGGTCTCGACCTTGCGCGCGTCCTCGCGCACGTCCGCGCCGCGAGCCTGGTCAGTGAACAGGCGCACGTGCAGCCACTCGCCTTCCCGTTCGATCGCCAACGGCAGCAATGCAGCCTGCGGCCCGACGCCTGGCGCAAGTGCAGCGCACGCGATCGGTTCCGCGGCAACGTGGACGCGGCTTGCGCCGACTTCGCCGCGCAATGCGCAGGCATCAAGTGGCGTCCATTGCTTCGCATCGAATGCGGCACCTATGCCAGCGCCCGCGACGAGCGCACGATAGGGCAGCAGCGAGAGGGAGCCATCGGCGGCGACGACGCGCTGCATCGCCCACAGAGCATCCAGCGACGCAGTTGCATCGAGCTCAATATGCCAGGTGGACCACGCTGGATCTTTCGTGGCGGCGAGGTTGACGATCACATGCGGCGGCATCATGGCGCTCGGCGCATGCTCACGCGCGGACCAGACCTGTTCGTGATTATCGAATTGCCCGGAGAACAACGCCGCCGAATCCGCCGCGATGGGTGATGCCGGCCGATGAACCACCATTCCCTCGCGCAAGGTCTGGCAACCGGCTAGCACGACGATCAGCAATAAAAGCAGGATTTTGTTCATCGGCAAAGCATAACAGCCGCAACCAGACTGTTAGCGAGCGCCAAGTTGATCGAACGCATTTGAAAGATCGGCTATCAACACGTCGGCTTCCTCGAGTCCGATCGACAGACGTACGAAATTCAGAGGTACTCCGCTTGGCGGCTGCATCGGTGCGCCTTCCGGATATACCGCGCAAACCGGAAACGCCAGCGATTCGTAGCCACCCCAGGACACCGTCATCAGGAAGCGTGCAAGCGCGTTGCAAAAACGCTCGACCGCGGCGACGTCAATCGCATCGAGTTCAATCGTCAGCAAGCCGCTGGTCCCGCAAAGCTGGCGCTTCGTCAGACCCAGTTGCGCATTTCCGCTGGCTTGCGGGGAATATACACGGCGCACGCGCGGATGCGTTTCAAGAAACGCGAGCACCTTCGCCGTCGTCGCGCCAATGCGCTCCATGCGGATTGGCAAGGTGCGCAAGCCGCGGATCATCAACCAGGCGTCGTGGGGGCCGAGGATCGCGCCGAGCGTCATGTAGGGTCCGCGGAAAATTTCGCGAATCAATGCCCTGCTGCCACACAGCGCGCCAGCTACGACATCGCTGTGGCCGTTGAGATATTTGGTTGCCGAGTGCGCGACCAGATCGATGCCCAGCGCGATCGGCGACTGGTTGAGCGGCGTGGCGTAGCTGTTATCGCACAAGGTACGGGCGCCGCGCTCCTGCGCGAGTCTGGCGACCGCGGCCAGATCCTGCTGCTCGAACGTCATCGAATTTGGAGTTTCCAGCACGATGAGGCGCGTGCGCTCGGTCAGGGCATGCTCGAAATTCGCGACCTCGGTGCCATCGACAAACGTCGTCGTTACTCCGAAACGCCCGAGCAGATCCTTCAGTACCGCGCGCGTCCAGCTATACGGCTTGGCGACACACACGACGTGATCGCCGGCCGATACGCAAGCGATCGCAGCGGCCGATATCGCCGCGGCGCCGCTGCCGAACATCAGGCAATCCTCGGCACCCTCGAGCGCCGCAATTTTTTTGCGAAGGATTTCGACGGTCGGGTTGTTGCCACGAGTGTAGACGTGCTGACCAAGTTCATCGCGAAATCCAGCGCGCATCGCTGCGACAGTCGGAAACGCGAAGATCGACGATTGCACGATGGGCGGAGCCACCGCACCGAAATACTGCGTGCGGTCTTCGCCAAGCTGGTTGAGGATCCAGCTCAGATCCATCGATGACTCCATCGCGGAGCACTCATCATAGAGCGGCGATCCAGCGGCGCACATCCGGCGCAAGCTTGGGGTCCTCGAGCGCCATTGCCAATGTTGCCTTGACCAGACCGAGCTTGTTGCCGCAATCAAAGCGCGTGCCCAGGAAGCGATACGCCAGCACATCTTGCTCGCGCAGCAGTGTTTCGATCGCATCAGTCAACTGAATCTCACCGCCAGCGCCCGGCGTGGTCTGTTCCAGCAATTCGAAAATGCGGCCGGGCAAGATGTAGCGGCCAACGATCGCGAGATTCGACGGCGCGACTGCCGGCTTGGGTTTTTCGACGACAAATTTGATCTTCGCCGCGCGGTCGGACACCGGCGTCGCGTCGACGATGCCGTATTTGTCGGTTTGGGCGTGCGGCACTTCCTCGACCGCAACCACGGCGGCATTCGACGACGCCGCCAATTCGGCCATCTGGCGCAACGCACCAGGTTGTCCCGCGGAGGGTGGACCGTTCCAGATCAGATCGTCGGCGAGCACTACCCCGAACGGTTCGTCGCCGACGACCGGTTTGGCGCACAACACGGCGTGGCCCAGACCAAGCGCCTCGGGTTGCGTCACGAACACGCATCGCACGTGCTTGGGCAGCGTGCCCTGCACCAATGCCAGCAACTCGTGCTTGCGCGCATGAGCGAGTTTGCTTTCAAGCTCGTAGGCCTTGTCGAAATAGTCGGCGATCGCATGCTTGTAGCGGTTGGTGACGAAAATCAGAGTGTCCGCGCCGGCGTCAACCGCTTCGTCGACCGCGTACTGGATCAACGGACGATCCAGTACAGGCAACATTTCCTTGGCCACGACTTTCGTGGCCGGCAGGAAACGCGTGCCGAGACCGGCGACCGGAAAAACGACCTTGCGCAAATGTTGGCTCATGCGATGTCCTTGTCAGGCATTGTGGCGACCACCAAAAGCGACCACCACGCCAGCTGTCGGGGTGGCGCTGGTCGCGAATTCCGGCAGCAGTTGGTCGAGAATGCGCTTCAGCATGTCCTCGTCGAAATCGCGCACGGCAAGTTCGCCCTGGCGCAACTGCGTGGTCAACAGGCTCCATGCCATGTTGCGCGGTTGCGCAAGCAGAATCTTTGCATGCTCGGTGTCGCTGTAATGCTCCTGCGGGTGGAACAGTTCCTCGAACAGTTTTTCGCCGGGGCGCAGACCGCTGTAAACGATCGCGATATCGCCTCCTTCATGCTTGCCGGCAAGACGGATCATCTGTTCGGCAAGGTCGCGAATCTTCACCGGTTCGCCCATGTCGAGCACGAAAATCTCGCCACCTTTGCCCAGCACCGATGCCTGCAAAATCAATTGGCAAGCCTCCGGAATGGTCATGAAATAGCGGGTGATTTCGGGGTGTGTGACGGTGACCGGACCACCCGCGCGGATTTGTTCGCGGAACAGCGGCACGACAGAACCCGCTGAATCGAGCACATTGCCGAATCGCACCGTGATGAACCGCGTGTGTGATTCGCGCGCAAAATTCTGGCAAAACAATTCCGCAACCCGCTTGCACGCGCCCATCACGCTGGTCGGATTGACTGCCTTGTCGGTCGAGATCAACACGAAGCTGTCAGCGCCATGGCGATCGGCCGCTTCCGCCACTGCGCGCGTGCCGAGCACGTTGTTGCGGAACGCTTCGCGTATTTGTCCTTGCAGCAGCGGAACGTGCTTGTAGGCCGCTGCATGGAAAACGACCTGCGGGCGTGCGTTGGCGAATACGCGTTCGCAAGTCATCGGATCGCCGCAATCACCAAGCCATGCGTTGAACAGCAACTCGGGACAATCCCGGCGCATTTCCTGCTCTATCGTGTAGAGGTTGAATTCGGACAACTCCAGCACGCTCAGCGACTCGGCGCCCAGACGTGCAACCTGACGGCACAATTCCGCGCCAATGGAACCACCGCCGCCCGTTACCAGCACGCGCTTGCCCGCCAGACGCGTGCGGATCGCGGTCCAGTCGAGCTGCACTTGCTCGCGGCCGAGCAGATCCTCGATCGCAACTTCCTTGAGTTCGTTGAAACTCGAACGTCCGGCCACAACATCTTCCAGACGCGGCACGGTGCGGAATGGCAGATTGCATGACTCGCAAAGGTCGACTGCACGACGCATCTGCACCTTGTTCGCCGCCGGCATCGCGATGACGAGCATTTCCGCCGCTGTCTCGCGCGCGAGCTGTGGCAACTGGTCGAGGGTTCCAAGTACCGGGATTCCGTGCAAGCGCGAGCCGCGCAGGAGTGCGTTGTCGTCAAGAAAACCGACTGGAATGTAGCGATTCTCGCGCCGTAGATCGCGAACCAATGCATCGCCCGCCTTGCCTGCACCCAGCACGAGGATGCGCAAGCTCGGCACGCGCGTGATGAAATCGAGGCGACTGTCTTTCCAGTAGCGATACAGCAAACGCGGCACACCGAGCAGGATTGCCAGGACAAATGGATACAACGCGAGCACCGTGCGCGGGACGGTCTCGAGACGGTTGTACAAAAACAGCGTGATCGCAACCGCGAATGCGCCGAGCAGGCAGGCGCGGAAGATATTCCAGATGTCCGGCATGCTGGCGAAACGCCAGAGGCCGCGATACAGGCCGGTCCACCAGAAGATCAAGCCTTGCGCCGCAAGCACCAGCCAGACCTCGGTGCCGAACAGCGACACCGGCGATGGGTTGGGCGCAAGCGACCAGCGCAGCATGCTGAGCGCCGTCCATGCCAGCCACACCATCAGCATGTCGTGCGCGACAACCGCCAAGCGCGGATGGATCGCGGCAATGATCTTACGCAGCATGTCGTCTCCGAGTTGCGACCGCGTTCAGAGACCAGCGCTTGGCGAACCACCACAGTGCGATGCCAGTCGCATACACCCCCGTCGCCGCGCCAAATCCGGCCGCTGGAACGCCGACCCCAGCGACGACCGCCGTGGGCATCCAATTCATCCAGCAAACAACAGGCAGCACGATCAGCACATTCCAACCCATGTAGAGCGCCACAACTTGCGTATGCGAATGCCCGCAGCGCACCAGCCACTGGTACAAATGCTCGCGATGCGCACTATACCAACGCCGACCGAGCAACATGCGCGAAAGCAGTGTGCAGGTGGCATCGATGACGAAGGCGGAACACAGCACGATTCCGCTGGCAAGAGCGATCGCAGGCAGGCTCATCTGCCACAAGACAACGAGTGCGACGAGTAGCCCGAGCACGCCACTACCGACATCGCCCATGAAAATGCGGGCGCGCGGGAAATTGAATGGAACAAATCCGGCGACGGCGGAAGCGAGCAATAACATGCAAGCCGCCTCCGGGCGATGCTCGACGTGCACGAACAACACGCCGATAGCCGCAAACACGAACAATGCCTGCAGCGCGAGCAAACCGTTGATGCCATCCATGAAATTGTGCAGGTTGATCGACCACACGATCGCGATGAATACCACCGCGCAGACCAGCGCGTAGGGCAGCACTTCATGGGTCGGGAGGTCGGCCAACCCGATCAACGCCGGCACGCCGAGCGCAAGGAGCGGCGCAACAGCATGCGCCGCGATGCGCGGCAACGCGCTCAGGCCGCGATGATCGTCGACCCAGCCAACCACGGCGACGAGCGCGATGGCTGCCAGCAAACCAGCGACAACCGTTGCACCCAGCACCCTCGACCATCCAGTGAAGCTGATCAGCGAAAAGACGATGCCGACGATGATGCCGATGCCGCCTCCGCGCGGCGTCGGCGTGGCATGGGAGCGCCGTCTTCCCGGCAGGTCCAGTAGTCTGCGCCGCATCGCATAGACAATACCAAGCCGTGTGACGACCAAGCTCAACACAAATGTGATGGCAGCAACAGTCGTCCACGGCATGCCTGGCCAGTAGAGCATCGGCGGCCGCCTTATTCGCCGACCACGCCGTGTATCGGACGCACCGTGCTCCAGCTCTTGCAGCTCGGGCATTGCCAGTGATGCGCCTTTGCGCCAAAGCCACATTTCCTGCAGCGGTACATCGCCTTGCCTTCAACCAGTTTGTGGGTGAGGTCACGCAGGATCAAGAAGTTCTCTCGTGCAGCACCGCTCGCGGTATGCAGATTCACATCGATAAGTGCCATCAGCGCCCGTACCGATGGACGCCCGCGCAAAACGCGGTTGAGAAATTCCGCCGCAGCCGCTTCACCGCGGGTAGATGCGTACAACTTGGCCAGCGCAAGTACCGGCGACACGCCGTGATAACGCTCGATTATCCCGCCCAGAAATTCCTCGGCACGCTGCATCTGCGCGGCGCGCGCATAACAGTCGAGCAGCGGCGAGAGAATTTCCGGAACGTAATCGATATCCAGTTGCGCCACGCGTTCGAAAGAGGTGATTGCGGTGTCAAGATTGCCGGCAGCCGATTCGATATGTCCGTCAATCATGCATGCGCGCACACAATCGGGTTCGACGCGGAACGCGTCTGCCACACGCGCGCGCGCCGCGTCGCGATCACCACGCGCGCGCGCCTGCTCGGCCAACTCGCAGTAGAACTGCGCAATGGTCGCGCCTTGCGAATCACCGATCGCCTGCTGCAGGCGCTCGGCATGCTCGATCGCCTTGCTCCAGTCGCGCTCGTGCTGGTAGATGCCGATCAGATGTTTCAAAGCCGGCGGCACCAGCGCTCCCATCGCGACCAAATCGCGGAAAAGCGTTTCAGCGCGGTCGAGCACGCCCGCGCGCATGTAGTCTTCACCCAGTTCGAGCAGCGCGACCGTTTTTTCCGCTTCGCTCAAATTAGGGCGCGCGATCAAATGTTGATGCACGCGAATGGCGCGGTCGACCTCGCCACGACGACGAAACAAATTGCCGAGGGCAAGATGCGTTTCCACCGTGTCGCGGTTGATCTCGGCGAGCTTGAGGAACACCTCGATTGCCTTGTCCTGCTGTTCGTTGAGCAGGTAATTGAGGCCGCGGAAATAGCTGGTCGACAGTTCACTGACGCGTGCACCAGAGGTACGTTCGCTGCGCCGACGACCAAGGATCCAGCCGGAAAACGCGGCCACTGGCAACAGGAAGAACAGCAGCGGCAGAAGGTTCATGCGTGACCCACACCCTGAGCCGGGCAGCTTTCCGACTCACGGTTCAGCCCGCGTCGAAGCATGCGCCCGATCGGCGCATGGCCAAGCCACGCCGCCAGGTCACCTGGCACACAGCCGAGCAGCAGTGTGCCGAGCAAGGTGATTCCGAGCGGCAATTCGACGCTTGTGAAATGGAAGTCGGGGGGCGTGCGCGTGCCGTTGCGGACACAAAACAGCGCGCCGCATGCGACGACGATTACGATCAGGACAATCAGGGTCAGACCCATAACCGGTTGCGATGTTCAGGCCGGCGCATCATAAGGGGTTCCGCGCGGAACTGCGTCCAGGGCAGACCTGCGCATCGATATCCAATCCAAGCGAACGATTGCGTGCCGGAAACCTCAGGCAGGCAACGCGGTCTGGCGTTCGCCGGCCTTGACATCGACTTTCTCGTTGACGCGCTCGCGCAACTCCTTGCCCGGCTTGAAGTGAGGCACATGCTTGCCTGGCAACGCGACCGAATCGCCAGTCTTGGGATTGCGACCCATGCGCGCCGGACGATAGTGCAGCGAAAAGCTGCCGAATCCACGGATCTCGATACGTTCGCCCGTCGCGAGCGACAAGCTCATTTGTTCGAGCACACTCTTAACTGCGAGTTCGACGTCGTTGGCGGCCAGATGTTTCTGCCGCAGCGCCAGGGACTCGATCAATTCAGACTTGGTCATTGCGATGGGGGTTTAGCATGTTCGGTTCAAAAAAACGCGCACCGTCACCGGTGCGCGCGGGACTCAGGGCAACACGCGGCCAAACCGCGTACTGCACGATGCATCAACGATTCAACTGTTCCTTGAGCAGGGCGCCGAGCTTGGTGGTGCCGCCGGTCGCGCTCTGGTAATCGTCCAGCGTGCTCTGCAGGTCTTCCTCGTCCTTGGCACGGATCGAAAGCTGCAGGCTGCGGCCCTTGCGGTCCATGCCGGTGAACTTCGCTTCAATCGCATCGCCCACCTTGAAATGCAGGGTCGCATCATCGACGCGCTCCTTGGCGATGTCATTCGCACGCAGATAGCCCTCGACTCCTTCACCCAGGTCGACTGTCACACCTTTTGCATCGACTTCACGCACGGTACCAGTGAGCATGCTGCCGCGTGGATGCGCCGCCATGAACTGACCGAACGGATCCTGTTCAAGCTGCTTGATGCCGAGAGAAATACGCTCCCGCTCCGGATCGACCGCCAGCACGACCGCCTCGATATCGTCGCCCTTCTTGTAATTGCGCACGAGATCTTCGCCAGTGGTCTGCCACGAGATATCGGACAGGTGCACCAGGCCATCGATACCACCGTCGAGACCGACAAAAATCCCGAAGTCGGTGATCGACTTGATCGTACCGGAGACTTTTTCATTCTTCTTGTGGATCGCGGCAAACGCTTCCCACGGATTGGCGCCGGTCTGTTTCATGCCGAGCGAAATGCGGCGACGCTCTTCATCGACGTCGAGAACCATGACCTCGACTTCATCGCCCACCTGCACGACCTTGGCAGGATTGACGTTCTTGTTCGTCCAGTCCATTTCCGAAACATGCACGAGGCCTTCGACGCCAGGTTCGAGTTCGACGAAGCAGCCATAATCGGTGACGTTGGAAACCTTGCCGAGGATGCGCGTGTTGCTCGGATAACGGCGCGCAATGGCCACCCACGGATCTTCGCCGAGCTGCTTGAGGCCGAGCGAAACGCGATTGCGCTCGCGATCAAACTTGAGCACGCGCACATCCAGCTCGTCGCCGACATTGACGACTTCAGACGGATGGCGCACGCGCTTCCATGCCATGTCGGTAATGTGCAGCAGGCCGTCGATGCCGCCGAGGTCGACGAACGCACCGTAGTCGGTGAGGTTCTTGACCACGCCCTTGACGACCGCGCCCTCAACCAGCTTGTCGAGCAGTTGTTCGCGTTCTACGCTGAATTCGCTTTCCACGACCGCGCGCCGCGAAACCACCACGTTGTTGCGCTTGCGATCGAGCTTGATGATCTTGAATTCGAGTTCCTTGCCCTCGAGATACGACGGGTCGCGCACCGGGCGCACATCGACAAGAGAACCTGGCAGGAATGCGCGCACATCCTTGATGTCGACCGTGAAACCGCCCTTGACCTTGCCGGAGATGCGGCCGGTAATGGCGGCATTGGCTGTTTGCGCTTCTTCGAGTTCGTCCCACACCAGCGAGCGTTTGGCTTTCTCGCGCGAGAGCATCGTCTCGCCAAAGCCATTTTCGATCGCGTCGAGCGCGACCTTTACGCTATCGCCGACGGCGATTTCGAGTTCGCCCCGTTCATTCTTGAACTGTTCGATCGGGATGATGCCTTCGGACTTGAGGCCCGCGTGGACAACAACAACGTCGGAACGAATCTCGACGACGACGCCGGTGACGATCGCGCCAGAGCGCAGTTGGGCGAGCGATTGGCTCTGTTCGAACAGTTCAGCGAAACTTTCAGTCATGTGGATTCCAGTCAATGAAACAGGCCATCGTCCAATAACGGATCGACAACCCACCTTCGAGGATGCGGATTTGCCGCATCGTTGAGTTCCGGCGCGGACGCCGGGCCTTCGCTCGTTTCGAGCAAATTCGTGTTGCGTGAGAACGCTAGCGAGGATGGACGACAGCCAGCACGCGTGCGATCACGTCGTCGACCGCAATTGCAGTCGTGTCGATGATCAGCGCCCCCGCCGCCGGCTTGAGCGGAGCGACCTTGCGGGTCGCATCTCGCTCGTCGCGCGCCTCTATCTCGCGCAAAAGGGATGAGAGTGTAACAGTCAATCCCTTTTCCTTCAACTGCTTATAGCGCCTGCGGGCGCGTTCGTCTGCGCTCGCAGTGAGGAAGATCTTGTGCGCTGCATCGGTAAAAACCACGGTGCCCATGTCACGACCGTCCGCCACCAGCCCGGGCGCGCGACGGAACGAGCGTTGCTTGTCGAACAAGGCCGTACGCACCGCGGGAATCGCCGCAATTGCCGATGCGGTGGCGCCGCAGGTTTCAGTCCGGATATCGTCGGTGGCGTCGTGACCATTGACAATCACGCGCGTTTCGCCTCCGTCGCTGGGGGTACGGAACGTGATTCTTGTGGTTTCCGCGCAGCGTGTCACCGCAGCCGCGTCGGAAAGATCGATTCCCGCCATGCTCGCGGCATAACCGACCGCCCGGTACAACGCGCCCGAATCGAGCAGATGCCAGCCAAGCGCATCGGCCACCGCACGGCTGATCGTGCCCTTGCCGGACCCCGACGGGCCATCAATGGTCAACACAGGGGCTGACTGGGCAATCTTTTGCACGGGGCTTCCTGGCGATCGAGGCGACGCAATTCTACCAATCGCGCGCCTTGCATGCGCTGAGCATCTCGACGAGAAGCCCGGCGTCGCGCGGCCGGGCGATGTCAGTCAACCGACGAAGACAGCGCGAATCCACTCGTCGTTGCCAATTCCACAAAGGATGGAAACGAGGTCGCCACATTCGCGCAATCGTCAATTTGCACCGCAGCGCGCGCGATCAGTCCAGCGACTGCAAAACTCATTGCGCAACGGTGATCACCCGCACTGTCGACCGCACCTCCGCGCATGGGTGCGCCGTGGATCACCACGCCATCAGGCCGTTCTTCGACGGCGATGCCGAGTCTGCGCAGTCCACTGGCCATTACGGCAATGCGATCAGATTCCTTCACGCGCAGCTCGGCTGCTCCACTGATCGTCGTGATTCCTTCGGCTGCAGCTGCTGCGACAAACAAGATCGGAAATTCGTCGATCATGTCCGCGACGAGTTCGTGCGGCAAACGGATGCCGCGCAGCGGCGCGTGGCGCACGTCCAAGTCTGCAACGCGTTCGCCACCCTGGTCGCGCTCATTGATCTGGCGAATATCCGCACCCATCAGGCGCAAGGCTTGCAGCAGCCCAGTACGCCGCGGATTTAGGCCAACCGCGCGCAACAGGATTTGCGAACCGGGAACGAGCGTGGCCGCCACAATGAAAAACGCGGCAGACGAAAAATCGGTTGGCACGACCACATCCGTCGCATGCAGGCGATGGCCGCCGGACAAGCGTGTCTTGCCCGGCTCGAAAGTGACTGGCCAGCCGAACCGGGCCAGCATGCGCTCGGTGTAGTCGCGCGTCGGTCGTATTTCGCGCACCTCCGTTTCGCCATCGGCGTACAGCCCGGCGAACAGCAAAGCCGACTTGACCTGTGCGCTGGCAACCGGCGGCGTACTAGTGACACCGCGCAGCGATGCATTGCCGCCCACGTGCAGTGGTGGCAAGTCACCCGCCTCCGCCTCGATCCTTGCGCCCATCGCGCGCAGGGGATCGATCACTCGCCGCATCGGCCGCCGCGAAAGCGACACATCACCCGTCAGCACCGTGTCAAATTGCTGCCCCGCTAGAAGCCCGACGAGCAGACGCATCGCCGTGCCGGCATTACCGCAATCGAGCGTGGTCAGGGGTTTCGCCAAGCCATGCAAGCCGACCCCGTGCACGATGCGGCGTGAGACGGAAGGCGTTTCCACTTCCACGCCCATGGCGGAGAAGATCGCCGCGGTCGCGCGCGTGTCTTCGCCTTCAAGGAAACCCTCGATGGTGGACGTACCCTCGGCCAGCGCGGCCAGCATGATGGCGCGATGCGAGATCGACTTGTCGCCAGGAACAATGATCTCGCCGTGCAAAGGCGAACGCACGGGTTTGCTGACCCAGCCGATTCGCCGGCTCACGGCAACGCATCCAGCAAGCGCTGGTTCTCGGCACGGTGGCCGACGCTGACGCGCAAGGCATGCGGCAAGGCGTAGGCACCCATCGGGCGCACGATCACCCCGCGTTCGAACAAGTGCATTTCGAGGTCTGTCGCATCACGACCCAGATCCACGAGCAGAAAATTCGTCTGCGACGGCAGCGTTGCGCAGCCGCGGGCGGCAAGCGCGGAAGCGAGCCAGCCGCGTTCGCTGGTGTTGAAGGCGCGCACGCGCTGGAGATGTTCGCGATCGGCCAGTGCAGCATCCGCGCCGGCAAGCGCGATACTGTTGACGTTGAACGATTCGCGCAGACGTTCGAGCACCGCGACGACGCTCGCGTGCGCGACGAGATAGCCGACGCGCAATCCGGCCAGTGCATAAGCCTTCGAGAATGTCCGCGTGACGATCAGATTCGGATGGCGGTCGCACAGGCGGAGCGCGCTGGTCAGCGCCGGCGCATCGACATATTCGGCATACGCTTCGTCAACGACGACGAGCACGTCCTGCGGCACTTGGTCGAGAAAATGACCGAGCGCCGCATCGTCGAACCAGGTGCCGGTCGGATTGTTCGGATTCGCAAGATATACAAGCCGTGTATCGCCACGCACGGCCGCCGCCATCGCGTCGAGGTCGTGGCCAAGTGGCGCCGTCGCATGAGCGCGCGGCAGTGCCGGAACGCTGATCGGTTGCGCGGCGACCGCCGCCGTCGCGATCGGGAATACCGCAAAACCATATTGCGAAAACACTACCGAATGCGTGGGGTCGGCGAAGCACTGTGCCAGCAACATCAGCAATTCGTGCGAGCCGTTACCGAGCGCGATGCACGCCGAGTCAACATCGAGATGCCGCGACAAGGCGGCTTTCAGCGCGCCGCCGCGCGGGTCGGGATAGCGTGCGCTCTCGCCCAGCGCCGCATGCATTGCCTCCAGCGCGCGTGAACTGGGGCCGAGCGGATTCTCGTTCGATCCGAGCTCGGCAATCGCGCTGCCAAAACGCGCGCGCAACACCGGCAAGTCATGTCCTGGATCATAGGCGCTCAGCGCCGAGGTGGCCGGATTTGCCAGGCAAGCGGCGTCGAAATTCACGGCACAGCAACCGGATACGACCCGAGCACCTTGATCTGCGCCGCGTGCGCATCGAGCTCGGCCAGTGCTCGTTTCATGCCGTCATCGTCGACGTGTCCAGCCAGATCGATGAAGAAACCGTATTCCCATTTTGCTTGGTGCGAAGGCCGCGATTCGATGCGATTCATGCTGATGCCGTGGCGCGCGAACGGACTCAACACGTTGAACAACGCCCCAGGTTGGTCCTTGATGAAGACCAGCACCGAGGTGCGGTCATGCCCGGACGGCGGAAACAGCTGGCGCCCGAGCACGAGGAAACGCGTGGTGTTGTCCGCGTGATCCTCGATTGAGCCGATGATGACCTTCTTGAGGCCGTAGACATGGCCTGCCGACTCGCCAGCAATGGCGGCTGCGTCATCCGCGTTGCGCGCGCGCCGAGCGCCTTCGGCGTTGCTCGATACGGGAACTTTTTCGATGTCCGGCAGGTTGCTGCGCAACCAGCCCTGCGTCTGCGCAAACGACTGCGGATGCGAATAAATGCGCTCGATATCCTCGATGCGGCCCGAGCGAGACAACAGATATTGATGCACGCGCAATTCGACTTCACCGCACACTTTGAGATTCGAGGTCAGGAACATGTCGAGCGTGATCTGGATCGTCCCCTGCCCGGAGTTCTCGACCGGCACCACGCCAAAATCTGCGTTGCCGTTTTCAACTTCCTGGAATACTTCCTCGATGCTCGCCATCGGCAGGCCATGCGCGGAGCGGCCGAAATGCTTGAGCACCGCCTGCTGGCTGAAGGTGCCTTCCGGTCCAAGGAAGCCGATTTTCAGCGGCTCCTGCTGCGCCAGGCAAGCCGACATGATCTCGCGAAATACATGCACGAGCAGTTCGTCGCTGAGCGGGCCTTCGTTGCGGTCGACCACCATGCGCAATACCTGCGCCTCACGCTCGGGCCGGTAGTAGTCGACCGCCGCGGCGAGTTTGCCCTTGGCCTTGCCGACCTGGTGCGCGAACTTTGCACGCTCGGCGATCAATGCCTGGATCTGCCGATCGATGCCATCGATGCGCGCACGAACGCTGGCAAGATCGAGTCCCTCAGCGTTCGCACCGGCGTCTTCGTTCATCGCATCAACTTCCTATCACGCGCACGCAAAGGATGCCGTCGATCGCTGCGATCTGCGCCGCCAGCGTATCGGGAACAGGCGAATCCGCATCAATCAAGCTGTAGGCAATTTCCCCGCGCGAGGCGTTGTGCATCTGTGCGATGTTGACACCCGCTTCGCCCAGCACGTGCGAGAGCTGGCCAATCATGTTGGGCCGGTTGCTGTTGGCGACGCAGATGCGCGCGGCGCCCGCCCGCGCCATGCGCGTCTGCGGAAAGTTGACCGAATTTCGCACGTTGCCGTTCTCCAGATAGTCGCGCAGTTGGTCGACCACCATGACCGCGCAATTTTCTTCGGCCTCATCAGTCGACGCGCCCAGATGCGGCAGAGCGATAACCCGCGGATTGGAAAGCAGATCCGAATCGGGAAAATCGGAAACATGGCAGCCAATGCGGCCGTCGGCGAGTCCTTGGCGCAAGGCGGCCGCATCGACAATGCCTTCGCGCGCAAAGTTGAGCAGCACCATGCCCGGGCGAATCAGATCGAGCGCCTGCATGCCAAACACGCCGCGGGTCTTGTCGTTGAGCGGCACGTGGAACGTCAGGTAGTCCGACGCGGCGAACAATTCATCCAGCGATCCGGCCTTGACGACCTCGGACGACAGTTGCCACGCACCATCCACCGTCATGTGCGGATCGAATCCGATCACGTTCATGCCGAGCGCGAACGCGGCATTGGCGACCTTCACCCCGATTGCACCGAGACCCACTACACCCAGCGTCTTGCCGGAAAGCTCCGAGCCGACGAACCGTTTCTTCTCGGCCTCGACGCGCCGATGCAGGTCTTCACCCGGTTTCAGTTCGCGTACGAACGCGAGCGCATCAGCGATATTGCGTGCGGCCAGCAGCATGCCGGCAATAACGAGTTCCTTGACCGCATTGGCGTTCGCACCCGGCGCGTTGAACACCGGTACGCCGCGCGCGGAAAGCTCCGCGACCGGGATGTTGTTGACGCCGGCGCCGGCGCGCGCGACAGCCTTCACACTGCTGGCGATCGGCGTCTTGTGCATGTCGGCCGAGCGCAGTAGAACAGCATCAGGCTCGGTGACTTCGTTGGCGATGGTGTAGAGATTTGCAGGCAGGCGATCGAGGCCGCTTTGCGAGATGTTATTGAGGGTCTGAATCTTGAACATCGGTATCCTTCAATGCAGGCATCCTGTGCCAGTGGGAGTCCATGATGGTGGCGCGACTTGTTTGGTCAGGGGACTCTCGATTCCCGCTTGCGCCACAAAGTCCAAAACACGAACTAACCAAGCGCTGAAATCAGCCATTTCGCCGCGCGAAATCTCCCATGAAATCGACTAGCGCTTGCACGCCTTCAATGGGCATCGCGTTGTAGATTGAAGCGCGCATGCCGCCGACGGCACGGTGGCCCTTGAGGGCCAGCAAACCGGCCGCCGCCGATTCCTTCAGGAACGCCGCATCGAGATCGTCGCGCGGCAGCGTGAACGGCACATTCATCCACGAACGCGCCGAGGGCTCGACTGGATTTCGATAGAAACCGGAGGAGTCGATGCAATCATACAAAAGTTTTGCTTTCGCACGGTTGCGCTCGGCCATCGCGGCGACGCCGCCCTGGCGCATGACCCATTTGAACACGAGCCCGGCCAGATACCAGCCCCAGGTGTTTGGCGTGTTCAACATCGAACCCTGGGCGGCGTGCTCGGCGTAGCTGAAGATTTTCGGCAGCGTATTCGGGCAGCGCTCAAGCAGATCGTCGCGCACGATCATCACCACCAGACCGGCCGGACCGATGTTTTTCTGCGCACCGGCGTACAGCAGCGCGTATTTCGATACATCGAGCGGACGCGAGAGGATCGTCGATGACACATCGCCAATCAGTGGCACATGACCGACATCCGGAACGTCGAGAAATTCGACGCCGCGAATCGTCTCATTGACGACGATATGCACGTAGGCGGCATGCGAATCGAGATCCCAGCCTTCTCGTGGCGGAATGCGATCGAAATTGGTTGCCGCCGACGTCGCCGCAATACGCAATTGCGCGAGCGATTTGGCTGCACTGGCGGCCTTCTCGCTCCAGTCGCCGGTCAAGACGTAGTCGACGCTTTGATCAATCCGCGCGAAATTCATCGGAATCTGCGCGAAGTGCTGGCTCGCGCCACCTTGCAGGAACAGCACCTTGTAGTTCGGCGGGATCGACAGCAGCTCACGTAGATCGCGTTCCGATTCCTCGGCGAGCGCGATGAAATCCTTGCCGCGATGGCTGACTTCCATGACCGAGGCGCGCGCACCGTTCCATTCGAGCAGCTCTGCTTGCGCTTGGCGCAACACGTCTTCGGGCAGAGCGGCGGGGCCTGCGCTGAAATTGTAGGCACGAGTCAAGGGACACCTCCTGGGCAAGTCATGAAGACTATGTCGCGGCGCAGCATGGAGCAAGCGATTCGGCGCAAGCGATCGTCGAAACAAAACTTTGTCGAACTGAACCGCGCCCCAGCGCGCGGCGCATCCGCTGCAAACGGGGCCGCAGCACGAAATAATCCTGCGCCCGGGCCGGTCTTGATTGCCAGTCAGGAATATTCTCCCGGCGGCACCCGCGTTGAGCACATGCGTATGCGACGCCCGACATCATCCCCCTTGTCTTAGCAACCATCGACCCGAGGTCAGAATTCATGAACACACCTGACGACACCAATGCATTCAACCCTGACCGGCGTCGTCTACTTCTGGGCGGCAGTGCGTTAGTGGTGACGCTGGGCTTTATCAGTTTGCGCAAATGGATGCCGCGCGCCGATGCGGAAACGCTCGAACATTTTGAGGTAACGCATACCGACGCAGAATGGAAAGCGCGGCTGGCGCCCAATCGATACGCGATCTTGCGCCAACAAGGAACCGAGCCCGCATTCAGTAGCCCGCTCGATCACGAGAAGCACGACGGAATCTTTGCCTGCGCCGGCTGCGATCTCGGTCTATTTTCATCCCGAACAAAATTTGACAGCGGCACTGGCTGGCCGAGCTTCTGGAAGCCACTGGCGAATGCCGTCAAGGAGACGCGCGATTCAACCCTGGGCATGGCACGAACCGAGATTCACTGCCGCCGTTGCGGTGGTCACCTCGGTCACGTCTTCAACGATGGCCCTGCTCCGACGGGACTGCGCTATTGCATGAATGGCCTGGCATTGGTCTTCAAGGCGGCCGCTTGACGCCGAATCTGGTCGCGATCACCGCGTCAACCTTTGTTTCCATCGCTCGCGCGGATTCCAGGTCAGCGCGAGAAATAGTCGGTTTGGCGGATCAGCCGCGAGACGTGTTCACTCAGGAGAGACGCGTGAATTACATCGGAAAAATTGCGCCCCGCTCAGTGTTGTATCTGGCGTTGTCCGTGCTGACAGGGATGCTGCTGTGGCAGATATCTGCCCGTTCAGAGGAAGCCGCTGTTGTCATTCCACCACCGGTGATGGATGAAACGGCGCCGCTCGCTGCGTCGGAAAAGGCCGTGTTTGCCGGCGGATGCTTCTGGGGAGTGCAAGGCGTTTATCAGCACGTGACGGGGGTCATCAAGGCAGTCTCAGGCTATGCCGGAGGTACCCGAGATACTGCGAATTACCAAACCGTTGGCAGCGGCAGCACAGGGCACGCGGAATCCGTGGAGATCAC
>JBDUED010000009.1:0-32869 GCA_040002595.1 Dokdonella sp. | reverse complement strand
CAAGTACACAAGCTATCCGCGGCTGGTTGGCGAAACCGGCGGCAAGGATTTCATCATTGCACATGCGAGCGCCGATCCGGTCGCGCTGGCTACTGCCATCACGCGTGGCGCGTTCGAATATCAGGGTCAGAAGTGTTCCGCTGCCAGTCGTGTGTACGTGCCGAAGAATCTATGGCCGAAGGTCAAGGACATGCTGGTCGAACAAGTGACCAGCATCAAGATGGGTGACGTTGCGGATTTCTCGAACTTCATGGGTGCGGTGATTGACGCTGCGAGTTTCAAGACGCAGAAAGCCGCGATCGACGAAGCCAAATCTTCGAGCGACGCGGAAATCCTCGTTGGCGGCGATTACGACGACAGCGAGGGCTGGTTCGTGCGCCCGACCGTCATCGTCACCACCAACCCGGCCTATCGAACCTTGTGCGACGAACTGTTCGGCCCGGTGCTGACCTTGCACGTCTACGACGAAGCCAAATGGATCGAAACCCTCGACATCGTCGATCGCACCAGCCCCTACGCACTGACCGGCGCGATCTTCGCGCAGGACCGTTACGCGATCGAGCAGGGACTCGAACGCCTTCGCAACGCCGCCGGCAATTTTTATATCAACGATAAACCCACCGGTGCCGTTGTCGGTCAGCAACCCTTTGGCGGCGCCCGTGCCTCCGGTACCAACGACAAGGCTGGCTCAATCCTCAACCTGTTGCGCTGGATCAGCCCGCGCAGCATCAAGGAGACGTTTGTGCCGGCGGTGGATTACCGCTATCCGTTCATGGGGGAACAGCAAGGGTAGGACAAACCGGTTTCGCCCTCTGCGACAAGGCGCCGATGAGGCAAGGTGCCAATGATCCGAATGTGCGCGGTCAGCTGCTCCACCCGCCGGACTCAAGCTGCGACCTCAGGATGTCGTCTGCAGTTACGGCATGGGTCGCACCGCGATCGACCGTCTGGCAGAGGACACTCACCGCATTGTTCTTGAGCTTCGCCAATGGCTTCATGCCGTCCAATGCAACAAAAAGCCGGCGACCACAGGGTCGCCGGCTTCCAGGTCCCGTCTACGCCCTCAGGGGAGAGCGAAACAGGCTTCGCGCAGCGATTGCTCTACTGCGCTCGGATCAATGGATCAATGTTCGTGTTCTTCGTCACCGTCGCTGTCAACGCGAACGCCATTCTTGTAGTGCTTCACCACCCAGTCGTTGCGCTCGTACGGCGTATCCGTGTCGAGATCGATCGTCACGCCACCGGTGGTGATATATCCGCGACTTGCCACTGGCAGCTCGGTGCCTGATTTCCATGCATCGCCTTCCCGCCAGTAATACGTCTTGCGTTCCGGCGCGAAGTAAATGTCGTGGTCGCCGTAGTAGACGTAGTTGTGGTGGGTCTTGACCGTGGTCGTGGTGGTCTGGACGGTTTCGTCGTTGTGGGTGGCCATCGCAGGGATGGCGGCCACAAGGCCGATTGCCAGTGCTGTCGCTGTGATGACGCTGTGGCGCATATTCATGGTTTCTCCTGGTTGCCTCTTGGGAAAACACCACGTGCACGTAAAAAACGCACGGCCCCGTGGAGTCCGGCAAGAGCTTACGCACGCCGGCTGAACGCAGCTTTTCCACCCGGTGGGTTCGGCTTTATCCGACAGGTGCCATTCACCCCCGCTGCGCCGATGAACATTTTTGCGCGCGACAAGCGGGTTTTGCAGATTTTTCACAAACGCGGCGAGTGTCTCGCCATGCGGGCGATAAACTGACCGGATGCCCCTGCTTCGAAGGAGCGGACCGCGTCGGCTCAGGCCGCTTTGCGTTTACCCAGCAATGCGAGCAAATCATTCGCCGCACGCAATCGTTCGGTCGCGCCCGCTAGCTCCATCTTGAATTTCAGCTTGTCTTGGCCATCAAGGGAGTACACGCGCGGTTGCGACTGGATCAGACGGATCACCGTCAACGATTCGATTGCCGGTTGGGGCCGGAAGAGTACGCGGCCACCCGTGGCGCCGACGTCGAGCTTGCGGATGCCGAGCGAGGTCGCGACAAGCTTGAGTGCGGTCGCGGCGAAAAGATGCTTGACCTGGTCCGGAAGCAGACCGAAGCGATCGATCATCTCCACTTGCAGTTCGCGCAGTTGCTCTTCGTTGCGTGCGCTGGCGATGCGCTTGTAGAGAGTCAGGCGCGTATTTACGTCCGGCATGTAATCGTCCGGTATCAATGCCGGCACATGCAAGTCCACATCGGCTTCGTGTTCCTGGGTGAGGTCAAAATCCGGAACCAAGCCGCTCTTCAATGCGCGAACCGCGCGGTCAAGCATGTCGGTGTAGAGCGCAAAACCGACTTCCTCGATCTGTCCGCTCTGGTCTTCTCCGAGCAGTTCGCCGGCGCCACGGATTTCCAGATCGTGCGTCGCCAGGGTGAAGCCGGCCCCGAGTTCTTCAAGAGAGGCGAGCGCTTCAAGCCGCTTCTGCGCATCCGCCGTGATCGAACGGTTGTCGGGAACGATCAGGTACGCGTAGGCCCGATGGTGCGAACGCCCGACGCGTCCTCGCAACTGATGCAATTGCGCCAGCCCAAAGCGATCAGCGCGGTTGATGATGATGGTATTCGCGCTTGGCACGTCGATGCCCGATTCAATGATCGTGGTGGCAACAAGTACGTTGAAGCGTTGCCGGTAAAAATCGAGCATGACCTGTTCAAGTTCGCGTTCGTGCATCTGGCCGTGCGCGACGCGCACGCGCGCGTCAGGCATCAGCTCGCGGATCTCGCGCGCGATCTTTTCGATCGTGTCGACTTCATTGTGCAGAAAATACACCTGTCCGCCGCGGGCTAGTTCCCGCTGCAAGGCTTCGCGGATGAGTGCCGGATCGTGCTGGCCGATAAAGGTCTTCACCGCCAGGCGATGCGCCGGCGGTGTCGCAATGATCGACAGATCACGCAGGCCGGCCATGGCCATGTTCAGAGTGCGCGGGATCGGCGTCGCGGTCAGGGTGAGCAGATCCACTTCAGCACGCAGTTTCTTAAGCGCCTCTTTCTGGCGCACGCCAAAGCGATGTTCTTCGTCGATGATGACCAGGCCAAGATCCTTGAATTTGACATCCGGCTGCAGCAGTTTGTGGGTGCCGATCATCACATCGACCTGACCGGCTGCGAGCCGGACCAGCGCCTCGTTGATTTCTTTTTTTGCCTTGAAACGCGACAACACCTCGACCTTGATCGGCCAGTCCGCATAGCGGTCGCGAAAGGTCTGGTAGTGCTGTTGCGCAAGCAGCGTGGTCGGCGCGAGCACGGCGACCTGCTTGCCGGCGATCGCAGCGGAGAATGCTGCGCGCAGCGCGACTTCGGTCTTGCCGAAACCAACATCGCCGCAGACGACGCGGTCCATGGGTTTGGATGATGCGAGATCGGCAATCACGGCCTCGATCGCATTGGCCTGGTCGGGCGTTTCCTCGAACGGGAACGCAGCGGCGAATTGCTCGCCCATTTCGATGTCCATCTTGAGAGCGGTGCCCTGGCGGGCCTCGCGCTGCGCGTAGATCGCCAGCAGTTCGGCGGCGACATCGCGGACCTTCTCCGCGGCCTTCTTTTTTGCGCGCTCCCATGCGTCGCCACCGAGCGCGTGCAGGGGAGCCAGTTCCGGGGCGGTGCCCGAATAACGCGCCACCAGATGCAACTGCGCCACCGGCACGTAGAGCTTGTCGCCCTTGGCGTATTCGATCGCAAGGAACTCCGCATTCTCGCCGCCGACATCGAGCTTGAGCAATCCCCGGTAACGACCTACTCCGTGATCGACATGCACGATGGGCGCGCCGATCACAAGTTCAGCGAGATCGCGAATGATCGCTTCGGGATCGCGCGTGCCGACGCGCCTGCGCCGCCGTGGTTGCTGCGCGCGCTCGCCGAACAGCTCGCGTTCGGTGAGAACGGTGAGGGCGGGCGCGGTAAGCGCAAAACCCTGCTCGAGCGCGGCGACGGTGATGGCGAACCTTGGTGGGGCTGTCGCTGTGCTCGGATGTTCGTCATTCAGGTGCGAGCCCGGATGACCCGCCGAGGAGGGCGTGGCGAATTCCTGCCATGACGCAAGCGTGATCGGGTTCAGATGTGCGATGACGAGTTGCTCGATGAGCGCTTCGCGCCGACCGGCGGAATCGGCGGCGATCAGCACGCGCCCCGGATACGCCGCAAGGAACAGTCGGAGCTCTTCGCCGAACGCTTCGCCCTTGCGATTGAGCGGCAAACCCGGCGCGGGTTGCGTGCCAAGATCGATCGCGTGTTCAGTGCCCTTTGAGACGATGTCGATGCGCAGTTCGTTGTTCAAGCGTTCGCGCAATTGCTGCGGCGGAAGATACAACTCGGTCGGCGGCAGGATCGGCCGTTCGACATCGTGCGCGCGCTGTTCGTAACGCTCAGCGGTGTGCGACCAGAACGCATCAGCAGCCTCAAGCACGCCGGGTCCGAGCACGAACAACGCATCTTTCGATAGGTAGTCGAACAAGGTCTCGGTGTGGTCGAAAAACAGTGGCAGGTAATATTCGATGCCGGCTGGCGTTACACCTTCCCTGATGTCCTGATACAGCGGACAGCGGCGCGGATCGATCGGGAAGCGTTCGCGCAGCGTGTTGCGGAACGCTTTCGCCGATTCGTCCGTCAACGGAAATTCGCGCGCCGGCAAAAGGCGCACCGACTCGACTTTGTGGTCCGAGCGTTGCGTCTCCGGATCGAAGGTGCGGATGGAATCAACCTCGTCATCGAACAGCTCGATGCGATATGGAGAAGCCGAGCCCATTGCGAAAATATCCAGCAGTGCGCCGCGCACCGCGAAGTCGCCAGGTTCCTGCACTTGCGGCACATTGCGGTAGCCAGAGGCTTCCAGACGGCGTTTCTCGGTCGCAAGATCGAGCTTTTGTTTCAGTTCCAGTACGAGTCCTGAGCCGGAAATATAACTCCGTGGCGCGAGCCGCTGCATCAACGTTGCGACCGGAACGACCAGCACGCCGCGCTTCAGCGAAGGCAGTCGATACAGCGCAGCCACGCGCTGCGAAACGATATCCGGGTGGGGCGAAAACAGGTCGTAGGGAAGTGTTTCCCAGTCGGGAAATTGCAGCACTTGCAAGTCGTCGCCAGCGAAAACCGCCAGTTCCGCTTCGAGCGCATGCGCCGCGTACGTGTCGTGCGCGACTGCCACCACAAGGCTGGTATGGGCGCGACCGGTTTCAGCGAGCGCCAACGCGAGCGCGGAGCCGTGCGGCGCGGACCAGTAGCGGCGCTGTCGGTTGGAGGTGGGCAGGGAAGGGGTCAGCGTCGGCATGGGAATTACAACAGCGCCAGCGCCGCACACGGTCATGTGCAGCGCAAAAGTGGAAATGCAATTCTAGCAGGCGGTTTCGTCATGCCATTGCCGCATGCACACGTTTAGGTCAGCTAGGCCATAGGTCACGCAGCTTCTTTACCCGATGTTTACGGAGGCGCGATGAATAACGCTACCTCAATCGGTCAAAATATCGTGCTGGCGCACGCGGAATTGGAGAAGGGTCGGCATGAGGTTGGCGCAGGCAGGACATCGATGCGGGTTTGCCGCGATAACCGGGCTCGGCTGCCTGCTCGCGGCGTGTTCGCGCCCGCATGCGCCGTCGCCTGAGCCACCCGCGCCCGTCACCGTGGTCAAAGCCGCGACGCGCGATATGCCGATTCTCGCTGCTGCGGTCGGCACGGTCGAGGCGATCAACAGTGTCGCGGTGAAATCGCTCGTCGACGGGCAACTGGAGCGCGCCTTCGTCAAGGATGGTGACAACGTGAAACTTGGCCAGGCGTTGTTCCGCATCGATCCGCGTCCGACTGAGTCGGCTTTGCGCGAGTCGCAGGCGATGCTTGCAAAAGACCAGGCCGCATTGTCGCAGGCGCGCTCGCAGGTTCAGCGGTATGCGCCGGTGGCGGAGAGGCACTACATCTCGGCCGACCAGATGGAGCAGTACCGTACCAATCTGACGGCGGCGGCGGCCAGCGTCAAAGTTTCCCAGGCAAATGTCGCCTCCGCAAAACTTGTCCTCGGCTACACCGATATCCGCGCGCCGATTGCGGGCAAGATCGGACGCATCCTGGTGCAGCCTGGCAATCTGGTGAAGGCGAACGATACCAGCGCGCTGCTCGTAATCAATCAGATCGAACCGATCTACGTAACGTTCGCGCTGCCAGGTTCCCTGCTCGGCCAGACGCTCGCTGCGCAGCGAGCGGCACCGCTAGCCGTGAGCGCACGCATCAGCGGCATCGCCGCGCCGATTGAAGGCAACGTCGCCTTCATCGACAACGCTGTCGACAGCACGACCGGCACGATCAAGCTGCGTGGTCAGTTCGCGAACAGGGAACATCTGCTCTGGCCTGGACAGCTTGTGGAGGTGAACTTGACCCTCGGCCATGACGCGAACGCGATTGTGATATCCGATCGCGCGGTGCAAAACGGGCCGGATGGAAAATTTGTATTTGTCGTCGATGCGACACAGCACGCCGAGCAACGCAAAGTCGAGGCGTCGCGCGTCCTGGACGGATTTGCCGTCATCTCCAGGGGCCTTGCGGTCGGTGAATCGGTTGTACTCGATGGCCAGTCCCGGGTCGAGAACGGCGCAGCCCTCAAGGTGATCGAAGCCGCGTCGCCATGAACGTTTCGGAGATCTTCGTCCGCCGCCCGGTGATGACGACCTTGTTGATGGTTGGCGTCCTCGTGTTCGGCATCGTCGGCTATCGGTTGCTGCCGGTCGCGTCCTTGCCTAACGTGGATTTTCCGACGATCTCGGTCTCGGCAAGTCTACCCGGCGCGTCGCCGGAAACGATGGCGTCGGCGGTAGCCACGCCGCTCGAAAAGCAGTTCTCGACGATTCCCGCGATTGACTCGATGACCTCGACCAGTGCGCTGGGCACTACCTCGATCACGCTGCAATTCGCGCTCGATCGCAACATCGACGCGGCCGCGCAGGACGTGCAGGCAGCGATCTCGGCGAGCTTGCGTCAATTGCCGACGCAGATGACCACGCCGCCAACATTTCGCAAGGTCAATCCGGCCGATTCGCCGGTGATCTACATTGCCTTCACGTCGAAGAAATTGCCGCTGTCGACGGTCAACGAATACGCCGAAAACGTGCTTGCGCAGCGCATTTCGATGGTGCAGGGCGTGGCTCAGGTCAACGTCTTCGGATCGCAGAAATATGCGCTGCGCATCGATCTGGACCCGGCCGCACTGGCTGGTCGCGGCATCGGCATCGACACGGTCGCGCATGCGGTAGCCAACAGCAACGTCAACCTGCCGACCGGAACGCTGTATGGACCCAATCGCATCTACAACGTCATGGTCGACGGCCAGCTCAAGGAAGCAGCCACGTTCGGCAATTTGATCGTGACGTATCACAATGGCGCGCCAGTACGCCTGAAAGATGTTGCCGACGTGCATGACGGCGTGCAGAACGACAAGGGCGGTGCGCTCATCGACGGCGAACCCTGCGTCGTGCTGGCGATCCAGAAGCAGCCGGGCACCAACACAATCAATGTCGTGCGGGATATCCGCGCAATCCTGCCTGCGTTCGAGAAATCGTTGCCGGCTGGCGCGGACTTCACCGTGGTTTATGACCGTTCGGAAAGCATCCGCGAATCGGTCAACGATGTGAAGTACAGCCTGCTGCTTGCGCTCGCGCTGGTGGTGATGGTGATCTTCGTGTTCCTGCGCAATCTGTCGGCGACCTTGATTCCTTCGCTCGCGCTGCCGATGTCGATCGTCGGCACCTTTGCGGTCATGTATGCGCTCGGTTTCAGCATCGACAATCTGTCGTTGATGGCATTGACCTTGTCGGTTGGCTTCGTCGTCGACGATGCGATCGTGATGTTGGAAAACATTTCGCGGCATATGGATATGGGCAAGGACCGCCTCACCGCGACGCTCGACGGCGCACGCGAAATTGGTTTCACGATCGTGTCGATGACCCTGTCGCTGGCCGCCGTGTTCATCCCGGTGGTGTTCATGGGCGGCATCATCGGACGCCTGCTCAACGAGTTTGCGATCACCATCGTGACGGCGGTGCTCGTTTCGGGATTTGTCTCGATCAGCCTGACGCCGATGCTGTGCAGCCGCATGCTGCGTGCCGAGCACGGCAGGCAGCATGGCCGCGTGTACCAGTGGAGTGAGCGTGCGTTCGAGCGCGTGCAGAATTTCTACCGACGCAGTTTGTCGGCGAGTCTTCGTCATCAGCCGATCGTGCTCGGTGTGTTCTTCGCGCTCGTCATTGCGACAGTGATCCTCGGGGCCGCAATCAAGAAAGGATTTTTGCCGAACGACGACACCGGGCAGTTGTTCGTGTTTACCCAGGCCGCGCAGGACATCGGTTACGACGCAATGGTCGCCAAGCAACGCGAAGCGGCGGCGATCATCCGCCGCGACCCCAACGTCGACAACGTGCTCGCTTTCATGGGGGCCGGTGGCAGCAGCCCGACCATGAATGTCGGACGCATGATCGTGCGCCTCAAACCGTTCAATCAGCGTTTGTCGGCTGACGAGGTAATCCAGCAATTGCGGCCAAAGCTCGGCGGTATTCCCGGCTTGCAGGTTTTCCTGCAAAACCTGCCGCTGATCCGCATCGGCGGCCATCTGACCAACTCCACCTATCAGTTCACGCTGCAGGATACGGACACCGCGCAGTTGTTCGAATGGACGCCAAAACTCGTTGCCGCGCTCGCCAAACAGTCCCGATTTCAGGACGTGACCTCGGACATGCTGATTGCCAGCCCGCAGTTGAATGTGGCAATCGATCGTGATGCTGCGGCCGCTTATGGCATCACGCCCGGTGCGATCGAGAACGCGCTGTACAACGCGTTTGGGCCGGCGCAGGTGTCGACCATTTACACGCCGACCGACCAGTTCTGGGTATTGATGCAGGTCGATCCGAAACGCCAGGCTGATCCGGCGGTGCTTTCCTCGATCTATCTCACCGGGACGCCGCCTGCCGCTATGGCGAACGCCGGCGTCACGCCTGCGCCAGAACTGGTGCCGCTGGCAGCGGTGACCCGACAAAGCCACTCGGTCGGCCCCGCGACGATCAATCATCTTGGCCAGGTGCCGGCCGTCACCGTGTCGTTCAACCTCGCGCCTGGCATGGCGCTCAGCGATGCGGTCGCGGGCGTCGACAAGACGGTGCAGGCGCTGAAACTACCCGACACCATCAGCACATCCTTTCAGGGCACCGCGCAATCGTTCCAGGATTCAATCTCGGGAATGGGCATCCTGCTGCTGCTGGCGATCTTCGTTATCTATCTCGTGCTAGGTGTTCTGTATGAGAGTTTCATCCATCCGCTGACGATACTCTCCGGTCTGCCGACGGCCGTATTCGGCGCTTTGCTGACCTTGATGGTGTTCGGCAAGGAGCTTGACCTTTACGGCGCGGTTGGACTCATCATGCTGATCGGCATCGTCAAGAAGAACGCGATCATGATGATCGATTTCGCGCTTGAAAAGCAGCGCGCCGGTGAGGCCGCGCACGACGCCATTCTCGACGCCAGCGTGATCCGTTTCCGCCCGATCATGATGACGACGTTTGCCGCGTTGATGGGAACACTGCCCATCGCGATCGGCTTTGGCGTCGGCGCCGATTCGCGCCGTTCGCTCGGATTGGCCGTTGTCGGCGGCTTGGTCACTTCGCAGCTGTTGACGCTGTACATCACGCCGGTGATTTATCTGTATTTTGACCGCATGCAGCAACGCCTGCGCCGACGCGAAAACAAGGCGACCGTCGTGCCCGATCGGGCAGCGGACCAGTACCCAGATTCAATGCTTCTACCGCGGTCAACGCGTTAGGATGTGTGCTTGGCAGGGGACAGCACGATGGGCAACGCAGCGACAGGTTTGCGCGACAGCGATCTCGACATGCTCTGTGGCGACTGGCCCGGCGTCACGCGCTCTATCAAATGGGAAGTCGATCTCGTCTACAGCGTTGCCAACAAGACGTTTGCGGTCATGTGCACTCTCGGCCCCGAGCGGGGTCGCCTGTCGTTCAAAGTCGACTCCGACCGCTTCTTCGAACTGACCGCGCAGCCCGGCATGATGGCGGCGCCGTACACCGCGCGTTCGTTCTGGATCAGCGTCACCGAACCCGAACGTTTTGCCACGGACGATCTGGCTGCATTCGTGCGGCGCTCGTATGAACTGGTGCGTGCCAACCTGCCGAAGAAAACCCAGGCGGCGATTGGCGACAGCTGAAGGCAACGCTGAAAGAGCCAGCGTCAGGCAAATCAACGGGGGAGAGTCACGCCGGGATCCAGTTCCTTGAAACCCCTTGCGGAAACGGGATAACCCGCTTTGCGTCTCAAGTCGGTTTCAGTTTTCGCAAGAAACGCGAAGTCGAGGACACGCGTATTTTTTCAGTGTCGCCTGATTGTGCGCAGGAGTCGTCAGGCATCCGTGGCGGCCAGGTTACGGATTGCCAGAGTGCGTGGATGGCGGGTGCCGAGCGTGCGTTGCAGGCGCTGCGCGATAGCCGACAACTGCGCCTTGGCGTCGGCACGGTTGCCGTCGACATGCCATTGCACTTGCACGAGCACTGCGTCGCAGGCCGCCACTTGCCAACCACCACTGTCGCTGTCCGCGGCGAGAAGGGTGCGCGCTTCGCTGGCCTTGCTCGCCGCTTCGTCGAAGTGCGCCGTGGCGAGAGCGACTTCCGCTTGGCCGAGCAGGCTGATCGGTAGCCGCGTGCGACCGCTAGTGCCGAGTGCGCGCAACGCGGATTCGGCCCTCTCCAGCAAGTCATGTGCCTGGCGCAAACGTGCCGGATCGTCACCTTCTGTGTGCAGCAGCATTTCCGCTTGCGCCATGTGCAGCCCCTCGCGATAGGCGTTTAGCGCCGGCAGCAATTTGTCGTATGCCGTCTGCGTGAGCGCGAACTGCTGTTGCGCTTGATCGCCGCGCCCAAGCAGGGCCAGTGCGCGTCCGCGATGCAAGGCAAGTTGGGCGGCGAACAGGCTGTGTTCGCCGAGGCTGTCCGATTGCATCGCAGCGGACTGGTCGAGCAGGTCGAGCGCCGCGGGTGCGTCGGCCAGTTCGATCTTGATCACCGCCGCACGCATGAGCTGGATGGCAAGCCCGCTCGATGCGCCGCTGGCCTCGCGGTAGAGGGCCGTCGCTCGCGTCATCGCCTCATCCGCCTGCAGCGGCAGACCCAGATCGAGATCGCAGACGGCAGCGCTGGCCAGGTCGATGGCGGCATCGATGGTGTGACTTCGCCCGCGCGCAGCCAGGATAGCGAAGCCGCGCAGGAACTCGGCGTGAGCTTCGCGCAAACGCCCCGCCAGTTGCAGCGAATAGCCGTACGCTGCGTGCTCGGCCGCAGACGAATCTGTTGCCGAGGGCGCGGAGGCATCGGACTCGACAATCGCCTGGCGATGCAGCTCGAGCGCTTGATCGAGATGTCCTTCGTCCTGCGCAATCAGGGCGAGCATCGACAGGCATTCGGCATGCTGTTCGTGGGAGGCGTTGCCCGCTGCGGCCGCGCGCAGCGCCCCGGCCATGGCCCAGCGTTTTGCATCGGTGAGCTTGCCAAGATCGCGCTCGGCTTCGGCCAGGTAGCACGAAAGATGCGCAGCGACAGCATTGGGCAGCGGCGTACTCGCCGAATCCAGCAGTGGCAACAGCAGGTGTTCGGTGCCTTGTGGATCGCGTCTGCGCGCATGGATCTCGGCCAGCGCGTCGATCATGGCCAAGCGTTGCGCGGAAGACAGGTTCTGGTCGTGCAAAAGGCGTTCGCCGGTGTGCGCCAGCAATTGACCAACGTGCACGGGCTCGTCGTGCGGCGCCGCATCACCAAGCATCGCGATCATGAAATCGACGGTGGCAAGCTTGCGTTCGAATTCCTCCTGCGCGCGGTTGCGCTCGGCAAGCGCGATATCGCGCTCGACGGCGGCGCGTCGCGCCTGCCAGATGGTGCCCGTCAGTCCGGCCAGCAGCGCCGCGACCAGCATCGCGGCAATCGCCAGCGGCCAGCGATGGCGACGCAGGAAACATCTCGCGCGATAGGCGCTGCCCGCACGCCGCGCCGCGACCGGTCGGTGCCCGCGTGCGTGTCCGATATCGGTCAGTAGCGCTTCGACCGAGGGATAGCGATCGCGCGGTTGCTTGGCCAGCGCCTTCAGCACGATGGCGTCGAGATCACGGCGCAATGCCAAAGCGGGGATTTTCGCCAGCCTCGTGCGGGTGCTCGGTGCGGCCGGCATTTCCTCGCACACGCGCCGTACCAGCGCTGCCAATGGCAGGCCGGCAGTATCGAGCGGCGCCACGCCGGCAATCAATTGATAGAGCAGGGAGCCCAGCGCGTAGACATCCGTTGCGGTGGTTATCGCGGCACCGCTGAGCTGTTCGGGTGCGGCAAACTGCGGCGTCAACGCGCTTTCCACCGTTTGCGCAGTGTTCGCCGGATCAAGCAGCTTGGCGATGCCGAAATCGAGCAGATGTGCGTGGCCGTCATGGTCCACCAGAATGTTGGCGGGTTTGAGGTCGCGGTGCACAACGAGGTTCGCGTGTGCGTAAGCGACAGCGCTTGCTACCGCGCCGAACAAGGCGAGGCGTTGCGACAGGTCGGGCCGGTTTTTCGCGCACCATGCATCGAGCGCATGACCGTCGACGTATTCGGTGATGAGATAGGGCGCCCCGTCGTCGGTGACGCCGCCGTCGAGCAGGCGTGCAATATGCGGATGGTCGAGTCGCGCGAGCAGGCGGCGTTCCTGCTGCAGGCGTTCGCGCAGGCCGGGCGTGTCCGAGCGCAGGAATTTGATCGCTACGCGTTTCTCGAAGGCGCCATCAGCTCGCTCGGCCAGCCAAACTTCGCCCATGCCGCCTTGGCCAAGCAGGTGAAGCAGGCGCCAGGCGCCGACGCGCACATCCGCCTGCGGCTGCCGAGACGAGGGCTGCGTTTCCAGAAAGCCGTCCGACCCGGCGATGCCGGCCAGCCATGTCCGAAGCTGCGCTGCGGCCTCGGGGTTGCTTAGTGCGAGGCGTTGCAGGTGTGCCGCGCGCGTGTCGGCCGGCTGTGCGAGCAGCTCATCGAGGAGCGTTTCGAGTGCCGCATGGTCCATCAAGGTGGAAAATCCGCGTTCATGCCGGTCGCGCATCCGGATGCAATTGCGCGTACAGCCAACCGCGCGCCTTCAGCCAGTCGCGTCGAACGGTGCTCTCTTCTACGCCGAGCAGGCTGCCGATCTCGCGGTCGCCAAGCCCTGCGAAAAAGCGCAGATGGACAACCTGGGCCAGACGCGGATGCTGCGCGTCGAGGCAGGACAAGGCATCGTCAAGTTCGATCACTTCGCCCGGATCGAAGGCGGCGTCGTGGCGATCGAGCGTTTCCACCGCCGCACCGCCGCCGCGCTTCTGCGCGAGATGTGCGCGCGCGTAGTCGACCAGCACCTGGCGCATGGCGTGCGCGGCGATGGCGAAGAAATGCCGGCGGTCGCCCAGCGCCGGCAGCTTGGCGCGGTCGAGCTTGATCCAGGCTTCGTTGATCAGCGCCGTCGTCGACATGGTGTCGCCGGCGCCGTGGCTCAGGCGTTGGCGGTGGGCGAGCTGGCGTAATTCGCCTTGCACCAGCGCGAACAGCGCCGGCAAGGCACAAGGTTGCTGCAACGCCAGCTCGCGCAGCAGCGCGGTGACGTCGGCGACCGCTTGCGGATCGGCTTCTAACAACGGTGTCGTTACCGGCATTGGATGCAGCCTCGGCTGGGCGCAAGCTTACCCAGCCGTGCCCGCTCGCGGTAGCGCCTGCACGGAATCGGCCCGCTTTGCCGTATTGGAAAGTATGCCAGCCACCCGGCTGTACGCGCCGTCCCCTGCAGGAGTTGCGATCATGGCTTTCCCGATTCGACATTCGTATTCGCTGGCGAGTGCCTTCCTTGTGCTGGCGACGGTCGCCGCCACGCCCTCGGTGGCGAATGCAGCCGAAGTCACCTGGCCCGGCAGCGGCGCGTGCGCGACGACCTTGCAGGCCTGCATCGACGCGGCCGGCTCCGGCGATATCATCGATCTGGCGCCTGCCGGCATCATCAACGAATCGCTCAACGTGACCAGGAGTCTGACCTTGCGTCCGTTGGCGGGCGCGTTGACGCCGAGCGGCGAACCCCTGCAGCCTCCATTATTTGGCGATAACCAGCACATCAATGTGGATGCGAACACGGGTGCCAGTTTTGCTTTCGAACTCGACGGCGTGGTACTGCAGCGCGGACATGTCTTCCTTGGCAACCACAACACCGCGTCGACCGAATTTCGGGTGCGCGGCGTCACCGTTGCAGCCGTCGACGGCAATTTCTACGGTGCGATCGCGGTGGTCAACTACACTGCGGTTGCGCCCATCAGCGCCTATCTCGACAACAACCGCGTCACGCTGACCTCGAACCCGACGACCGGCCTTCCTTACTCCGGAATCGGTATCCACGATGCGGGCACCGGTATGGTCGCCAGCGTGAGCTGGAACCATGTCGATCAACTGGGCGATTCGCCGTCCGCAACGGGGATTTATGTCGATGTCACGGGCTCATCGTCGGTCGCGATCGTCGGCAACCGCGTCAAGGGCACGCCGCACAGTGCAGGGCTGGCCGGGATTTACGTAATCAACGGGTCGAACACGATCGCCAGCGGGCCGGTGCAGGTCACCAGCAATGCCGTATCCGACGAGAACTTCAATTCGAGCACGCTGGGCATCTACGTCGGCACCAACGGCGGCGCGCTGCCAGCCAGCGTCATCAACAATACGGTAGTGCGCAGCGGCGAGGCGTTGGCGGCAGCGAGTGGCGTGACTGGCATGGTCGCCAACAATATCTTTGCCGATGCCAGTTTTGTTCTACCGGGCGGCATGGGCAACGAATACAACCTGATCTGGAACGTCGCCACGTTCAGCGGCACTCCCGGCCCGGGCACGATTAATGCCGATCCGCAACTGACCGACAACCTCAACCTGCGCGTGGTGTGGCCGAATCCATCGCCCGCGCGCGACGCCGGCAACAATGCCGATCTGCCATTCTTCAGCATCAATGATGCCGACCAGCGCGCGCGGATCCGCAACAACGTGGTCGATATGGGCGCCTACGAAACCGGCGATGTGGCTTACCAGCACCTCGCCAACAGCGGCAACATCGTCGGTGACTCGACCAATCTCGAAAACGCGGCGTTCAATTGCTGCAACTATCTGCATCTTCTTGCGACCCCCAGCACCACCGGCGATACCGTCGATCCGGTTGTCGACAGCGGCTATATCGGCGTCTATTACACAGGTGCCAACTGGGCGGTGTTCCATCAGAACCAGTTGCAGATGACGTCGGGCGCTATCTTCAATGTCTTTTACCCCGTGCCGGTGGCAGTCGACCGCGCCTTCACGCACACGGTGGATGGAACCAGCATTTTGGGTTCCTGCTCGGTCATCGACAACGCCCTCGTCAACAACCAGCCGAACGCCATCCTCAGCGTAACAGCGAACTGGAACCCGTCCGGCGCCACAGGCGTCTACGACAACCACCCGTTGCAGCTTGCCTACAACACCGCCATGCATCGATGGCTCATCTGTCATGCCGATGGTGCTGCAATGGGTTTCGGCGCCGGCTTTTTTACATCCTACAATGTATACGTTGTGCCGCCGCTGGTAAGTCCGAACGCCTTCGTTGTGCAGGCTGGTCCAGTCGCCAGCGCGTCGCTGGCTCTCGATCATCCACTGCTGAACAACAATCCTTGTGCGGCGTTGCAGATCATCAATACAAGCACGGCGTTCTTCGGGGCGGGTAGCCAGTATGCGGTGCAATATTTCCGCCATGGCAACAGCGGTCGCTGGGGTATCGTGCCTACGCCCACCGAACTGGGCTCGCCGACCACACTGCCGACCAACGCGCGCTTCCACGTATTCGTCGACGGCGCGCAGGCCAACGCGTGTCGCGATGATCTGATCTTTGGCAGCGGATTCTTCCAATGATGATTTGATCTTCGGCAGCAGTTGTGCCAATAACGCGATTCGCCAACGGCAACCTTCGAGGTTGCCGTTTTGCATGGTCCGCACGGGAGATGCGCGTGCGGAGCAAATCGTTCCGGCGCGCTTGATACACTGCGCGCCTTCTCGTTTCGGCGTCGATCGCGCATGTCAGGCAAGGCCAATTCCCTCAAGACGATCTTCTTCGCGCTTGGCGCAAATTTCGCGATCTTCGTTGCCAAGGCATTCGCGGCGTTCGTCACAGGCTCTGGCGCCATGACTGCCGAGGCGGTGCATTCGCTGGCCGATTGCGGCAATCAAGGTCTGCTGCTGCTGGGTCTCAAGGGTGCGAAGCGCTTGCCGTCGCCCGATTATCCGCTCGGCCATGGCAAGGAAATCTATTTCTGGTCGTTCCTGGTTGCCTTGCTTCTGTTTTCGGTGGGTGGGGCGTTTTCTATCTACGAGGGCATCCACAAACTCAGCGGCCCCGAGCCATTGAAATCGCCGTGGCTGGCGGTCGGAGTGCTCGCGTTTGGAGTGGTCGCGGAAAGTTTTTCGATGTGGGGATGCCTGCGCGAGGTGAACAAGGTGCGCGGCACGCACAGCCTGTGGCACTGGTTCCGTGAAAGCCGGCAGAGCGAGCTGATTGTCGTATTCGGAGAAGATCTTGCCGCATTGCTCGGACTTGCCCTCGCACTCGCCGCGGTGCTGTTGACGATGGCGACCGGCAATCCCTTGTTCGATGCGATCGGTACGCTCTCCATCGGCGCGTTGTTGATCGTGGTCGCGGTGTTCTTGGCGGTCGAGGTCAAGGCGCTCTTGATCGGACAGAGCGCCGATCCAGAAACGAAGACGGGTATCCTGCAGTTTCTCGATGCGCGACCGGAAATCGCGCGCGTGTTCAATCTCATCACGCTGCAGCTTGGTCCGGACGTGATGGTCGCAGTGAAGGCCGAGATGAGCCGCGATCTTTCGACCCGCGGCGTCGTCGATGCGATCAATGCGGTGGAGAAGGACATGAAGCAGGCATTTCCGGAAATCCGCTGGTCGTTCTTCGAACCCGACGTGGCGGATTGACGCACCGGATATGCACGCGTGCTTGCGCGCGGTTGCAAGATCACACGAATGGTTGGGTTGGCGTGGGATTTCATTTCCCCGTCAGATTCACTGCGTCCAGACGGCATGATGAGGAGACCGAGAATGCGCGTGAGGTTCGGGTTGACGATGTTGATGTACGCCGCGTCGTTGCATGCTGCGCCCTCGGACTGGACCGCCTACGGCGGTGACGGCCAAGGCCAGCGCCATGCGCCACTGGCGCAGATCACGCCTCAGAATGTTGGCCAACTTGAACTCGCGTGGAGCTTCCGCACCGGTGAACTCGGCGCCGGTTTCGACCGCGCGAATGATGCGCTGACGTTCGAGGTGACACCACTGCTGATCGGCGACTCGTTGTACTTCAACACGGCGACGGGGAAGGTGTTCGCGCTCGATGCGACGAAGGGGCTCGAACGCTGGCGTTTCGATGCGCATGTCGACAAGACGCGCGACTACTCGGAGATGACGACTCGCGGCGTCAGCTATTGGCGCGACGCGAACGCCGTTGTGGGCAAGGTCTGCGCGCAGCGCATCGTGTTCGCGACAATCGACGCGCGACTGTTCGCGCTCGATGCGAAGACGGGCCAACGCTGCGCGGACTTCGGCAACAAGGGCGAAGTCCCGTTGGCGAACGGCGTACGCCAGAACACGCGTAACCGCGGCAATTATCAGGTTACCTCGCCGCCCGCGATCGCAGGCGATATCGCGATCGTCGGCTCGTCGATCGGCGATAACGGTGGCACTGACATGCCGCTCGGCGTAGTGCGTGCGTTCGATGTGCGCAACGGCCGCGAACTTTGGCATTGGGATCCGATTCCGCGCACGGCGAAGATCCCGAATGACGCGGCGAATCCGGATTTCGGCGAAGTCGACAACCAGCAGGCGCACTGGACTGGTGCGGCAAATGCGTGGGCGCCGTTCGCGGTTGATGCCGACCGCGGTCTGGTTTTCGTGCCGACGGGCTCAGCGAGCCCGGATTTTTTTGGCGGCGTACGTCCGGGTGACGATCACTGGGCCAATTCGCTGGTCGCGTTGCGCGCGGCGACGGGCGAATTCGTCTGGGGTCGCCAGCTCGTGCATCACGATCTGTGGGACTACGACACCGCATCGCAACCGATGCTGATCGATCTCGATCGCAACGGCGCGAAGATTGCCGCAGTCGTGCAACTGACCAAGACCGGCCAGGTGTTCGTGTTCAATCGCGAAACCGGCGAGCCGCTGTTCCCGATCGATGAACGTGCGGTGCCGCAGGATGCCGTAGCGGGCGAGACGCCGTCGCCGACCCAGCCATTCTCTTCATTGCCGTCGCTGGTATCGCATGCGCCGGTGAGACCGGACGACGCGTGGGGGATGACGTTCTGGGATCGCGGCGCGTGTCGCGATCAGATCGCCGCGCTGCACAGCGAGGGCATCTTCACGCCGCCGAGCTTGCAGGGAACGATCGAGCGTCCAGGCTATGCCGGTGGTTCGAACTGGGGCGGCGGCGCGTGGGATCCGGTACGGCATCTGCTGATTGCGAACGTGATGGAGTTGCCCTTCGTGGTCGCGCTGATTCCGCGCGATCAGCTCGCAGCGGAAGACGATTCGGGCAACTACAAGGACTGGGAATTCGCGCGCATGACAGGCACGCCGTACGGCATGCGCCGGCGCCTGCTGCAATCGCCCCTGGGCGCGCCGTGTACTGCGCCGCCGTGGGGGAAACTCGTTGCTATGGATTTGGCCAAAGGTAAAATCGCGTGGTCCAAAGCGCTCGGCACCTCGCGCGACAGGGCGCCGTGGCCGTTCTGGAACACCCAGGGCGTGCCCAACATGGGCGGTCCGCTGACCACGGCCAGCGGGCTCACCTTCATCGGCGCCACGACCGACAACTTCCTGCGCGCGTTCGATACCACGAGTGGCGACGAGGTCTGGACCATGCGCTTGCCGGCCGGCGCGCAGGCGACACCGATGAGCTACGAAGTCGGCGGGCGCCAGTTCGTGGTGGTTGCTGCAGGCGGCCATGCCAAGCTCGGCACGACGCGCGGTGATTACGTGCTTGCGTTTGCACTGTCGCATTGAATCGAGGTCGGCAGCGCGCGCGCAAACGCGCTCCAGAGGCATGCTTGCGTTGGCGTAGGGAAGGCCCGGGCCGCACACGTTTCTTGCATAGGGCGCGCAGGCTGTTATCCTGCGCGCCCGCACATACACAGACGTAGAAGAACAGTCATGGGCAGAGGCGACCGCAAGACCAAGAAAGGCAAGATCTCGATTCGCAGCTACGGCAATGCCCGTCCGCATGCGGAAAAGGCCGCCGCTGGCGCGAAACCCGCCGTGGCGAAGGTGGCTGCAAAGCCCGCTGTGAAGAAGGCAGCACCGGCAAAGAAAGCGGCTGCAAAGAAAACCGCCTGAAGCCGGAGTGATCGCTATTGCGATGGCAGACGTGTGCGCAGATCGGCTGCATAAGGTGACGGCAACGCCTGCAGCGCGGTTTTCATTTGGACGACCAATGCGCCTGCCTCAGCATTTTTCCCCAGCGCCGCCAGCGCCGCGGCAAGACTGACGTTCACTTCCAGTACGCGCAGATCGCTGCCCGGTAGGGGCGGTCCGCGCACGGAAAGCGCTTCACGCAACAGAGCCTCGGCTTCGGCCGGTTTGCCCAACGCGAGTTTGGCGCGCGCCGATGCAAAAAGCGGCGCACCGAGCCGGTAGTTGTCGGCAGGCAACGCCTTCCTGGCCATCGCCAGCGCTTCGTTCGAGGTGACTTCTGCTTGAGCTGAATCGCCGGCATCCAGTTCCGCCTCGCTTAGTTGCGCTTGCAATCCGATCAAGATCGGATCGGTGCCCTTGATGTCGGTTCCGAGCGCGGCGCGCGCCGCGCGAAGTTCTTGCAGCGCCTCTGCGTATCGATGATCCCAGCGCAGCAGATTCCCCAAGCTGCCACGGTCGCGATTCAACCAGCGCGAAGCGGGTGGCTCATGTTTGCTTTCGATCGCGAGGGCAGTGCGGAACGCGGTTTCCGCTTCGGCATGGCGGCCTTGCAGTTGGAGATTCAGCGCCAGGTTGACGAGCGGATCGACGCTGTCGAGCCCATCGCTAGAGCCTTGCACCTTTGCCCAGAGCGCCAGGGACGTGCGGTAGGCGGTTTCGGCCTGCGCCAACTCACCCACACCACGATAATCATTGGCGACGAAAGCATACGCGTAGGCCAGTTGTTCCGGACGGGTGTCGCTCAAGGCGCGGCTGCTTTCCAGCAGTTGCAGACGACCCTCAAGCGCGTCGGCGAAACGGCCACGGTTTTCCAGCACGCGCAAGAGATTGGAACGCGCCACCAGTGTTTCACGGTGGTTGGCTCCGTAGAGTTGTTCGTTGATCCGCAGCGATTCGCGTAGCGGACGTTCGGAAGCGGCGAAATCGCCCTTGTGCCCGAGCATCAACCCCAGTTCGTTGTAACCGTTGGATACGCTTGAATGCAGATCGCCGTGCAGGGTACGCGCGGTGGCGATGGCCTCGCTCAACACGCTTGCCGATTCGTCGTAGCGCGAAAGTTCGTCGAGCGTTTGTCCCAGCACAAGCAGGTCATCGACGACGATGTCGCTGTGCTCGCCATGCGCGCGTCGGTCGGCGCTGACCACTCCGCGTAGCAAGGGTTCCGCCTCGTTTGCGTGCCCTTGTCCAATCAAGGCTATGGCAATTGCGCGTTGCGTGTTCGCAGTCTCCTGCGCGCCCGCGCGACCGGCACGCCGGGCGAATTGGAGTGCCTCGCGGCCATGGGCGATCGCGGAGTCGAACAGGCGCTTTTCATTCTCCGCATCAGCGAGCGCGCGCAGGCTTCGCGCCTTGATTTCATCGGGGACGCGAGGGTCGTCCACGGTCGAAATCGCCTTTTTCAGCAACGGCTCGGCGCGAACATAATCGCCCAGACGCCAATACAATCCGCCAATAAGCGAGGTCAGATCCGCGCGCATTCCGGGTTGGCTTTCCGGCGTGGCTGCAAGCTGCTGCTCGCCTTTTTCAAGCAGCTGATGCGCAGTGAGCACCTGTCCCTTGTTTTCGTCCGGGCTGGCCTGGTTGAACACCCCGACCAGAAACTGCCGCACGGCCTCCGCGCGATCGGCTTGCTGAACCGCGAGGCGCGCCTGGTGCAAACTGACGATCGTCGCCGCGATGCACACCGCAAATACGATCAACCCCGCGGCCACCGCATAGCGATTGCGGCGCGCGAATTTGCGCAATCGATAACCGGGATTGTCGCCACGTGCGGCGATTGGGCGGCCTTCGAGGTGGCGCTGAATATCGGCAGCTAGCGCTTCGGCCGACGCATACCGTCGCGCGGGATCGTTCGCCAGTGCGGTGAGCGTGATGCGATCGAGATCCCCGCGCAGGGCGCGTCGCCGAGTGGTGGCATGAGCGGTTGTACGGTCGAGCGCCGCGCTCGGCGGCGGCGTGGAGGCGCCATCTGAACCGGACGCCGCATCGAGCGCAAAAGATCGCTGCGGCCGCGTATCGGCCAGCAATTCGTACAGCACCACGCCAAGCGCGTAGACATCGGTCGCTGTCGTGATGAGACCGCCGTGAAATTGTTCAGGGGCGGCGTAATCGGGTGTGAGCAGGCGTGCCAGCGTCTGCGTCGGCGCTGCTTCGTCGGTGCTGGCAAGGACCTTGGCGATGCCGAAATCGAGCAATTTCGGAATCCCGTCCGCGGCGACAAAAATATTGGAGGGCTTCAAATCGCGGTGTACGACGAGGTTCTGGTGGGCGTACTGCACCGCCTCGCACACGCGCGCAAACAAGCGCAGGCGCGCGGGAACGTCGAGCGCGTGCGCGCGCGCGTAATCGGTGATCGGCACCCCTTCGACGTACTCCATGATGAGGTACGGCGCACCGGCCGCATCGACGCCGCCATCAATCAGGCGGGCGATATGAGGATGCTCGAGCCGTGCGAGGATCTGGCGTTCCTGCCGGAATCGGTGCAGCAGACCAGGTGTCGGGTAGGCCAATTGCTTGATCGCCACGCGCTGCTCGAACGCGCCGTCGTTGCGTTCGGCGAGCCACACTTCGCCCATGCCACCGACACCGATCGAATGCAGCACCCGATAAGCACCGAATTGGCGCGGCATCGAAACGGCCGGCCCTGAAATGCCCTTGGCGGCCATCGAAACCATCAACGGCGGCGTCTCCATGAATCGCGCCGCGCGCGCATCGGCGCGCAACAGTCGCTCGACTTCGCTGCGGAGTGCGCTGTCTCCTGCGCAGGCATCGGTCAGCCATGCCGACAGGTTCTCTGGCGCAATCTCGATGGCGCGTTCGAACAATTCGGTGACGCGTGGATGGCTCATGCCGTGCGGCGCGCGACCACTGCCGCGCATAACGCGTCGAAAGGATGCGCGCTGGCTCGATGCCCTCGCCCCTTCATGCGGCGTTCGCTGACTGAAGCCACTTCACATTCCCGCAAAAACTGTTGCGTCGAGTATAGGCGCAAGATTGCGCGGAGTTCACGCAGCGCTCGCTGAGTCTATTGCACGACAATGGTTGTTGAGCGGAGCAGGTTCGACGCTTTTCAGTGATCCGGCGACAGCAAATCGCGGTTGCCGCCGCTCCGACTGTTCCCCGCGCCGGGTTGCACTCGGCAGTGACTTCGGCTCACGCGCCGTTGCGTGCGGGACTAGTTGGTGACGGCGTAAAAATCGCCCCCAGCAACACACTCCGGAAGGGCACAATACCTCCTCGCACGAATGATCGTGTTTGACCCAGGGCGTCCGATGTCCGCAGCTCCGCAGGATCAGCCAAAGCGAACCCACCAAGGTGTGCTGCAGCGATTGCGGCGGCGTCCGCGCTTCAACATGACAGCGGCGTTGTTCGTCGTCTTGGTGGTCGCCTTCAGCGTATTGGGCGTCGAGCCGGCGCGGGCGGTGGTGCTGGCGTTCGTGATCGCCGCCATCGGGTTTCTTGCGGCAATCACGCAGCTTTTCTGTACCGCCAATATCGCGTCGATTCGCGCGCGCGAGCGCGAGCAGGATGGCGGCCACTGGAGCACCTTGTGGAGCAGCGTCGCGGTTTGCGCTGTCGTGGTGGTGTCGCTCGGACTGGAATTGCAAGCCAGCAAATCGGGCGGCGCGTTCGCCATCGTGCTGGCGGTCAGCAGTCTGCTGCTGTCATGGTTGGTCGTGAACACGATGTTCGCATTGCACTACGCGCACGAATATTATGGCGACGACGCCGACAAGCGGGAACGCGGGGGCCTGGAGTTTCCGGACGAACGCGACCCGGACTACTGGGATTTCGCCTATTTCGCGCTTGTGCTGGGGATGACTTTCCAGGTTTCCGACGTGCAGATCACCGATCGACGCTTGCGCCACACTGCTCTTGTGCATGCGGTGATCGCTTTTTTCTTCAATGTCGTGATCGTCGCGCTGAGCGTGAACATCGTTGCGGGCAAGGCCTGAGGTCAGGCCCAGGGCGGCCGCCGCATCAATCGAAAAGCAGGGATTTCGGCTCCGTTTCGGGCGCCTGCACGGTCCGCAAGGCCCTGCTCAGGGGTCCCAACGAAAAGTTAGCATTCCTTGAAAACTGCGCGTATAGTCGCGCGCACTGTGTTTGCAAGGGTCACTGTGATCTGTGGCCTGATGCAAGTTGATCACATGATCCGCTGCATCGATTTTGCCTCGCGAGCTCCCTGCAACCCAGTCTCGGTGCGGAATGTTCCGTTACCGCGATGTTCAACCAAAGTGTTACCAGGAGTTTGAGAGATGTCGAATCGTCAGAACGGTACCGTCAAGTGGTTCAATGATGCCAAGGGTTTTGGTTTCATCACCCCGGAAAGCGGCCCCGACCTGTTCGTGCACTTCCGCGCGATCCAGGGCACCGGCTTCAAGTCGTTGCAGGAAGGGCAGCGCGTCAGCTTCGTCGCCGTGCAGGGCCAGAAAGGCATGCAGGCCGACCAGGTCCAGGTGCTCTAAACCAGCGTCGCCGAAAGAATTGTTGATTTGAAACCCGGACGGAAACGTCCGGGTTTTTTTATGTGTGCCAATGACCCAGGTTCAGGCGCGCGATTGCCAGAACGTGATCCCGCTGACCACGGTATGCGTGCGTCCGCCGACCCACACAGCGCCTTTATCGATGCGTACCTTGATCGATGCATCGCGGCCCATCTCGCGACCCTGACTGACGCGGTAACCGTGCGCGAAAGAGCCGTGCGGTTCGCGCTGCGCAATCCATGCGCCAATCAATCCATTCGCTGCACCCGAGGCGGGATCTTCGACGATGCCGACGCCGGCTGGAAATGCGCGCACGACGAGATCGTAATCCGCATCAGGGTTGACTGCGCTGGCACGATCAGCAGCGCGCGCAAACACGCAAAGGCCGAGGCTGTCGGTGGCGCGCGCGAGCGCGCCGATCGCCCGATGGTCGGGTTGCCAGGTGCGGAGCAACGCTTCGCTGGCGAATTCAGCCAGCCACCAGCGTCGGCCTCCTTCGATGAACGCGGGCGGCAACACGCCTGGCGCAATGTCACCCAGCACCGCATGCAGCAATTCGCGCCCGGCGTAGTCAGTCGGCAACACATGGGCAGATGGACTTTGCACGAATAGTTCGCGCGCATCAGCATCGCCCTCGACACGGATCGGCAACAGACCGGCCGCGCATTCCTGGATCAAACTGCCCTCGTGCGCTTGCGCGAATCCGGTTTCGAGCACTGCGTGCGCGCTCCCAATCGTCGGATGGCCCGCGAATGGAATCTCGCGATCCGGCGTGAATATGCGCAGGCGATAACTCGCCGCAGATGTTGTCGGCGCCAGCACGAAGGTCGTTTCGACCAGATCCGTCCATGCGGCGAAGCGTTGCATGTCGCCAGCGCTCCAGGCATGCGCACCGATCACGACACCGAGCGGATTGCCGCCACCCGGTCGCGCGCAAAACACATCGAGTTGCAGATAGGACGGGCTGGCAGGCATCGGATAAGTACCGGCGGAGCCGCGGATAGTAACGGGCTTCGCGCCATCGTGATCGCAGCGTATGCTCTGGGGCCGCATCAGTTTTCGCGAAGGAACCACCATGAGCAACACCCGCGACATCGCCGTGATCGTCGGCAGCCTGCGCAAGGAATCGTTCAATCGCAAGATTGCGCTTACCCTGATCGAGACTGCACCGTCGACGCTGAAGCTGGAAATCGTCGAGATCGGCCTGCTGCCGCTGTACAACCCGGACGTGGACGATGCCAGCCCGCTGCCTCCGGCGTGGGTCGAATTTCGTGCACGCATGCAGCGTGCCGAAGGGGTTATTTTTGTCACGCCCGAATACAATCGCTCGGTCCCGGCACCGCTGAAAAATGCGATCGATGTCGGCTCGCGGCCGTATGGAAAAAGCATCTGGTCGCGCAAACCCGCTGCCATTGTCAGCGGTTCGCCCGGCGCGATCGGCGGCTTCGGTGCCAATCATCATCTACGCCAGTCGCTGGTGTTTCTGGACATGCCGGCGTTGCAGCAGCCCGAAGCCTACATCAGCGGTGTGGATAAACTCTTCGATGCATCCGGATCCATGAGCAACGAATCGACGCGCGAATTTCTCGGCAAGTTCATGCACGCGTATGCGCAATGGCTGGAACGAAACACGCCCAGTTCCTAGGAGCCTGTCTGCGCGAACCTTTTCCCGATAGCCGTTTCACCACAAGGAGAGCCTGCGACTCATGCTCGTCACCCTCTTCATCATCGCCATTACCTGCGTCGTTTCTTTTGCCGGATTTTCCAGTCCGCCCTTGATCGAGCGCTTGATCCTGTGGCCGCCTGCGATCACCAAGGGCAAGGAATACTGGCGGTTGCTGAGCTGCGGTCTGATTCACGCAAATTTCCAGCACCTGCTGTTCAACATGGTCACGCTGTTTTTCTTTGGCGGATTCATGGAGAAGTTCTACGCGAACTACATCAGTGCGCTCGGGTATGCGCTGTTCTATGCCGGCGGCCTCGTCATTTCATGCCTCCCCAGTTACCTGACCCATCGCAATGATGCCGATTACCGCAGTCTCGGCGCGTCCGGCGCGGTATCAGCGGTGCTGTTTGCCTTTGTCCTGCTGCAACCGTGGACGACAATCTATGTCTTTGTGGTGCCGGTGCCGGCGATCATCTATGCGGTGGTCTATCTTGCCTACACCATCTACATGGACCGCCAAAACGCGGACCGCGTAAACCACAGCGCGCATTTGTGGGGTGCGGCCTACGGCGTGCTGTTCACCCTTGCGATCGAACCGCGCGTCGCGAGCGTGTTCGTCGATCGGCTCGTGCATCCGGGATTTTCCCTCTGAATTAACGTTCTCCCACCATGGAACCGAACATGTTGAAAACTGCCGCCTATGCCGCCCTTTCCGCGACGACGCCGCTGGCGCCGTTTTCCATTGAGCGACGCGAACCCACAGCGCACGAGGTCTTGATCGATATCCTTTACTGCGGGGTCTGCCATTCGGACATCCATCAAGTGCGCGACGAATGGGGCGGCTCGATCTTCCCGATGATTCCAGGTCACGAGATTGTCGGACGCGTCAGCAAGGTCGGCGGCGCGGTCTCGACCTACAAAATCGGTGACACCGTCGGCGTCGGCTGCTTTGTCGATTCGTGCCGTGCGTGCTTGGCCTGCGACGCGGGCGAGGAGCAGTTTTGCGCCCACGGCATGAGCGCAACGTACAACGGCTTTGAGCGCCGCGGTGTCGATCTGGATCGCAACCGTCCGACCTACGGCGGCTACTCGACGCGCATAACGGTCGATGAGAAATACGTGCTGCGCATTCCAGCCGGCATCGCGCTTGAACGCGCCGCGCCGCTGCTGTGCGCCGGCATCACGACGTATTCGCCGCTGCGCCGTTTCGGGGTGAAGGAGGGCAGCAAGATCGCCGTGGTCGGACTTGGGGGCTTGGGTCACATGGGCGTCAAACTGGCCAAGGCGATGGGCGCGGATGTGACGGTTCTCAGCCATTCGCCGGAAAAACGCGAGGATGCGCTGCGCTTGGGCGCGGACGATTTCCTCGCCACGCGCGATCCGTCCGTTTTCAAGAAAAACACCGAACGTTTCGACCTCATTCTCGACACTGTTTCAGCGCCGCACGACTACAGCGCCTATCTTGGTCTGTTGCGGCTTGATGGCACGATGGTGTTGGTCGGCATCCCGGAGCCGACGCCGCTCGCTGCCGGACCACTCATCATGCGCCGGCGCCAACTCGCTGGATCGCTGATCGGCGGGATCCGCGAGACGCAGGAAATGCTCGATTTCTGCGCCGAGCACGGCATCGCCTCCGACGTCGAAGTCATCAATATGTGCGACATCAACGAAGCCTATGCACGCATGCTCAAGGGCGACGTGCGCTATCGCTTCGTGATCGATGCCGCGAGCTTGCGGGCATGAGGTAGCACGGCGTCGCTGAATGGCCCATGCGATTCTCCATTCCTGTGCCGTCGATATGCGTTGCTCCGGCGTACACTCCGGTGTCCGAACGGCATTGAAAACAAACGAGGCAATGGTCGTTCCCGTAATTTCACGCAAGGGAGAAAACGCATGGGACTCATCTGGACCATCCTGATTGGATTCATCGTTGGCGTGCTGGCGAAATTCGTGACTCACGGCGCCGGGCCGAAAGGTTTTTTCATGACCGCTGCCTTGGGTATCGCAGGGTCGATCATCGCGACCTACCTCGGTCGCGCCCTCGGCTGGTACGCCGCTGGCACCTCTGCAGGATTCATCGGTTCGTTCATCGGCGCCATCGTGCTGCTGCTGATCTACCATGTGATCGTGCGTAACCGCAGCCCCACGGTTTGATCAGGAGATTGCGACATGACACTTTTCGATGACATCCTCAATCGCCTTGGCGCCAGCTCCAATCCTGCAGCCGCGTCCGTTTCCGCCGACGAGTTTCAGCACGTCGCGCAGAACGTGCCGAGCGATGTGCTGAGCCGTGGACTGTCCGCTGCGCTCGGCTCCGACCAGACACCGCCGGCCGGCCAGATGATCGGCCAGATGTTTGGCGCGTCATCACCGGAACAACGCGCGGCGATGCTCAACCAGTTGCTAGCCTCGCTGGGCCCGGCCGAACTGGCGATGTTGCGCGGCAAGCTCGGGCAAACCGATGCAAGTGCGGCGAGCGCCTCGACAATCAGTCCGGGCCAGGCGGCCACGGTCAGCCCGCAGCAGGTCCAAGATGTCGTTACCTCCGCGCAGCAGAATGATCCGGGCATCCTCGACCGCCTCAGCGGTTTCTACGCACAGCATCCGGGCCTCGTGAAAACGCTGGGCGGGGCGGCGCTGGCGATCATGCTTGGGCGCGTGTCGCAACACATGAGGGGCGGCTAGGCTTTCGTTGCGGCTGGGTGCGCCGACGTTGCAGCAGTGGCCGCGGCGGCGCCGCTTCGCGACGTCATCGGATATCAGCGCAACAGCGTGGAGCGTGAGGTGAAAATGTGGAGATCCGCGTTTGCGACGCATGGATTGGCGCTGACTGCTGTCGCATTGGCGTGCCGGAGCGCGCTTGGCGCCGAGGTCGATCCGTTGCTGGCGTCGCAAGCGCGCGAGAGAGGGGTGGTCGAATCCTTGATCGTGTTGCCCGACCAGGCAGCGCCATCGCTGACGCCGCTCGATGCGAATGCGGACTACAAAATCCGTCGGCGCGCGCTGGTCGACGCGTTGCGCAGTCGCGCAACTGCGCAGCAAGCGGATCTGCGCCAATGGCTGGATGCGCGTGGAATCGAATACCACGCTTACTGGATTTCAAATCTGGTATGGGCGCGCCTGTCGAGTGCCGATCTTTCGGCGCTTGCCCAACGCCGTGATGTCGCCAAGGTAGCAACCAATCCGCAGATCCCCATGCACTTGCCGCAGCAGACAGCGGCGTTGCAGATTCCCGACGCCGTTGAAGCGATTGGCTGGGGTGTCGCGAAGATCAATGCGCCGCTGGTCTGGGCGGCCGGATTCAACGGCCAGGGCGTGGTCATTGCCGGAGAAGACACAGGCTATCAGTGGAACCACCCGGCGTTGATCAATCACTATCGCGGCTGGGACGGCGCGCAAGCCGATCACAACTACAACTGGCATGATGCGATCCATACGAATGGCGGGGCGAACGTCTGCGGCGTCGATTCGCCTGCACCCTGTGACGACGATGGTCACGGCACGCACACGGCGGGCACGTTCGTGGGCGGCGACGGCGGTAGCAACCAGATTGGCGTTGCGCCCGGCTCAAAATGGATCGGTTGCCGCAATATGGATGCGGGCGCTGGCACGCCGGCGCGCTATATCGAATGCATGCAGTGGCTGCTGGCGCCAACCGATCTTGCTGACGCAAACCCCAATCCCGATTTGGCACCGGACATCGTCAGCAACTCGTGGTCTTGTCCGCCGTCCGAAGGCTGCACGGTTGGCAATGAAATACAAGGTGCGGTGAATGCAGTCGTCGCCGGCGGCATCTTCTTTGCGGCTGCGGCAGGAAACACTAACGCGACCCATACCAATGCTTGCGGCCAAATCAATGAGGCTCCTGCCATCTATGACGCGAGTTTCGTGGTCGGTGCAACCGGAACAGCGGATGGTCTGGCAAATTTCTCCCTGCGCGGTCCCGTGGCAGACAGCAGCCTGATCCGACCGGATATTTCGGCGCCAGGCGTCAGCGTGTGTTCCAGCATTCCGACCAACAGCTACAGTTGCGCTTACAGCGGCACCAGCATGGCGACGCCGCATGTCGCTGGCGCTGCCGCGCTGGTGCTGTCGATCAATCCGGCGTTGAAGGGACATCCCGACCAGATTGCGCAGATCCTGCGCGCGACCGCGGCGAGGACGGGCGTGACCGATCCCATCGCCCAAACCTGCGGCGGTACGTTGGCCAGCCAGTGGCCAAACAACATGCTCGGCTATGGGCGTGTCGACGCGTATGCGGCGGCCGTGATGGCCGACACGCTCTTCAAGGACGGCTTCGATGGCGCCGCTGCGAACTGACCCGCATGATTCGCCTCGAACGGTCGAAGAAGGCAATGTGCTCGTCGTTGCAATCTCCTCGCGTGCATTGTTCGATCTGGGCGAAAGTCACGATTTGTACGAGCGCGAAGGTATCGATGCGTTTGCCGAGCACCAGATCGCGCGGGAGGACGAACTGCTTGCGCCCGGCATCGCGTTCCCGCTGGTGCAGAAGCTGCTGCGGCTCAATGGCGCGTCGTCCGTTGCGCCGCGCGTCGAAGTAATCCTGCTCTCGCGCAACTCCGCCGATACCGGCCTGCGCATCTTCAATTCAATTGAGCACTATGGACTCGACATTGCGCGCGCCGCATTCACGCGCGGCGAGCCGACTGCGCCCTACGTGCATGCATTCGGCGCGCACCTGCTGCTGTCGGCCAATCCGGACAGTGTTGCGCAGGCGCTCGCCGCAGGCGTTGCCGCGGCGACCATCCTGCCGTCGAAGGCGCCGCAGCGGCAGTCGGATCAATTGCGCATTGCCTTTGACGGCGATGCAGTGCTGTTCGGCGACGAGTCGGAGCGGGTAAGCGAGGAGGGCGGCATCGATGCGTTTCATCGGCACGAAACCGAACGTGTGCTCGAACCCTTGTCGGGGGGGCCTTTCCGCGGCTTCCTCGATGCCTTGCACCACCTGCAGGCGGCGTTTCCAAGCCGCAACTCACCCATCCGCACGGCGCTCGTGACCGCGCGGTCCGCGCCCGCGCACAAGCGCGTGATCCTCACCTTGCGCCAATGGGGCGTGCGTATAGACGAGGCATTGTTTCTCGGCGGTCGTTCGAAAGGGCCTTTCCTCGAAGCTTTCGGCGCCGATATTTTTTTTGACGATTCGTCCATCAATGTCGAATCTGCGCGCCAGCACGTTGCCACGGGACATGTGCCGAGGCGTAGCACGCAGACGCGAGAATGAGCGTGACGGGGATTGAAATCGCCGAGATTGCCAGCGCGGATACCCTGGGCGGAACGTTGTTTCGCCGCCGCTTTGGACAAGAGCCACCGACCTTTCCGCATCATGTGGTTGCGTATGCGCGCGATGGAGGTGGCACGCCGGCGGTTGCGCTGTGCTATGTCCATTTCACGCCGATGGGATCGGTGTTGCTCGGTGGCGGTGCGTGCGTCGACCATCGCGCGCTGCGCCGGCTGGCACCGGACGTGCGTAATGCTCTGCACGCGCAAGGCGGCCTCTATCGCACGACGCTGGAATGGGCAGTCGCGCATTTTGCGCACGACCATGACGCCATCTTCGGCTATTGCGGTGATCGACTCGCCGAACGCATCGACCTGGCTGCGGGTTTTGTCCGCAGTGGCCACCCGCATCTGCTGGTACGCTGGTTGCGCGAGGTGGAGATTGCGCGGCAGCAAGAGCTGATTGCGACGGTGCACGCGCTCGGCGCGTTCTGATCGCATCGATCAGCGTGAGGCGAGAATCCGTTCGAGTTCGATGGGCGAGTCCCAGTGCTGTCCGCAGACAAATCGTGGAAGCTGCCAGCGTGGACTGTCGACTTCGACGAATCCGCCCGTGGTTCCAAATGCCGCGCGCAGGCGATGCTCGTGCGCGCGACGCGGCAGATAGTCCTCCATCAGATACGCATTGGTTTCCCCGTATGGATAAGCGAACAGACTCGCGCGATGCGGCGCGAGATGCGCATCGAGCCAGTCGCTGGCCTGCCGAATTTCTGCGTCCGCATCGGCGTAGGCGTCGATGCTGCGAAACGTGCCTTTGGCTTGTGTGCGCTGCACCGTGTGCGCGAGCGTCGCGTGATTGTGGTCCCAGCTATGGCTTTCGATCGCGATCAATCCCTCGCGCTGCGCATCGCGCCACCATTCGTGGCCCCACCAACCGCGGCCGACCAGACAGGTCTGGTCGAGGATTGCGCGTGCCTCCGGCGAGACAATCGCGAAACTCGTCGCATGCGCGCACGCGCCGGTTTCTGTAGCGAAGTCGCGCAGGATCCCGGCGAACCCGCGCTGCGGACCCCACGCCGGGTGCTCGATGTCGTGCCAATCGAACCATGACCCATCGTCGAAGCTGATCGCGACTGCATTGGCGGCATCCGAATCCGGCGCCTCCCCGAGCAGCTCGTCGACGACGCGTGCGAGCGGCACGATGCGCAAGCCGCTGCGCTGGATCATGCGCAAGTCTTCGGCCAGCGCAACATGGTCGTTGCTGGCGTAATCGTTGCCTGAAATGTTGTTCGAGTGATAAGCGAGGACGGGGACGCGCATGGCCGCAAGCAGCGAAAAGGCACCCTAGCATAGGGCATTGGCAAGGGATGACCGCCGGGCGAAAGCGCCGCATGCATGGCCGCGCCCGCGATGGCTCGCTACAATGCCCTGCTTTGCCCGCGCCCGGACCCAATGCCATGCCCGCCACGCCGCTTGATCCGACCGATCTCTACGACATCCGCTCGCTGCTCTCCGACGAGGAGCGCATGGTGCAGGACACCGTCGCGCGCTTTACCAACGAGCGCGTGCTGCCGATCATTGGCGACTGTTTTGACCAGGGTCGGTTTCCGCACGAGCTGATTCCGGAGATGGCCGATCTCGGCCTGCTCGGGTCGTCGCTGCCGGTCGAATATGGCTGCGCCGGCATGAACGGTGTCAGCTATGGTCTGGTCTGCCAGGAACTTGAACGCGGCGACTCGGGCATCCGCAGCTTTGCTTCGGTGCAGTCCTCATTGTGCATGTATCCGATTTACGCCTACGGCTCCGAGGAGCAGCGCAAGCGCTGGCTGCCCGACATGGCTGCGGGCAAGGTGATCGGCTGCTTCGGCTTGACCGAGCCGCATGGCGGCTCCGATCCGGCCAACATGAAGACGAACGCAAAGAAGGATGGCGCCGACTGGATCCTCAACGGCGCCAAGATGTGGATCACCAACG
>JBDUED010000008.1:0-36728 GCA_040002595.1 Dokdonella sp. | reverse complement strand
GCCTGGACCGAACAACAATTCCTCGACCGCACCGCCGGAATGGCTATTCGCCGCACCGGCTACGAAGGCTGGCTTCGCAATATCGCAGTCGCGCTCGGCAACGCATCAGCGACCCCAACGGTCATCGCCGCGTTGCACTCACGCGTGGACGATCCTTCCGCGCTCGTGCGTGAGCACGTCGCGTGGGCGCTGGAATCGCAGCGCAAAAGCGCTCTGAGTTAAAAGACGCAGCCGCCGATGGTCGCAGCTGCCCTCGCGAGCACGGAGGATCGCGAAATCAAAGCTACGCCGCTTGCTTTGGAATCGAACGATTCGTGTGGGTGATCTTGTTGTGGCGATCAACGTAGACCAGTTGTGGCTTGTGTAATGCCACTTCGGCCGTCTCATATCCGGCGTAAGCGCAGATGATGATGATGTCGCCGGGCTGCGCGCGATGTGCAGCAGCGCCATTGATTGAAATGATCCCGGATCCCTCCTCGGCGCGAATCGCATAGGTCGAAAAGCGCTGGCCATTATTCACGTTGTAGATGTGAATCTGTTCGTATTCGACCATGCCCGAGCGATCAAGCAAATCACCGTCGATGGCACACGATCCCTCGTAATGCAACTCGGCCTGGGTCACCGTGGCACGATGAATTTTCGCCTTGAGCAAGTTGAGATGCATGGAAACCCCGCAGATCGTCTGTTGCTTTCGCGCAACACGCGCGAGTGAACGATTATAGCAATAGCGTTGTGCGACTGCAGCAAGCCTGCAGACTGACGCGGCGACTTGCCGCAACCTGCTGAATTTTGGCGAAAAAAAACCCTCGCGCGATTGCCGCAGCGAGGGTTCCAATCGGAGTGACGATTACCTATTTGCGCCCTGCGTCAATGGGAACAACAGCTGACGTTGCAAAAACCCCCACGACAGTTGGAAGATTACCACAGCCCATGTAAAAAACAACATGTTTGCGGCTTCGACCTTAAATGTCCGAAAGCGCAGGACGTTCCGTCCGTCATTCTTAACCCGGTCCCTGCTCATTGCCCGCCTCAAGCATCAGATTGTCGATCAGCCGCGTGGACCCCAGACGAGCAGCAATCAGACCTATCAAGCGTGCGTTGTCGCCCTCGACCGGTTTGCGCAAATCGTCAGCACGACGCACCACCGCGTAGTCGGGAATCAATCCGGCCTGTTCCAGCTGCGCCTGTGCGCGCGTTTCGATCGAGGAAAACGCATGATTGCCCGTGCAGACCTGCTTGCACATTCCTTGCAGCACGTGTTGGATGACAGCGGCCTGTTCGCGTTGTTGCGCGCTCAAATACTGGTTGCGCGAGCTCATCGCAAGACCGTTCGTTTCCCGCACGATGGGCGCACCGACAATCTCGATCGGAAATCCGAGGTCGTGCGTCAGGTGCTGGATGACGAGCAACTGCTGGTAATCCTTTTGCCCGAATACCGCGACATCCGGCCGCACCACGTTGAAAAGCCGGGTAACGACACCGGCTACGCCGTCGAAGTGACCCGGACGAATCGCGCCTTCGAGAATATCGCCAAACGTCGGTACCACGACACGCACCGCATCCTGCACGCCGCTCGGATACATGTCCTGGACCGTGGGCAGAAACACGACATCGCACGCGCACGCGTCAAGTCCGGCGATATCGGACTCCGGAGTGCGCGGATAGCGCGCGAAATCTTCGTGCGGTCCGAACTGTGTCGGATTCACGAATACGCTCGCGACAACGAGATCGGCGTGCTCGCGCGCGACGGCGATCAGCGAATAGTGGCCATCGTGCAGATTGCCCATCGTTGGCACGAAACCGATACGCCGGCCGGCATACCCCGATTCGCGCAGCAGCGCGTGCAAATCGGCTGCGCGTTCGACAATTCGCATGGCCATCAGTAGCTGTGCTCGGCTGCGGGAAATTCCCCACTGCGCACGGCATCGGCGTAGGCCCTCATCGCATCGACAACCGAATGCGCCCCGGCGAGGAAATCACGTGTGAATCGCGGCCGCTTGCCTTGGGTGATGCCGAGCAGATCCTGCATCACGAGAATCTGGCCATCACAAACCGCACCCGCGCCGATGCCGATCGTCGGAATGCGCAACGCTCGGGTGATTTCAGCGGCGAGCGCAGCTGGTACGCATTCGAGCACGAGCAAACTCGCTCCAGCATCCTGGACCAGACGCGCGTCGCGCTGCAGTCGGTCCGCGGCCGCATCATCCCGCCCTTGCACTCGATAGCCGCCCAGGCGATGCACCGATTGCGGGGTCAAACCCAAGTGCGCGCAGACGGGTACCTCGCGCCGGACTAGCGCATCGATCACCTCGCACACCCAATCCGCGCCTTCGAGCTTGACCATCGCGGCGCCCCCTTCTCCAATCAGGCGCGCGGCATTCGTGAGTGCGGTGGCAGAATCGCGAAAGCTCATGAACGGCATGTCTGCGACCAGCAGTGCATGGCGCAACCCGCGCGCGACGCACGTGGTGTGGTAGACGATGTCGTCGACGCTGACCGATAACGTGCTTGCGTGACCCTGCACGACCATCCCGAGGGAGTCGCCAACCAGCACCAGATCGATACCTGCCAGATCGGCGCAAACCGCCAAAGTTGCATCATAGGCAGTGATCGCGACGATTTTTTGCGCGCGGATTTTTCTCGCGTGCAGCTCCGGCACCGTCACTGGTGCAGCGTTCGCGGCATTGTCGTTCATGGATTCTCGCAACGCTGGCGACGGGGTGCGCATTATTTCCCGCATGGGGGATCGACCTCAAGTTGCACCTGCAGTCAGGGTTCGACCGACTGGCACGAATCCATTTCATTTGTGGCTACGAGCGACGCACAACCACTCACATCGAGCTGCGCCAGCATTTCTCCCACGATACCGACGCCGGGTATCGCCAGATCCGCATCCAGCTCCGCCAGCGGCATCAGCACAAATGCGCGTTCGACCATGCGCGGATGAGGCACGGTCAGGCCTGGCTCGTCGATGCGTATGTCTGAATACATCAACAGGTCAAGATCAAGCGTGCGCGGACCCCAGCGCGAGCCATCACGGCGACGTCCGTGACGGCATTCAATCGCGAGCAGGGTTTCAAGTAGTTCACGTGGCGAGAGCGACGTTGCAAGTTCGGCGACGGCATTGACGAAGGCAGGTTGATCGGCGATTCCCCACGGCGCAGTTCGATACAGACGTGAATGTTTCAGCAGGCGCGTGCGTGGACAATTGGCCAGCGCCGCCAGCGCGCGCCGGAGTTGTTGCGGCGGATTGTCGAGATTGCTGCCAAGCCCGATCCACGCATGCACTTCGCTTGTTTCACTCACCGGGTTCTGTCGATGAATTGCCGGTTGCGTCAGGGCGCGGATTGCGCCGCCGTCGCCGCGCACGTTTGCGCTTCGCCGCAGGAGGCTTGTCATTGCCGGCCGCAGCCGCCGGGATCGCACTGATGCGTTCGGAAAGTTCATCGTGCGCAAGCTGCTGCGCGTCTGTCCACCAGGCGGCAAGTTCATGTAACTGGGGGCTCTCTTCGGCGCGCAAAAGCAAGAAGTCGTATGCCGCACGAAAGCGTGGATGTTCAAGCAAACGGAACGCGCGCTTTTTTGTGCGTTGCGCGAAACGCGGCTGCATCGCCCAGATCTCCTCTATTGCGATCGTGAACCGGCGTGGAATCGCCACTCTCTGCGCCTGTTCGCGCAGAACCCGATCGACCGCATGAGTCCATGCATGATCTGCGTCCGCGCCACCTTCCACCAGCGCTTGCGCCACACGGCGCGTCGGCTCCCACAGCATCGCTGCGAACAGGAAAGCCGGCGTCACCGGCTTTTCCTCGCGTATGCGCGCATCCGTGTTTGCGAGCGTTTGCTCGACCAGGCGGCGGAATGAAGGCGTGGCGCCATCCGCCAGAGCGCGCGCGGTCGCTGGGAAGATCTGTTCAAGCAGGCCGTAGCGTTCCAGCGCGTGCAAGCTGGCGAGGCCATACCCACCCAGAAACAGCTTCAAGGATTCGTCGAACAGGCGTGCGGGCGGCGCTTCTGCCAGCAACGTGCCGAGGGTAGCGAACGGCGCCGCGGTTTCGGCGGCAATCTCGAAACGAAGTTTCGCTGCCAGCCGGGCTGCACGCAACATGCGCACGGGATCTTCGCGATAGCGCAGATCCGGATCGCCGATCAGGCGCATCACGTGTTGATCGAGATCGGCCATGCCGCCGACCGAGTCGCGCACACTGAAATCGGCGATGTCGTAGTACAGCGCATTGACCGTGAAATCACGCCGCACCGCGTCTTCCTCCAGTGTGCCATATACGTTGTCGCGCACCAGACGGCCCTCGACGTGATGACGGTCGCCGGTGCCGTCGTCGCTGCTGCCGCGGAACGTCGCCACTTCGATGATTTCGCGCCCGAACACTACATGGGCAAGACGAAATCGTCGTCCGATGAGGCGGCAATTGCGGAACAACGCACGCACCTGTTCGGGCGTCGCATTGGTCGCTATATCAAAATCCTTGGGATGCCCTCCGAGCAGGAGATCGCGCACCGCACCGCCCACCAGCAAAGCCTGGTAACCCGCTTCGTGCAGTCGGTACAAAACGCGCAATGCTCCGGGGGAGATACTCTTGCGTGAAATCGTGTGTTCGGCACGCGCAATGACGCGGAACGACCCGGCCGTCGCAGCTTCTATGACGCTTCGTTCCAAATTCATCCTTAGCAGATGCTCCCTGGATTGCCGCATGTTATGGTTTGGTTATACTACGCGGCTTCGCATTTCCAAACCCGCGCTCCCTTCGTCTAGTGGCCCAGGACACCGCCCTCTCAAGGCGGGAACACGAGTTCGAACCTCGTAGGGAGCGCCAAGTATTTGAACCCACCATGCCTTTTGTCGTCACCGAGAACTGCATCAAATGCAAGTACACCGATTGCGTCGAGGTGTGCCCGGTCGATTGTTTTCACGAAGGGCCCAATTTCCTCGTCATCGATCCGCAGGAATGCATTGACTGCACGTTGTGCGAACCGGAATGCCCGGCAGTCGCGATCTTTCCGGAAGACGATGTTCCCGCCGGCCAGGAAAGTTTCATCGCGCTCAACGCCGAACTGTGCAAGGCGTGGCCAGTTCTGACGGAACGGATTGACGCACCAGCCGACGCGAAGGAATGGGACGGCAAGCCGGACAAGCTCGGGCTGCTGCAACGCTGACACCCGATAAACTCCCACAGCAGCGCAATCGCGTCTGCCGTGGCTTGCTTTTTTTACCCGGCGGTCATCAGGACAGGCGCTGGCGCAACATTGCCAGCAGCGACCGCGCTGCGTCGAGTGACGCATCATCCGTCGCGCCTTCAACGCTGACTCGACTGCCCGCGCCATCAGCGCTCACGCGCACGCCCAGTTTCACCTTTGCCGTGGTCTTGTTGCCGGCATGACCGAACGTGACTGCGCGTTTCAACCAACCTGCTTTCGTCGTGGTCCGCCCGGTCGTTTCGACCGCATAAGCGTGTCCGGCTTCGTCGCGGCTCAGCACGGTGGCGGCGCCGGACCGCTCGAGTGCGAGACCCACACGCGTCCACGTGCTATCCGGGCTGTCGGCGACGTGCAAGCCATCGCCACCCACCTGCACACCCGGCGCGATTGGCGCGGAAGGAGGCAACGTGGAGGGCGCTCCGGTCACTGCCGCTGAAGTGGACGGCGCGTTGCCCATGCTGGCAGACGGCACTACGAGCGCGCCGCTGGTGCTCGGCGTATCGAGATCGGGCGGTACTTCCAGCGGTCGATCCTGCGCGGATCTGATGTATTCCGCGTCCTTGTGTCCGAAGTGATTGTGCACGAAGCCGCAGCCGCCGAGCACCAAAACCGCGGCCACGGTGGCCGGAAGTGCAAAGTTGTTCCTTCTCACGAGGTCCATCCTGTCGTCAGTCATCGGCATAGTCTACCCGACCGCAGGCGATGACTCGACCAGACCAAGCCGAGTCAGCACCTCGATGCCGCCAGCGTGGTACGTCGGGGAGAATTCGAGCAACGGCAGACGCAGACACGCGTCGCCGATGCCCAGCTGGGTCAAGCACCATTTCAGCGGAATCGGATTCGGTTCAGCGTTCAACAGCGCATAAAGAGGTTGCAGGCGCAGGTCCAGGACATTGACGTTCGCAGCATCACGCGCCGCGCATGCCGCGCAAAGTGCCGCGACCAAGCGCGGCGCGACATTCGCGGCCACCGAAATGACGCCATCGGCGCCGGCAAGCTGCGCGCGCGCCGCAGTTGCATCGTCGCCGGACAGCACGCTGAACGTTGGCGCACGCAGGGCGAGCAGCGCTGTCATCCGGGGCGGCTCCGGCAGCGCTTCCTTGATTCCAACGATATTGCCGTGGCGGGCCAGGCGAGCAACCGTTTCCGGCTGCAGGTCACACGCCGTGCGCGACGGAACGTTGTAGAGAATCACTGGCAAACCACCGTGTTCGGCGACTTCGCTGAAATGGCGGAACATGCCTTCCTGCGTCGGACGCACATACGCGGGAGCCGCGACCAACGCAAAGGCCGCGCCAGCGGCGCCCGCGCGTTGTGTTTGCGCGATGGTTTTGCGCGTCGACGACTGGCCGCTGCCGGCGATCAGTGGAACGCGCCCGGTAACGCGAGTCCGCGCAAATTCGATCAGCCGCGAATATTCCGCGTCCTCGAGCGCAGCCGCTTCGCCAGTCGAGCCCGCGGCCACCAGAGCGCGCGATCCACCGGCGATCTGGTGGTCGATCAGACGACCGAAGGCCTCGAGGTCGAGCGTGTCATCGCGCGCGTGGAATGGCGTCGCCAACGCGCAAATGCTGCCGGAAAAGGTCAAGAACAAATTCGCGCAAGTGCGGAATGGGGAATGGTACAGCAACCTGCGTCATCGCGGGCCAGGGCTCCGGCGCGGTAATGCGGTTGCACAAAATCGATTGCGCACAAACAAGTGGTCATCCTCAAAATGACCTGTCCCGGCAGCCGACTTTCCCTTGCGACCCCTCGCCCTCGCCAGTATTCTTCCTGCTTGCGCCGATGGTCGGCGCGGCATAGTCAGGACGAAGGAATCGTGAAACAAACAGGAAAGCCGCCGGTTCCGAGCGACAACACCCCGCGTCCCGCATCGAACGAAAATTACCTGCTGATCAGCGCCTTCAGCGCAGCTTCGCAATCGCCCCTGGTGGCAATCAGCAAACGCATCTCCGAATGCGGCTGCAATCTAGCCGAAGCGCGCGTTTCGACCCTGGGCAACGAACTGAGCGTGCTCGCGCTCGCGCAGGGCGCGTGGGACTCGATCGCAAAACTCGAAAACGCGCTCGCGAAACTCGATCGTGGTGGCGAGCTTCGCCTCACTCATTTCCGCACCAGCGCAAAGGAACAGCAGACCAATTTGCTGCCCTACGTGATCGAAGTCGTGGCGTCCGACAAAGCAGGCGTTCTGTTCCAGCTCGCCGAATTTTTCGCGCAACAGCACATCACGATCGAACAACTGCATTCGACGCGCTATCGCGCGATGCAGACCGGCGCCGAGATGTTCTCGGCGCAGATAACCATCGGCATTCCAACGACCACGCATATCGCTGCATTGCGTGATGATTTCCTCGAGTTCTGCGATGGACTAAATCTCGACGCGATCATGGACCCGATGAAATTCTGATGATGCTCGAAGTGGGCACCACAGTCGCGTCACTCGAAGGCGTACTCCAGGATGGCAGCGTACTTGCGCTTGCGGATCTGCGCGGCGGGCCTGTCGTGGTGTATTTCTATCCGCGGGACAACACGTCCGGCTGCACACGTGAAGCGCAGGATTTCCGCGACCTCTACGGCGCCTTCCGCAAGCATCATTGCCATATCGTCGGGGTCTCGCGCGATTCAATCGCCTCTCACGTCAAGTTCCGCCAGAAGCAGGAAATTCCGTTTCCGCTGGTTGCCGATACAGATGAGCGCTGGTGCCGCGCATTCGACGTACTGGGAGAAAAAACGTTGTACGGAAAGCACCATATTGGCGTGATCCGAAGTACCTTCTTGATCGATCCGGAAGGCGTCCTCGTAGCGCAATGGCGTGGCATCAAGGTTTCCGGCCACGCCGCTGCCGTGCTCGATCGCGTCGCCCAATCGTGACAATTGTTCCGACTGGCCATACCGGAACGCCGCAATACGTCCGTCTGCGCCAATGTCGCCCTTCCTTCCTACCCATCGAGAGCTGCCAATGACCCGAGGCAAGCGCATATACGTACTTGACACGAACGTATTGATGCACGATCCGACCGCCCTGTTCCGTTTTGAGGAACACGACGTTTTCATGCCGATGACCGTGTTGGAGGAACTCGATTCAGCCAAGAAAGGAACCTCCGAAACTTCACGCAATGCGCGTCAGGTCAGCCGTTTTCTCAATGAGCTCATCATCGCCGGCAATGGCCGTCACATCGACGAAGGCGTGGAACTGCGATTGCCGCAGGGCGTGCAACTGGAACGCAAGACCAAGGTTGGACGTCTTTACTTCCAGACCACCTCGCTCATTGCGGCTGACAAGAACGCGCGGCAAACTCTGCCGGACAACCTGATTCTTGCTGCCGTCGTCGCGTTGCGCGCGCAGCGGCCGAAGGAAGCGGTGATCCTGGTGACCAAGGACATCAACCTTCGAATCAAGGCACGAATCCACGAAATCATCGCGGAGGACTACGAGAACGATCGCGCGCTGGATGACTTCAGCCTGCTATACAACGGCTTGGCCGAACTGCCCGCGGATTTCTGGGAGCGTCACGGCGAGTTGCGCTCATGGTCCGAACGCGGTCGCACGTTTTATGAAGTGAAGCGCCGCAAGGACGAAGACTGGCATCCGAACCAGAGTCTGTACCTGCCGGGCGACGATGAAGTCGAACTGCGCGTGCTGCACCTGGACGGCCAGAAGGCAACCCTGCAGATCGTCGACGATTATCGCAGCGGTTCTCATACCGTGTGGGGCATCCAGGCGCGCAATCGCGAGCAGAATTTCGCCTTGAACGCGCTGATGGATCCGGACGTCGATTTCGTGACGCTACTTGGCACGGCCGGCACCGGCAAAACATTGCTTGCGCTCGCGGCGGGCCTTGCGCAAGTCATGGACCAACAGCGCTATCGCGAGATCATCATGACGCGCGCGACGGTGTCGGTGGGCGAGGACATCGGTTTCCTGCCCGGTACCGAGGAAGAAAAGATGACGCCGTGGATGGGCGCATTGACCGACAACCTCGAAGTGCTGACCAATCCGCAGGAAGGCGGCGCCTGGGGTCGCGCTGCTACCAACGACTTGCTCGCGTCACGCATCAAGATTCGTGCAATGAACTTCATGCGCGGACGCACCTTCCTCGGCCGCTACGTCATCATCGATGAAGCGCAGAACCTGACCCCTAAACAGATGAAGACGCTGATCACGCGTGCGGGTCCAGGCAGCAAGTTGATTTGTCTTGGCAACCTGGAGCAGATCGACACGCCGTATCTGACGGAGACGACATCGGGTCTGACCTACGTCGTCGATCGCTTCAAGAACTGGGATCACAGCGCGCATATCACCTTGCGCCGAGGCGAACGTTCACGACTGGCTGATTACGCGTCGGAAATGCTGTAGCTGGATTCGGCGTATCGTCGTTTGCGGACCGGACGGTCCAAGGCCGTCCGGTCGCTGTCTGCGATTGATCGCTTCGATTTTCCGCGCTCAGAAATGCACGGACCAGAGCGCTTCGAACTCGAACTGGCTGGCCGTCGCGTTGTCGCGAGATGTGTAGGTCGGCATCAGGATGTAATACGGCGAAGTGGCGTAGCTCGCCGAAAAACTCAGGTTTGAGCGGTCACCGAATCCGCGTGACCAGCCAAGCGACACCATGTCATTTGCGGTTGCGAGCGCGCGTTCAAGCAAACGCGAAGTAGGTACAGGTTGCTGGCGCGTGGTGTAGCGCAACTGCAAGTTGCCAAGATCCTCGTCGCGCAATGTCCAGCCGATGCTATACACATTGAGATCGCGCCATGCGAATACGGGGCTTGATCCATCTCCAAGGAGGGCGAGAAACCGAACCGGGAGATTCGCACTGGCGAACGGCGTGATCGCGCTGTACATCACACGCTGGACACCAATATCCACGGCCATCTGTGGTGTCAGCGCATAGCTGAGCTGCGCGATTGCGCTGGCCGGAATGTCGAAGTCGCCGGCATCGGCAAATACGCCGCGATAATTTGCGAACGCGCCCATCGCGACGCGCGACTGGTAACCCATATTCCAGCTCAGACGCTCGCTGAGGGCATTGCCGATATCCAGTCGAGCGCCAGCGCCGTAGGAACTGTCGCCAAGTCTGGGCGGTGGCGGAGCCCATCCATCGGAGCCACCGGCTGTGGTGCCGAGGCCCATGCTGGCAAACCGCTGGTATGCAAGCACGCCGGTCAGACGCGCACTGCCGTGCTCGCCCCAATTGCCGGTCAAGGTTGGCGCAACCACGGTGCGTTGCAAACCCGGTTGGGGCAGCCCGATCAAATGCGCGTTTTGACTCGACAGCACGCTGGGAGTGTCAGAAATCGTGCCGGTTGCGATCGATAGACCCAGATGGGTCGCTGCACCCTGCGGGGCCTGGAATAGCGGCGAGCGATTGACCGTTCCTGAGTAGTTGTCCAGCACACGTGGCGCGGCGATATCCACTGGCAATACAGCCCAGGAAAATTGGGGCGTTATGCTGGAGAGCGCGTAGGCATGCCAACGCGAAAGCGCGGATTCATCCACAACTGCGCTGACGCTGTGCGCCCGGTCCGCTGAAGGAGCCGGGAAGCGGGCGTCCAGCGTCGTTGCGTGCGTCATAAAAGAAAATGGGAGCGCCAGCCCTGCGCTTAGCGCTCCCACCCATCTCCCTGCGGTTGCTGTTGCCCGCTGCATGGCCCCTGGCTGCGGTGATGGAAACAATTGTGGTGAAATCCGTCTCGATTATGGTTAAAAAGCAACAGAAGTCAAGCGTCGCTGTTTTGCGATTATCAGGATCCCATTCTGCCATTCTATGGGAGCGAACAACGTCGACCCCATGGTGCAAAACCAAGACAAATCCGCGAAGCGCGACGCTTTGCCGATCGCGCTGACGATCGCCGGTTCCGATTCAGGCGGAGGCGCCGGAATTCAGGCGGATTTGCGCACCTTTGCCGCGTTCGGAGTGCACGGCGTTTGCGCCATCACGGCTGTGACTGCGCAAAATACCCGCCACGTTGCCGCCATCCACACCATCCCCGTTGCAATATTGCGCGCGCAAATCGACACGGTGCTTGGTGATTTCCACATCGGGGCGGTAAAGATCGGCATGCTCGCGGGCGCGGCAATCGCGCGCGCAGTCTCGGAACGACTGGCCCGCTATCCGAAAATGCCCGTGATCCTCGATCCGGTGCTGGTAGCGACAACGGGCGCGCGCTTGGCGCACAAGGCTCTCACCGCTGCGCTGCGCCGCCATTTGCTCGGGCGCGCAACCCTGCTGACGCCGAACATTCCCGAAGCCGAGCAGTTGCTCGATCGGACAATCCGCACACCGGCCGACATGCGCGAGGCGGCTGGAGAACTGCTCGATCAAGGCACGCGCGCGGTTCTGCTGAAGGGCGGTCACCTTGCCGGCAACGAGATTTGCGATCTACTGCTGACGGCAACCGGCGAACACTGGTTTCACAATCGGCGCATTCCCGGTGAGGCACACGGCACGGGATGCTCGCTATCGTCCGCAATCGCCGCCGGCATGGCGAGAGGTCAGCCGCTCGAAGATGCGGTTGAGCAAGCGATCGACTTCGTGCAGCGCGCGCTCGCCGCTGGCTATCGGCCCGGCAAGGGCGCATTGCGCGTGCTCGATCATCTGGCTGCGCGATAGATCGAAGGTGGCCGACGCGGACGTCACCATCACGCCGCAGCACGCCGTCGCGCAATCGTGAAACACAACCTGTCCGCGCCAATCTCAGTCGTTCAAACGCCCGATGATCGCATCGGCAAATGTTTCGGTACGGCCATTGCCGCCGAGATCGGGGGTCACCCGATCGCGCGCGGCGAGGGTGGCGCGGATTCCCGCGCGCAGGCGATTTGCCTTGTCGGCCTGATCGAGGTAATCCAGCATCTGCGCGGCGCCGAGCAGCAGTGCGCACGGATTGGCGATGCCCATGCCGGCGATGTCTGGCGCCGAGCCGTGCACCGCCTCGAAAATGGCTGCATCGACACCAATGTTCGCGCCGGGTGCGAGGCCGAGGCCGCCGACGAGACCCGCGCACAGATCAGAAATGATGTCGCCAAACAGATTGGTGGTGACAATCACGTCAAACTGCTCTGGCTTCATCACCAACTGCATGCAGCAGTTGTCCACAATCAATTCGTTGCAGATGATTTCCGGGTACTGGGCGGCGACTTCGCGCGCAACCTTCAGAAACAGGCCCGACGTCGATTTGAGAATGTTCGCCTTGTGCACAACCGTTACTTTCTTGCGACCATTGCGCCGCGCCAGATCGAACGCATAACGCACGATGCGTTCCGACCCTCGCCGCGTGACCTTCTGCGTCAGCGTAGCAGTCGCGCCGTCATCGCTGACATTCTGGCCTTCACCGATGTAGGCGCCCTCCGTATTTTCACGCACGGTGATGAGGTCGACGTTTTCCGGAAAACGCGAACGCGTGTTCGGAAACGAAATCGCCGGGCGCACGTTCGCATACAGATCGAAATGCTTGCGCAGTTCGACATTGATCGAGCTGAATCCTTCGCCGACAGGTGTGGTCAGCGGGCTTTTGAGTGCGACGCGGTGGCGTGCGATCGCAGCCAGAGTCGCCTGCGGCAACAGCTCGCCGAACTTCTCCTGCGCTGCTAGCCCGGCTTCGACAAATTCGTAGTCCAGGCCAGCGTCAATCGCTTCGAGCACGCGCAACGTCGCATGCATGATTTCCGGACCGATCCCGTCGCCACGAATCACCGCAATGGTCTTGCTCATCTGAAAAACTCCTTCTGGTGCCCAGCAAATCCCCGCGCGCGCAAAAAATGAAAATGTGAGCCGGCGCTCAAGGCATGCCCTGCGGCCCACGCGCACTCCGCGCGCGCGCAAGTGCCTCGCGTTGGCAGGATTTAAGCTGAATCGACTTGCCCGAACGGGCGTCGGCGCGCATTATCGGTGAATGTCCCCGCGTCGTACAAGAAAGCGGCTCGCTGGTGCGCTGCGTTCAGCCGTGATTTGTGCTTTCGTCGTGGCGACAAGCGTGAGCGCGCACGCCACCAATCTCCTTCCCACGGTGCAGCGAGTGGTCCTGCAGAACGCTGTTGCGACGTCGCACGCGACACCGCAACTGGTCATTTTCGGCAGCGCGGCAGCGCGCTGTAGTCCGAAGGTAGACCGCATCACCCTCGACGGCAGCGATCTGAGCATCGAACTGGCCACGCCGCAGACCGATTGCGACGCCCAACACGCGCAGCCGTTCGGATTGCGCATCGATCCTGCCGCCAGTACCGGCACGCCGATCCTGCCGGGTCAGGTGTATCGCGTACGGGTGTATGCAACCCTTGCAGGCGGCACGACGCTGGTCGCGTTCCATCTGCTTGATACCACTGCGCCCGCGGCGGCCCCCAGACCTGAAAACGGGTTCTGGTGGTCCGAGGCGGACGTCGAGACGGGTCCCGCCGCGGCCGGCAATGGTGCGAGCATCGAACTGCAGGGGGATCAACTTGCGGTCGGCCTGTTCGGGTTCGGCGATAGCGGAGCCCCAACCTGGTATTTCGGCAGCACCCGCGCGGGCGGCCGCGTCGCGCACGTTGCACTCGTCCAACTCGCCAACGGCGACCCGATGTTTGCGCCCGTCGGTGGACAACCTTCCGCGCAGGCAGGTCCGCGACTGGAACTTGAATTTCTCTCGCCAACGCGCGCACGCGCATGGCTCGTTCGTAGCGAAGGTGGGCGCGACACGCAGGTGCGCAGCCTGCTGCTGGCGCGTACGCATTTTTCCAACGGTCCGGTGAGCGTTGCCTGGAGCGGCCAGTGGGTGCTGGTGCCGGACGACAAAGGGCCACCAAGGCTGTTCGAGTTTTCCGACCCAAGCAGTCAGGATGCGGAAACCTTCCACCTGGCCGATTCGGCCAACGATGCCAGCCTCGATTGTCGTCTGTCGAGCAAGGATTCGCAGCATCCGGATATCTGCACCTTGTCGGTCGCGTCGATTCCCGTGGCTGATTTCGATCAGGTGGGTCTTGACCACCTGCGTGGCCGTGGCAGCAATGGGGCGCCGGTGAAACTGGTGCGCGTGCCGCGCTGAGCTAGGTGTCGTTGGAAGCTGGCGACGCCTGTTGCTCGCTTGGCATCTGATCGAGAAAATCGACGGCGCGACGCAAGTGCGGAATCACGATCGAGCCGCCGACGACCAGGCCGACGCTGAACACTTCGAAAAACTCCTCTTCGCTGACGCCCGCTTCGGCGCATTGGGCAACGTGGTAGTTGATGCAATCGTCGCAGCGCAGAACCAGCGACGCCACCAGGCCAAGCATTTCCTTGGTCTTCACATCGAGCGCGCCGGCCTTGTAGGTCTGCGTATCGAGCGCGAAAAAGCGCCGCACGACTTGATTGTCCTGACCGAGGATGCGCTCGTTCATGCGCTGCCGGAATGCGTTGAACTCACCCTTGCCGCTCATTTGGGCTGGCCCATCAGTTCCCCAAGTCGCCCGGCACGGTCTGCGGCGACGAGATCGTCGAACCCGCCAATATGGGTATCGTTGACGAAGATTTGCGGCACGCTGCGGCGCCCGCCGCTGCGCGTCAGCATCTCCTCCCGCCGCACAGGATCGGTGTCCACGCGAACCTCCTCGTAGCCAAGCCCTTTCTGTTTCAGGAATTGCTTGGCGGACGCGCAATAGGGACAGATCGCGGTCGTATAGATTTCAACCCGGTTCATGGCGGCGCTCATTCGCTGGCAGACAAAGCAAGAGTGGAGCGTGCCTGGTCGACTTTCAAGTGAGCTTCACGGCAGTCGGCAGAGCGCGTGTAGCAGCGCATCGTTGTTCAATCCCCAGACATCGGCTGCGTCATGCAGGCTCGCGCATGAACGCGCACGAAGTGCTTGCTTGGGCGCCTGCGCTACGAAGCGTGGCAGCGGGAACGTCTACGCGCTATGGTGGTCAAAGAGCCTTTGCGGAAGTTCGTCGATGCGTCTTTTGCGTGGCGTTTCACTATTGACCGTTGCCTGCATCACGGGGCTTGCGGGCGCGCGTGAGCCGGACATCAAGCTGCCGGATATCGGCAGTTCTGCTGCGGCCATCATGTCGCCGCAGGACCTGCACGATTACGGCGCCGCGATGCTGCAGGAAATGCGCGCATACAACCTCGTGCTCGACGATGCCTTGCTCGACGATTACATCAACGCGCTCGGTTACCGCTTGGTCGCCAACAGCGAGCGGCCGGATCTGCCGTTCGTATTCTTCATCGTGCGCGACGCCCAGATCAATGCGTTCGCCGCGCCGGGCGGCTTCGTTGCGGCCAACGCGGGTCTCATCACTGCCATGCAGCGCGAGGACGAACTGGCCGGTGTGCTCGCACACGAAATTTCCCATGTGCAACAGCAGCACATCCTGCGCGCATTCGAAAGCACGCAGAAGATGTCGGTGCCTATCATGCTCGCGATGCTGGGTGTGTTGATCGCAACGGCGCACCGCACCGATGATGCCGGGATGGCTGCAATCATGACCGGCACGTCGCTGATCCAGCAGCACCAGATCAATTTCACGCGCGGCGAGGAAGCCGAGGCCGACCGCGTCGGCATCCAGACCCTGGCACGCTCGGGTTTCGATCCAATGGCGATGGCAGGCGCCTTCATGACCTTGCAAAAAATGATGCGTGTCAACGGTGCTGATGTACCGGAATTCCTGCTCGATCATCCGCTCGACACCAAGCGTATTGCCGAAGCAAAAGAGCGTGCTGCCCAGCTCGACGACGAAGCGAGCGATGTCCGCGCCAAGAACACCGCGGCCATGGATGCGGCGGTTCTCACGTCGGCCCTGCTGCCGGGGATGAACCGCAACACGCCCAAGCCTGTTACGCCAGCCAACCCGGCGATCAATCAAGGTGAAGCGTATTTCGAACTCATGCGCGAACGCGCGCGAGTGCTGAGTGCGGGATCGGCGACCGTCATGCGCGCGTATTACGCGGACAACTTGCGTGACAATCCTGCGTTTGACACGACAGCGAATCACTATGGATACGCGTTGGCGTTGCTTCAGACACGCCAACCCGCGCTCGCTGTCACTGAACTGCAAAAATTGACCGCCAAGCAACCAAATTCGCCGGTCTTGCGCCTGGCGCTCGCGCATGCCGAGGAACAGTCCGGCAACCCAGCCGATGCACTGAAGGTCTATGCCCAGCTCAACCGCGATTTCCCGGGCAACCGTGCGGTCACGCTCAGCTATTCCGACACATTGCTGGCGCGCGCCGATTCCGCCAGCGCGCGCGCCGCGTTGGGATTGCTGCGTCCGCTGGTAGAGCGCCACGCCGACGATCCGGAGCTGCAAAAAAGCTACGCGCGTGCAAACCAGCTTTCCGGCGACAAGGTGCGCGCAGCGGAAGCGTACGCGGAAGCGGCCTATCTGACTGGACACGCGGAAGACGCATTGAACCAACTCAAGGCGTTGTCCAAGCAGACCGACCTTACCTATTACCAGCGCAGTCGCATTGATGCGCGCATCACCCAACTCACGCCTGCCGTACTGGAATTGCGCAAACGCGGCGCGGCAACCACGCCCGACTCGTTGCTGCCGGCCTTTCGCTTGCACGCCGGTTAATCGGGATGCCGGGCATGCCGGGAGTCACAACAAATCTGCAATTTGTAATGACTGCGTCGCAACCGGGAGCAGTGTTGCCTGCACGCTGCCGGCCAGCGCAGTTGGGGGACGCATGCCATCATGGCGCAACCATGGCCGTTGCAATGCCGTGTCATGACGCGCCCGGATGGTGCTGCCCTGCGGTGACCACGTGCAAAAACACATTCTGCTCGTGGAAGACGGGAGCGTGATTCGCGACATGGTCGCGTTTGCTCTACCCAAGGCCGGCATGCGGCCGATGCGTGCGCGGCGCAGAGTGCGGTCAATCGTGCACTCGGGCGCGCGCTGGGCGCTCTGCCCTCGGCGTTGCTTGTGTTCACGCTGTCGGACGAGGGTCAGAAGCGGGTGCAGCAGGAGGATTCGTTTACTAGACTGCCCGGTAAGCCCAACGTGCCAACCTCCAATGAAGATCACCGTCCGGATCGCTGCATGAATCGTGAAGTGCCACAGAACCTCAAGGACCCCGGCCTGTATCTGAATCGCGAGCTGGCCCAGCTCGAGTTCAATTTCCGCGTGATTGCGCAGGCACAGGATGCGCGCGTGCCCTTGCTCGAACGCATGCGTTATTTGTGCATTTCAAGCACCAATCTCGACGAATTTTTTGAAGTGCGCGTGGCCATGCTGCGCGAACAGTCGGCTCTAGGCGAACTGAGGCCAGGACCCGATGGGATGCCGCCGAGCGAAGTGCTGGCACGCATTCGCGAGCGCGCCCTGGTGCTGGTCAAGGCGCAGTACGATTTCTGGAACGAAACCTTGTTGCCGGAACTCGAACGCGAAGGGGTGCGGTTCTCCAAACGCGACAACTGGACCGTCAAGCAACGTCGCTGGCTGCAGGGATATTTCCGCAACGAGGTGCTGCCGGTTTTGTCGCCGCTAGGACTCGATCCCGCGCACCCGTTTCCGCGCATTCTCAACAAGAGTCTCAACCTCGCAATCGTGCTGAAAGGACTGGACGCGTTCGGCCGGGAAGGACACATGGCATTGGTACGCGCGCCGCGCTCTCTACCGCGCATCATCCGATTGCCGGCCGAGGTGGCCGAGGCGCCCTACGATTTCGTGTTTCTTTCGCACATCCTGCAGGAATTTGTCGAAGAACTTTTCCCGGGCATGCAGGTGAAAGGGTCGTACCAATTCCGCGTGACGCGCAACAGCGAACTGTTCGTCGACGACGAGGAGGTCGAGAACATCGCCCTGGCACTGCGCGACGAACTGCGCGCGCGCGGTTACGCCAAGCCGGTTCGCCTTGAGCTTGCCGATGATTGCCCAAAACCGATCGCCGACATGTTGATGCAAAACTTCGGACTGACCGATCCCGAGGTATATCGCTGCCAAGGGCCGGTCAACGTCAATCGCGTCAATGCGATCTACGACCAGGTCGATCGACCGGAACTCAAATTCCCGGTGTTCGTGCCGCGCATTCTGCCCGCTGTGGTCGAGGAGCGCAGTCTGTTCGAGGCCATCAGCGAGCGCGACATCCTGCTGCATCATCCGTTCGAATCATTCAATGCGGTTATCGAACTGGTGCGCGAAGCCAGCGTCGATCCGAACGTGCTGGCGATCAAGCAGACGTTGTATCGGGTCGGCAACGATTCACCGCTGGTCGATCACCTGATCGAAGCGGCGCGTCAAGGCAAGGATGTAACTGTCGTCGTCGAACTGCGTGCACGTTTTGACGAAGAAGCCAACCTGCGTCTGGCCAACCATTTGCAGGAAGCGGGTGTGCAGGTGGTTTACGGCGTCGTCGGTTACAAGACGCACGCGAAGATGCTCCTGATCGTGCGTCGCGAAAGCGGCGTGCTGCGTCGTTATGCGCATCTGTCGACCGGCAACTATCACCAGATCACCTCGCGCCTCTACACCGACTTTGGTCTGATGACGGCAAATCCCGACATTGGCGAGGATGCGCATCTTTTGTTCCTGCAATTGTCGGGGCTCGGCCCGATCATCCAGCTCAAATGCCTGATGCATTCGCCGTTCACGCTGCACAAGGGTTTGATGCAGAAGATAGAGCGCGAGATTGAGCACGCGAAAGCGGGCAAGCCGGCGCGCATCATCGCCAAAATGAATGCGCTCAACGAGGAAAACGTGGTCGAAGTGCTGTATCGAGCGTCTCAGGCCGGCGTTCAGATCGACCTGATCGTGCGCGGAGCGTGTGCACTGCGGCCTGGGCTTCCCGGCATTTCCGACAACATCCGCGTGCGTTCGATCATCGGTCGCTTTCTCGAACACAGCCGGGTGTTCTGGTTTCAGAACGACGATGCGGCGGAAATCTATTGTTCGAGCGCGGACTGGATGGAGCGCAATCTGATGCGCCGAATCGAGACCTGTTTTCCAATCCGCGATCCCATGCTTGCCCAACGGGTGTACGAGGAGTCGCTGGCGAATTATCTGGCCGATAACATGCAGGCCTGGATCCTAGAATCGGACGGCAGTTACACACGAGTGGTCGCCGGTGATGTCGCGCCTCATTGCGCACAGCATGTGTTGCTGGAAAAGCTGACGAAGTAGGACAGCGGTCGCGAGCGTCCGCAATGCGCGGCGTCATCGATCGACGAGCGACGCGATCGGCCACTCCCCACGCTCTCGAGCACGCCCGTTCAGCCAGAAAGGCCGATTCATGCGATCGCCAACGCGCTCGTGGGGCGTCCAAGGCACCAACGCGGTGCCGCGCTCCGCCTTATGCTACTGTCAGCGAAGCACTGGCTGAAGGCTCAGAAGTTCGAGCAGTGATGTCCCTTCAGATATTCGATGCCACCGCGAGGACTTGCGATGGAGCCTGCGCTATTCGTCCGGGTCCAGGTAAATCCTGATGACCGCCATCAGCCCGATTTCACAACTATCTGTGGAATCTTCCAGGGGGAAACATCATGCAGTCGTTGCATACATTCACCCGAATGGCCTTGATCATGGGCGTCGCTTTGGCGATCGCCCCGCCGGCCGTCGCAGCTACACCGTATACCTTTTCACCGACGGGCTCACTGGCGACCGCGCGTGGTGGTGCTACAGCGACCTTGCTGCCCAACGGCGACGTGCTGGTTGCGGGAGGCGCTCCTAATGCCTTGGGCGCCCTCGCCAGTGCGGAGCTCTATCATCCTGCACTGGGTACGTTCAGCAATACGGGTTCCATGTTAGCAGCCCGTGCTGGCGCCACGGCGACCCTGCTGCCCAGCGGCGACGTACTGATCGCGGGAGGCTCTCCCGACGGGACGAACGCTCTCGCGAGTGCGGAACTCTACCATCCAAGCCTTGGCACCTTTACGGCCACCGGCTCACTGTCGGCCGCGCGCGCTGCCGCCACTGCCACTCTCCTGCCCGGCGGCGACGTCCTGATAGCCGGTGGCAAGGATAGCGCCGGTTATCTCGCTAGCGCAGAGCGCTACCACACCGGCTTGTTTGCTACCACGAACCCTTTGGCGACAGCGCGTGGGTTCGCCACAGCGTCTCTGTTGAGTACCGGCAAAGTGCTGATTGCTGGAGGACAAAACGCTGCCACCCCCTATCTCAACAGCGCTGAACTCTTCGACCCGTCGGCCAACTCGTTCTCATCGACCGGAGCCCTGACGACAGCGCGCAGGAAGGCTACTGCGACTGTGCTGACCAGCGGCAAGGTTCTGATTGCGGGGGGCAAAGGTGCCAGCGGCGTCTATCTAGCCAGTGCAGAGCTATACGATCCAGCAGCGGGCACGTTTGCCTTTACCGCCAACAACATGGTGGCGGCCCGTCAGGTCGCTACCGCAACGCTCCTCCCCAGCGGCACGGTGCTTCTGGCCGGAGGACAAGGTACTGGCAACGCCATTCTCGCCAGCGCGGAACTGTACGATCCGGCAACGGCAATGTTTACCGCAACCGGCCCAATGGCAACCGCGCGTCAATTCGCCACTGCGACGCTCTTGCCCGGAGGCTTCGTGCTGGTCGCCGGGGGCGCTGATGCAACCACATTTGGGCTTGCTAGCGCTGAGCTATATGCGGGCGCGAGCGACGTGATATTCGCAAACGGCTTCGAGTCGCCCTGATCTGTAATTGCGGGCACGGCAGTGGCGTGCCCGCCTACGGATCAAGTTACCAAGAATGCACGCGGTGGTTGCTGCGAGAATGCTCGTCGCACCATTCGTTGCGTATGCGCAAAACACGATTGTGACCGCCACTAAAAAGCGGCCAAGCGCGACTATCTCGTATGTCTGCGAAAGTCCTTCACGAATGGCCGCATGGGTCGGATAGCGACGGCTTTGGAAGTTCGTTCCCGGCCCTGGAGTCCCTTTGCCTGACGCCTTGGGCCAAGTTGATCTCAATCGAGTTAGCGAGAATGATCCGGGGGCAAACGATTCCAGTTGCCGGCCTCTTCATCAGTGTCGTCACTACGGTTATTTTCAGTGATGAAGGAGGATGAGAATGAACAGGTTTTTCGCAGGAGTGACATTTACGCTGGTCGGTGCCCTTGTTGGGGCGTACTTGCTGGTGCGAAGTGGCCTCATGCCAGCCAATGCTGATGCGCAACCGGGGCGGTTGGAAACATGGGCGGCCCAAACATCATTGAATGCGACGTTGCTCGGTCAGGCTCCGAAAGGAGAAAATCCTGTTGCGTTGTCCGACCAGAACCTGCTCGAAGGCGTACACCTGTTCGCCCAAAATTGCTCGGTTTGCCACGGTTCCGAGAAAGGCGCAGCGTCAGCATCGCCGATCGCAAAGGGGCTCTATCAAAAGCCGCCGCAGTTTGCGACCGATGGGGTCGAGGACGATCCGGAAGGCATCTCATTCTGGAAAATCACCCATGGAATCCGTCTCACAGGCATGCCTTCGTTTGGCCACACGCTCAGCGATCAGGAGAGATGGACACTCGCGCTGTTCCTGAAGCACATGGACAAGCTTCCACCCGATGTGCAAAAGGAATGGGAAAAGGTCCGGAATTGGCCACCGACATCCTTGCCCGCCGCGACCATTCAGAACGTGCAGCCTGAAGTGCCGAACGTCGAGAAGAACTAGACGACTGGCGGAAACGATCCCCTGTGTGAACGATTGATTGAGTCGAGCCTGCTCGCGGAATGGTGGAGGATGTGGTCGGCCGAAGCGATCCATCAGCGCCGTTATTGTTGCGCAATGAACAAGGGCCGGGGTTCTGGGTTTTAATTCGCCGACCGTCTGAATTGGAGTGGGCTGCAACGGGCGGGGAAGGCGCCCTTCCCTGCCCTCGCTGGGCTTTTTAACCACTGCCTTCCTAAACGTGTCCGCATCAACCGGGAAGCACCCACTTCGCCATTGGCGTCGTCCCGCACAGATGCTTGACAGCGTCGCGTCCGGAAATCGAAGTAAGCGTCGTTCGGCCAGGGCCGAGACCTGCCGTTCCATGCATGCTGCCATTACGAGGCGAACAAGCGACCCTCAACCGGCAGTGCCTCCAGCCGCAGCCACATGCAGATTCCGTGGCTGGCTGTCTCGATCGCCGCCAGTCGCGCCGTATGCAGCGCCAGTTCCGATGCCGGCGCGCGCAGCACGCGGGGGCGTGCCAGGAGATGCACGGGCGCCTGGACCGCATGGGCCTGCACCTGCGCTGTTTCGCTTTCGAACCCAAGCGCTCCCTGTCCCGCAGTCAGGGCGAGATAAACATCAGCAAGCAGGTTTGCGTCGAGCAGCGCCCCGTGCATTTCGCGATGGCTGTTATCCACCCCCAAGCGCCGGCACAGCGCATCAAGGCTGTTGCGTTGACCCGGAAATTTCTCCCGCGCCAGCGCGAGCGTGTCAAGCACGCACACGTGTTCGCCGAGTTTTGCGTGCGCGGATCCCGCCCGCGCAAGTTCAGCCTCCAGAAAACCGACATCGAACGCAGCGTTGTGCGCGATAACCTCGGCGCCGCTGATGAATTCGAGAAACTCGACTGCGATGTCCGCAAATCGCGGCTTGTCCAGCAGGAAATCGTCGCTGATGCCGGTGACTGCACGCGCGCCTTCGTCGATCCTCCGGTCGGGATTGAGGTAGTAATGAAATGTGCGGCCGGTCGGGCGGCGCTGCACCAGTTCGATACAACCGATCTCGATCACGCGATGGCCGCGCTGCACTTCGAGCCCCGTGGTTTCGGTATCCAGGATGACCTGTCTCATGCGTGTTCCTTGAAGGTCAATGCCGCCGCACAGGCCAGCGCATCCACGCGCTCGTTCTCGGCGTGACCGGCGTGACCCTTCACCCAATGCCACGTCACGCGATGATCGCCAAGCGCAGTCGACAAGCGCTCCCATAGATCCCGATTCTTGACCGGTTGCCTGGCGCTCGTGCGCCAGCCATTCGCTCGCCAACGTGCCATCCACTGTTCAACGCCGAGCTTGACGTATTGTGAATCGGTGGTCAGCACGACTTCACACGGACGCTTCAATGTTTCGAGCCCTGCAATCGCGCCCATCAGCTCCATGCGATTGTTGGTGGTTTGCGCTTCTCCGCCGCTGAGTTCTTTCTCGCGCGCGCCCCAGCGCAGCAACGCGCCCCAACCGCCCGGTCCCGGGTTTCCGAGGCATGCGCCATCGGTAAACAACTCGACGCGCTCGGCCCACTGCTCGGCCGCACTCATGCTCTGGCACGGTGGCTGGGTGCCACAAGCTGGGACCCTATGGTGGCGCGCTCGCGCACGAGCGGTGGCCGCAGCGGCGTCAACACCGCGCGCTGTTTGGAGGCGGCGATGAGATACGCAGTGCGCAAGGGCGCAAGCATCCGACTGCCATGGATACCGGAGAATGATTCGGACCGTTGCGGCCAGCAGGTGCCAAAGTAGTCGGGGGCAAGCGCCGCAAGTTGGCAGGTTCGCATGCGTCTGCGCGCGGCGTCCGCATGCGCCGCGCGCGGCACCGGCATGCCGCGGCGCGCTTGCCAGTGCACCCACGCCAACCACGGGCTCCATGGGTTGAGGCCAAACCACAGCAAGGTGCCTGCCGGTGCCAGCACACGCGCGAATTCGTCGATCAGCGTGCTGCCAACCGGCAGCACGTCGCCGACATGCTGGGCAAGGACAAGCTGGAATGAATCGTCCTCCCACGGCAACGCGTCGGGCTCGCAGATGACGTCGCCGACGAATGCTTTCTGATCGACATGCAGACGCACGGCAGTCAGATGGCGGACGTCGAGGCTCATCACCCGATTTGCCGAGCATGCCTGCACGATCAGCGCGCGACCGGCCGGCCGGCGCACCGCATGCACGGGAGCGCACGCCAGCTCGTCTCGCAGTAGCGGACCGAGCTCGGGTAGTGCAAACAGGTTGTCAGGCCCGGTAATCACAGGTGCGGCGCGGTCGACGATAACGGCCCAGTGTAACGCGATCGGCCGCCGGCTAATGTCCGCTTAACGAACGCGACGGGAACGCTGGCTATATTCGCCGGCCATGAACGATCTGCGCCTCATCGCCCTGCCCGCCCTCACCGACAATATCGTCTGGTTGCTGCTGGACGCGGCTGGCTCCGCCATCGTCGTCGATCCGGGTGCGGACACGCCCGTGCGCGAGGCCTGCACCCGCGAGCATCTGCGCCTGCGCGCGATCTTGCTCACCCACCATCATCCCGATCACATCGATGGCGCGGCAGCACTCGCTGCATCGACGGGAGCCATCGTGTACGCGCCGCACGATGCACGCATCGGGTGTGTTGATGTACGCGTGGGCGATGGCGAGGTGTTGGCGCTTGAAGACCCCGCATTGCGCTTTGATGTGCTTGCGATTCCGGGTCACACACTCACCCATATCGCCTATCAAGGCCACGGTCTCTTGTTCTGCGGCGATACCCTGTTCAGCGTCGGCTGCGGCCGGCTGTTCGAAGGCAGTCCGGCGCAGATGCTCGCTTCGCTCGATCGTCTTGCTGCGCTGCCCGGAGATACACTTGTGTGTTGCGGACACGAATACACGCTCGCCAACTGCGCGTTTGCGCGCACACTCGATCCAGCCAACGAACCATTGCGTCTGCGCACCCTGCAGGCCCAGGCATTGCGCGCTCATGGCGCAGCGACGCTGCCAGTGGCAATTGCCGACGAACGCGCATGCAACCCGTTTCTGCGCGTCGATTCGCCGGCACTGATGGCGGCGCTCGATCCGGATCGATGTCTTGATCGGGTCGCGCGCTTTGCCGAATTGCGTCGGCGCAAGGATCATTTCCGGATGCCGGCACTGTGATGTGCATGCGCGCGAAGCGCATGCGTGGCCCGTTGCTCGGCGCCGTAATTGCGCTGATGACAGCTTGCGCGACACCCTCGACACGGCCACCCGCGCCGTCGCCATCGCCGGCTCTTGCCGGCCCGGTGCCTCCAAGCGCCCCGTCGACCGCATCCCCAAAGGATTCGCCCGCCGCCGATGCATCCGCCAGCCTCGTCGCGACGCTTTCGCCGTGGCCGCGCCTGCGCCAGCGCTTCGCAATGAAAGGTTGCGACTACCGACCCGAGGTGCAACGCTGGGCACGCTACTACACCCAAAATCCGCGCCTGTTCAGCGCAAGCTGGAAGCGCGCACTGCCCTTCCTGCTGTTGGTCACCGTGCAGATCGAACAACGCGATCTGCCGGGCGAGTTCGCGCTGCTGCCCTATCTGGAAAGCAATTATCAGCCGGTGGCGTCACACGGCGACCGGTCGGCCGGGATGTGGCAATTGGTGCCGGATACGGCGCGCACCGCAGGTCTTGTGATTACGCCTGAATACGACGGCCGTCTCGATGCTCTCGCCTCCACCGCGGCCGCGCTCGACCTCATCGAACATTACGATCGGGAATTTGCCGACTGGCGATTGGTCGACATGGCTTTCAACAGCGGCGAATTTCGAGTCAAGAAATTGCTCGCCGGGCGGGACGCACGCACCTTGTCGGCCAACGAACTTGCGCGATTCGCATTCCATCCGGTCACCCACGAGCATCTCGATCGCCTGCTCGCGCTGGCCTGCATCGTCACCGATCCGGAGCGCTTTGCCGTGCACCTGCCGGAGCCTGACCCAAACGATGTGCTGCAGGACGTAACGCTCGAAGCCGGCATGGATTTGCGCTTGGTCGCGCGCTTGGCCGGAATCGACATCGACGAAGTACGCCGTTGGAACGCGGGCTATCGACGCAACCACATGCCCTCCGGCGGCACCCATCACCTGCTGCTGCCGACAACGCGGGTGGCGGCCTTCCGTGCAGCAGCCGACGCTCTACCGGTCGGTCTGTGGAGCGACTGGCGCGAGCAACGCGCGGCGCACGGCAGCGGTATGGAATCGGCGACGACGCAGGTCAGTGTTTCTGGCGCCACTCTTGCCGACGCGAATACGCCAGACAGAGGCGCACCGGACGCGCCCGGTACGAACGTGTTGCTACCGGGCCGCGATGTCGCATCGGCTGAAACGGAGCCCGCGAGGCAGGCTCGCGCCCACATCCATATCGTCGTTGCCGGCGATACCCTCTCGCACATCGCACAACGCTATTCGATTCCGCTGCGCCAACTGCGGCATCTCAATCCGCAATCCGGCGCAACGTTGCACCTGGGCGATCGGCTGCATCTTGATGCCGAGGTCCATTGAGGGGCGTGAAGTTGCGGCAGGCCACTAGCGCCGACTGATTTCGAACCTGGCACCAGTAGAAGAAGGCGGCGGCGGCGGGAGAGTTTATTCGCCCGGTGGAAATGGTAATCGATCCGAAACAATGGGGTCGGTTACAATTTGCGCTCAGGCGTCGTCACATCGGGAGAGCACATGGGTTTTCTGCACGGCAAGCGCGCGCTCATCACCGGCATCCTCAGCCAGCGTTCGATCGCATGGGGCATCGCCAATGCGATGCATCGCGAAGGGGCGCAACTGGCCTTCACCTACGTCGACGAGAAGCTCAAAGCTCGCGTCGATGAAGCCGCGACGACGTTCGGTTCGAACATCGTGTTGCCGTGCGACGTGACCCGCGACAGCGATATCGCCAGCTTGTTCGAACAACTCGGCACGCACTGGGATGGCTTCGACATCCTTGTGCATTCGATCGGATTTGCGCCGCGTGAAGCGCTGCAGGGCGATTTCCTCGATGGTCTCACGCGTGAAAATTTCGCGCTGGCGCACGACATTTCCAGTTACAGTCTCGCCGCGCTGGCGAAGGCGGCGCGCCCGCTGATGAAAGCTCGCGCAGGCTCGATCCTGACCCTGACCTATCTCGGCGCTGATCGCGCGATGGCCAACTACAACGTGATGGGTTTGGCCAAGGCGAGCCTCGAAGCGAACGTGCGCTACCTCGCCTACAACCTCGGCCCGGAAGGCACCCGCGTCAACGCGATTTCGGCCGGTCCAATCAAGACCCTGGCGGCGTCCGGCATCGCCAACTTCCGCAAGATGCTCGACCATGTCGAGGAAAACGCGCCCATGCGTCGCAGCGTGACGATCGACGAGGTGGGCAACGTCGCAGCGTTCCTGTGCTCCGATCTGGCCTCGGGTATTACCGGCGAGATCACCTATGTCGATGCCGGTTACAACACGCTGGGCATGACAGGGTTGTAATGCATCGCTGAGTGCGCAGACCCCGAGCCACCTTGGCTTGGAACAAGCTGGGGGATGGCGGATCCGGCCTCGCCTTGATCCGCCCAGCGCACGCTGTCTTGTTCGCGCCGCATTAGCTACGCAGCCCGCGATTGGAGTCTCGTTTCCCCCCGCCCACTAATCCTGCAAGTTCTTTTCCGATATTTCGATCTTGGCGTCTTTGCGCAAGGCCGCGATAAATTCGCGCGTGACTGCCATGCCCGCGCCCTGAACCAAGGTGGTGCGCGCCGCTTCGCGGGTCTTCGCATCGAGCTTGGAGGGATCGCCGTCGACCACGTTGTCGAGCTGCAGCAGCGCATAGCTGTCGCCGCTGAGATCGACCACGCGGTAGTCAGGCTTGCCAGCCTGTGGACGCGGCATCGCGAAAGCCGCCTGCACCAGCGCGCTGTCGATCGTCGCCGCATCGCGGCCAAGGCCCTTTTGTTCTTCCAACTTGAGCTTGTGCGCCGCAGCCAGTTGTTCCAGCGTCGTATCCTTGTTCAGTTGCGCGAGCAATCCGTCTGCATTCTTTCTGGCTTGCGCCGCGACCCGTTCGGCCACGATCTCGTCGCGAATTCTGCCCTTCACATCGGCGAGTGGAATCGGCGTTGCCGGCTTGTGCTCGGCAATTCGAATCACGGCGATGTGGTTGGGACCGATTTCGATCGGATCGGAGTTGTTGTTCTGCACCAACACGCTATCGGAAAAAGCGGCCTTGACCACCGCCGGATTGGCAGCAATGCCCTCGCCACCCTGACGCGGGAACAGCGCAGTCTTCTGCACACTCAACCCAAGTTGCTTGGCCGCCGGTTCCAGCGAGGAAGGATCCTGATACACCATGTCGGTCAGCTTGCCGGCTTTTTCGTTGTAGACGCGCTCGCGCTCCGACTCGGAAAATTCCTTCGCCAGCTCAGGTTTCACCTCATCGAAACTACGCGTCTTGCCTGGCCGGACGTCGCGCAAGTCGATGATGTGATATCCCTCGCTGGTCAGCACAGGTGCTGATATCTCGCCTTTCTTGAGGCCGAACAACGCGCTCTCGAACGCCTCGTTGGTGGTGCCCTTGTCGAGCCAGCCCAGATCGCCGCCCTGGGCCTTGGAGCCGAGATCGTCCGAATTGGCTTTGGCAAGGTCGGAAAAATCCTTGCCTGCCTGCGCTTGCCTGGCAATGTCCTCTGCCTTGGCCAGCGCCTTTTTCTGTTCGGCAGGATCGCCCTTGCCCGCGACCTTGATCAGGATGTGCGACGCCAGACGCTGTTCGTCGGTCACGAAGCGCGCCTTCTCCTTTTCGTAGCGCTCCTTGAGCACGCTGTCGTCAGGTTTGGTGTCGACTTCAAGCGTGCTGCCGTCCAGATCGATTACGTCGACTGCAACGCGTTCGGGCACCATGTATTGGGCAGCATGCGCCTTGTAATGCGCCGCGATTTCATCGTCGCTGACCTCGGTGTTCTGCGCTGCCGGCTTGTCGATTTTCACGTAATGGATGTCGCGACGCTGATCCTTCAATCGCAACCAGGTATCTACCTCGGTTTCGGTGACGAGTGCCGTCGAACCTACTTGCTCCGCCAGCTCCCGCGTCGCAAGATCTTCGCGCACACGCTGCTCAAAGCCCATCGGTGACATGCCTTGCGAGGACAGCACCATCTTGTACTGCTCGGCATCGAAATGACCGTCGTTCTGGAACGCCGGCACCGAGAGGATTTCCTTGCGAATGCGCTCTGCCGGAATTGCAATGCCAAGTTTGCTGTTCGCTTCGAGCAGCACCTGCTCATCGACCATCTGGTCGAGCATCTGACGCTTCACTTCGGGTTTTTCAAAGAAGGAAGCATCCGCCGCCGGTCCCATCCGCTGTTGCATCTGCTGACGGTAGCGATTGAAGCGGTCGCGAAATTCATCCTGGCTGATCTGAGTATCGCCGACCCTCGCCACGCCGGTATCGCTGCGGCTCACGAAATAGGACTCGATGCCGAAAAAAGAGAAACCGATCGTGATCAACACCAATGCGATCTTGACGAACAGTCCGGATTTTTTTCCACGTAAAAGCTGCAACATGATTTCAAAACCTGTCTAGTGAGGCCGGCGTAGCAAGGCACCGTGCAAAGGCGGCATTTTACGCGTTCGCGCCGCAGGCACGCGGATGGCGCGCAAAGGGTGCAAAGGACGAGGGCGCCGTGCAGGCGCCCTCGCTTGAATCATTGAATGACGAGGCAACCGAAGCCCGCTTCGTCAGAGCGTTTGACCATAATTGGCCATCACGACTGGCTGATCCGCCGTTGCCCCAAGATCGGGCTGGGTGCATGCGCAATTACTGGTGGGTGCTGAGGGTTTCGAACCCCCGACCCTCGCCGTGTAAAGGCGACGCTCTACCGCTGAGCTAAGCACCCAGGTTGTGTGCAAGACAGTGCGTGCCGGCTGATTGCGTACTGCTCAGATCAGACCAACGCGTCCTTGAGCGCCTTGCCCGCCTTGAAAGCCGGCACTTTGGACGCCTTGATCTTGATCGCTTCGCCGGTACGCGGATTGCGGCCGGTGCGTGCGGCGCGCTTGCGCACGACAAACGTACCGAAGCCGACCAGCGAAATCGAATCGCCCGACTTGAGCGTCTTCTTGACGACCTTGAACATTCCCTCGACAGCACGTTCTGCATCAGCCTTGCTCAGACCGGATGCATCCGCAATCGCGCCCACAAAATCGCCTTTATTCATTTATGAATCTCCCGCTTGGAGCCGACGGCCCGCAATGAATTTGATTGAGCCGAAGACGGGCGAATCCGGAGGGCATGCCTCCAAGTCACTCGCTTCGCTACCCCGCAATCGCCTGGACAACGGCGTCTACCTGGATCGCGGCGCTCTCTTTATACCAGTGGCCCGGAAGCCGCGCAACAAGGCGTGGCGCGCTTTTCCAGCGTTCCGCCGTGCGCGGCACGCACGAAACTTGGCGCGGCCGCCATGCGCACGCGTGGCACGGTAGCGACAGGGCGCCGCCCCCCATTCGATCAAGCGCCGCTTTTTGCTCAAGCAACTTGATCGGCGAAGCATGGGCATCAGGCACTGAAATCATCTTGCCAAAAAGCACCGGGATTCAAATTCGTCCGTTCGGGCGATATCAATGCGGTCGCACACCGGTTTCATTTGCATGCTCGTCTCGCGCCCGCGGGGCATCGCCTTCCGCGTGCGTGGCGGAGGTCAGCGGTCGCTCCAGCGCGATATCGAGCACCTCGTCGATCCAACGCACCGGACGTATATCGAGCGAATCGGTCACGTTCTTCGGAATCTCGACCAGATCCTTGCGATTTTCTTCCGGAATGATCACGGTCGTGATACCACCGCGGTGCGCGGCCAGCAATTTTTCCTTAAGGCCGCCGATGGCCAGCACGCGCCCGCGCAAGGTGATTTCGCCTGTCATCGCAACATCCGAACGCACCGGCACGCGGGTCAATACCGAGACCAGCGCGGTGCACATTGCGATACCCGCACTCGGGCCGTCTTTGGGCGTTGCGCCCTCGGGCACATGCACGTGCACGTCGAGCTTGTGATAGAAATCGGGATCGATTCCGAAACGGTCGGCACGTGCGCGCACGACGCTGAGTGCGGCGTGGATCGACTCCTGCATCACGTCACCCAACTGGCCGGTATGCATCAACTTGCCCTTGCCCGGCACAACGGTGGCTTCGATGCTGAGCAAGTCGCCGCCGACCTGGGTCCACGCGAGCCCGGTCACGAGGCCCACTTCGTTTTGCTGCTCGGCACGCCCATAGGTGAACTTTTCCACGCCCAGATACGCATCGAGATTTTTCTCGGTGACGTTGATCTTCGTGCGTTTGCGCTCGGCAGCAGGCTTGCCGCTCTTGGCGGCTTTCGCTGCAGAAAGGCTCAATTCCTTGACCACCTTGCGGCAGATCTTGGAAATTTCGCGTTCAAGACTGCGCACGCCCGATTCGCGCGTGTAATACCGGATCACGCCACGCACTGCCGACTCGGCCACTTGCAATTCCGTCGCCTTGAGGCCATTCGCCTTCAGTTGCTTGGGCACCAGATAGCGCAGCGCGATATTGAGTTTTTCCGCTTCGGTGTAGCCAGGAATGCGGATCACTTCCATGCGGTCCGCGAGCGCCGGCGGAATGTTCAGGGTGTTCGCGGTCGCGATCCACATGACCTCGGACAAATCGACATCGACTTCGAGGTAGTGGTCGTTGAACGTATGGTTCTGTTCGGGATCGAGCACTTCGAGCAACGCAGCGGACGGGTCGCCACGAAAATCCATCGACATCTTGTCGATTTCATCGAGCACGAACAGGGGATTTTTCGAGCCGGCCTTGGTCAGGTTCTGAATGATCCTGCCCGGCATTGACCCGATATACGTGCGCCGATGACCGCGAATTTCGGCCTCGTCACGCACGCCGCCAAGCGACATGCGGATGAACTTGCGGTTGGTTGCCTTCGCGATCGATTGGCCGAGCGAAGTCTTGCCGACGCCGGGCGGTCCGACCAGGCACAGGATTGGACCTTTCATTTTTTTCACGCGCTGCTGGACCGCAAGATACTCGAGGATGCGCTCCTTGACCTTTTCCAGCCCGAAATGATCGGCGTCGAGAACTTCCTGCGCGAGCTGAAGATCGCGGCGCACCTTGGTCTTCTTTTTCCACGGCACGCCGAGCAGGTAATCGACATAGTTGCGCACGACCGTTGCCTCGGCCGACATCGGCGACATCTGTTTCAATTTGTTGAATTCCGCGCGCGCCTTTGCCTCGATCGGCTTGGGCATCCCTGCAGCGGCGATCTTGCGCGACAATTCCTCCATCTCATTGGGCGCATCCTCGTTATCGCCGAGTTCCTTCTGGATCGCCTTCATCTGCTCGTTGAGGTAATACTCGCGCTGGCTCTTCTCCATCTGCGTCTTGACCCGACCGCGGATACGCTTCTCGATCTGCTGCACATCGATCTCGCCGTCGACCATTCCAACCAGCAGCTCCTGGCGATCGGCAACATCGACGGTTTCAAGAACGCGCTGCTTTTCGGCGACACGCACCGCGATATGCGTCGCGATGGTATCGGCGAGGCGCGACGGATCCTCGATGCCCGCGAGAGTCGACATCAGTTCAGGCGGAATTTTTCGCGAGAGCTTGATCAACTGCTCGAACAGGCTGGTCAACTGGCGACCGATGACGTCGACTTCGCGTTCGCTGCGCGTGTAGGTCGCTTCGAGCGTGCGCGCGTGGGCAATCATCAATCCGTCGCGCTCGCCAAATGCGGCAATCTCGGCACGGTCGATACCTTCAACCAGCACCTTGATCGTGCCATCAGGGAGCTTGAGCAATTGCAACACGCTCGCGATCGTGCCAATTGAATAAAGGTCGCCTGCTGCGGGATCGTCCACGTCAGGACTGCGCTGCGCGATCAGCAGAATCTGCTTGCTGCCGAGCATCGCGGTCTCGAGCGCACGAACGGATTTCTCTCGTCCGACAAACAGCGGTATGACCATGTGCGGAAACACGACAACGTCGCGCAGCGGCAGGACCGGCAGCTCGACGAGATCGAGGGAAGTCTTAGGCGTTTTGTTCGACTTGTCAGTCATTGGCTCGAATGGTAGGGAAGAGGTTGAAGCAATCGGATAAATGCAAACGGCAGCGTGTACTCACGCTGCCGTATCGTCAAGTTAGGCTGTTTGTCACAGATTACAAGGGTGGCGCTATTCCGCCGCCGCGCGTGACTGCATGTTGCCGCGATAAATCAGGTACGGTTCGGCGTGACCGTTGATGACAGCTTCATCGACCACGACCTTGCTCACATGTTCGAGCGAAGGCAAATCGAACATCGTATCGAGCAATACTTGTTCGAGGATCGTGCGCAGACCGCGCGCGCCCGTCTTGCGCTTGATCGCCTTGTGCGCAACGGCGGTCAATGCATCCGGTCGAAATTCAAGCTCGACACCTTCCATGTCGAACAGGCGCTTGAACTGCTTGGTGATCGCGTTCTTCGGTTCCGTCAGGATCTTGACGAGAGCGGGTTCATCGAGTTCTTCGAGGGTCGCGACCACCGGCAGGCGGCCGACGAATTCAGGAATCAGCCCGAACTTGATCAGATCCTCCGGCTGCACATCCGCAAGCAGTTTGCCGGCATCGGCACGGCGATCCTTGCTGCGCACTTCCGCGTTGAAGCCGATGCCGGTCGCTTCGGATCGCTGCTGGATGATCTTTTCCAGACCCGAGAACGCGCCGCCCACGATGAACAGGATGTTCTTCGTGTCGACCTGCAAGAATTCCTGCTGTGGATGCTTGCGTCCGCCCTGCGGGGGCACCGAGGCGATCGTGCCTTCGATCAGCTTCAGCAACGCCTGCTGCACACCTTCGCCGGAGACATCGCGCGTGATTGAGGGGTTCTCGCTCTTGCGCGAAATCTTGTCGATCTCATCGATATAGACGATGCCACTCTGCGCCTTCTCCACGTCGTAGTCGCATTTTTGCAGCAGTTTCTGAATGATGTTCTCGACGTCCTCACCGACGTAGCCCGCTTCGGTCAGCGTCGTCGCATCCGCGATCGTGAAGGGTACGTTCAACAAGCGCGCGAGCGTGTCCGCCAGCAGCGTCTTGCCCGATCCGGTGGGACCGACCAGCAGGATATTCGACTTGGCCAGCTCGACCTCTTCATTGCGACCGCGTGTTTCGAGGCGTTTGTAATGGTTGTACACCGCGACCGCCAGCACCTTCTTTGCGCGTGCCTGGCCGATCACGTATTGATCGAGCACGCCGAGGATCTCGGCCGGCTTGGGTAGATCGCTGCGCGCACTGGCAGCCTTTTCCTCGAGTTCCTCGCGGATGATGTCGTTGCACAGCTCGACGCATTCATCGCAGATGAACACCGACGGGCCCGCAATCAGCTTGCGCACCTCATGCTGGCTCTTGCCGCAGAACGAGCAATAGAGAATCTTGCTGTTGTCGCCCGATCGGCTCTGCCGCTCGTCTGTCATTCCCGCCTCGGGTAAGTATTGTCGCGATTCCGGCCGTCAAAATAGCAACCGTTTTGATCCCGGTTCACCATAGCATAGCGCAACCGGGCGTCGCGCCCGGTTGGCCTGTTTTCAAAAGAAAAATACTCGAACAATCCGCAGTTTGGGAATCGCCGGCTCAAGCGCCGATGCTGACATCGCCCGGACGGCGGTCGAGCACGCTGTCGATCATGCCGTAGGCTTTGGCGTCGTCGCCGCTCATGAAGCGGTCGCGCTCCATATCGCGCTCGATCTGTTCGAGTGGCTGGCCAGTATGTTTGACGTAAAGGCCATTCAGCCGGCCACGCAAATAGAGAATCTCCTTGGCCTGGATCTCGATATCGGTAGCCTGTCCCTGCGCGCCGCCCGAGGGCTGATGAATCATCACGCGCGAGTTCGGCAACGCGTAGCGCTTGCCTTTCGCGCCCGCCATCAGCAGCAGCGAAGCGGCACTGCTCGCCTGGCCGATGCACATCGTGCTCACGTCCGAGCGGATGTACTGCATCGTGTCGTAGATCGCCAGACCCGCAGTCACCACACCGCCGGGACTATTGATATAGAGGTTGATGTCCTTGTCCGGATTCTCCGATTCAAGAAACAGCAACTGCGCGACGATCACGTTGGCCATGTAGTCGTCGATGGGGCCGACCACGAACACGACACGCTCCTTGAGCAGGCGCGAATAAATATCGTAGGCGCGCTCGCCACGCGAGGTCTGCTCGACCACCATCGGGACAAGGTTGAGGCTCTGAATCGGCAAGTGGCTGGACATTCAAACCTCCTGGACGCGCCGGGCAATCAAACAACCGGCCGCATGACTTCGGTGAAACTCAATGCCTGCTCGCTGTGTCTGGCGTGTTCGACGATCCATTCGACGACCTGGTCTTCGATCACGCGATTTTGCAGCGCACTCATCAACTGGGGGTCTCGCGAGTAAAGTTCAACGACCTTCTCCGGCTCTTCGTAGGTCGACGCGATTGTCGTCAACGCCTCGCGGACTCGGTTTGGATCGAGTTGAACGTTGTTCTGACTGGCCAGTTCGGCGATAAGCAAACCGGCGCTGACGCGGCGACGCGCAGCGGGAAGGTACGCCGCGACCGCATTGGCGCCGCTGGCCTTGGCTTGCTGCGCCAACATGCGTGCTTCGTTCTCGATCAGACCCTGCGGAACTTCAAGCTCGGGATGCGCGTCGACCAGCTTGTCGAGCGCACCGGCCTTGAGCCGACCCATCAGAACACCCTTGAGTTCGCGCTCGAGATTGGCGCGCACGTCCTCGCGGAACTTCTCCACACCGCCATCCTTGACGCCGAAGCTTGCCGCGAAGGCCTCATCGACAGGCGGAAGCTGAGCTTCCTGCACGCGCACGATCTTGACCGTAACCTCGGCCGATTTTCCAGCGAGCACGGCAGCGCGCGCGCCGGCGGGGAAATCGATCTTCGCGGTGAACTCGTCCCCCATCGAATGACCCACCAGCGTGTCTTCCAGCTCCTGCGAATACGCACCGGAACCCAGCACCGCACCAACCCGATCCATGCCTGTTTCAGGATGGCGAAATCCGTCGCCCTGCGCCGAATATTCAAACAGCACCATGTCGCCAGCGTGGGCGGCACGCTCGACCTGATTCCACGTACGCCGTTGCAGACGCAGGGTCTCGATCATATGGTCGATATCGGGGTCGGTGACGCTCGATGTAGGTTTGATGATTTCCAGAGTGCTGACATCGAGTGTGCCGATTTCCGGCAGCACCTCGAACGTCGCGGTGTACTCAATCTCGCCATTGTCCGGACGACCTGTGGTCGCGATCGACGGCTGCGCGGCCGGTCGCAACTTCTCCTGGCTGACCGCTTCCTGGAAGCTCGAGCCGATCATCTCCGACAACGCCTCGTTGCGAATCTGGCTGCCATAGCGCTGCTCGATGATTTTCGTCGGCACCTTGCCGGGACGAAAACCTTTCAGGCGTGCACTGCGGCCCATTTCCTGCACCCGAGTGCGAACAGTGTCTTCAAGGCGTTGCGCCGGCAGACGGACCGTAAGTTTGCGGCCCAGTACGCCCACGTTTTCAATGGAAACTTGCATGATGGTCCTCGTATCTGCTGCAAAATTGCGCGCCGCCGCGGCAGACGCCCGGCAGGGACGAGGCAGCCAATTCAATGCGAAGGCGTGCGAAAGGAGAGACTCGAACTCTCACGGGTCACCCCACTGGAACCTAAATCCAGCGCGTCTACCAAATTCCGCCACTTTCGCCCGGATCAGCACCTTCGCCGTGCGGCTGTCGAAGCTGCCGCACCCACAACTCTAAGGAAAAATGATGGGCCGTCTAGGATTCGAACCTAGGACCAAGAGATTAAGAGTCTCCTGCTCTACCAACTGAGCTAACGGCCCGCACTCTGAATTGTAACGAAGTTGGGGTGAGCGAGGGGACTCGAACCCCCGACATCCGGAATCACAATCCGGGACTCTAACCAGCTGAGCTACGCCCACCATT
>JBDUED010000007.1:0-38883 GCA_040002595.1 Dokdonella sp. | reverse complement strand
CCGGGCAGGATACCTACAAGGCGTGGACGATGACCTACCAGTGGGAAAATCTCTACGATCACGATTTCCTGTATGCGGGGCCGCTGTTCATCCACCAGTTCTCGCACGCATGGATCGATTTGCACGCTATCCAGGATCGTTTCATGCGCGACCGCCACACCGATTATTTCGAAAACAGCCGGCGGGCCGTTCTGGTCCAGCGCGACTACGCCCGGCGCAACCCGCACGAATTCGCCGGCTATGACGAAGAATGCTGGGGACTCACCGCCTGCGATGGCCCGAGCGGCGACATGCCGGGCGTGAGCGGTGAACGCCAGCGGCTGTTCGGCTATGCGGCACGTGGTGTGCCGTATGGTCCGGATGACGGAACCCTCTCCGGCTGGGCCGCGCTGGCATCGCTGCCGTTCGCGCCGGACATCGTGATGCCGTGCGTGCGCGCCATGCATCGGCGTTATCCCGCCATGTGCCCGGATGGTCGTTACGCGAGCAGCTTCAATCCGGGCCTGCTCGACGCTGACGGACATTACTGGGTCTCGCCCGGCCACTACGGACTCGACCAGGGGATCGTCACGATGATGATCGAGAATCACCGCACCCAGTTGATCTGGCGTCTGATGCGCGATTGTCCGTACATCGTGGCAGGCCTTCGGCGCGCCGGCTTTGGCGGCGGCTGGCTATAGCGGATCCGCATTCACGGTCAGCGACGATGCAAAACGGCAGCGATATCCGCGCACTCATGCAAGACCCGGCCGAGCAGGAACGCATGCACAACGTGCGTCCGGCCAATTGGCGCAATCCGACACCGGCAGCGCGCTACAACCTGGTGGTGATCGGGGCCGGCACGGCCGGACTGGTGGCGGCCCACGCAGCGGCGGCACTGGGCGCCAGAGTTGCGCTGATCGAGCGCAACCTGCTCGGGGGGACCTGTCTCAATATTGGTTGCGTGCCATCGAAAGCGCTTATCCGCACCTCCCGCCTGTATGCCGAGATGCGTCATGCGGGCCAATACGGTGCGCGCGCCCCGGCCGACATCCACGTCGACTTTGCCGCGGTGATGCAGCGCATGCGCGCCATCCGCGCCCGCATCAGCCGTGCCGATTCGCTGCAGCGGCTGGCGGCGGCCGGCGTGGACGTGTTCTTCGGCCAGGCATGCTTCCGCGCCACCGATGCATTGACCGTGGCCGATGTGACCCTTTGCTTCAACAAGGCGCTGATCGCGACCGGCGCGCGACCGGATATCCCCTCGATTCCAGGCCTGGCCGAGTCTGGCTACCTGACCAACGAGAATGCGTTCGACCTGACCGCGCCGCCACGCCGCCTGCTGGTCATCGGCGGTGGCCCGCTCGGGTGCGAAATGGCGCAGGCGTTTTGTCGCTTCGGCGTGCGCACTACCATCGTGCAGCACTGGCCACTGTTCCTGCCGCGGGAGGAGCGCGACGCCGCGCAACTCCTGTCCGATGCGTTTGCGCGCGACGGGATCGAGGTGCGGCTCAATACCCGGGTCGTCAATGTGCGCGTGGAAGGCGACCAGAAGATCGCCGATCTGGTCAGTGACGACTACCACAGCACGGTCGCGGTCGATGCCATCCTGACCGGCACCGGCCGCCTGCCGACGGTCGACGGCTTGAATCTGGAAGCTGCAGGCGTCGATTACGACATCCGCAAGGGTGTGCATGTCGACGATTTCCTGCGCACCAGCAATCGGCGCATCTACGCCGCCGGCGATGTGTGTCTGGAGCACAAGTTCAACGATACGGCCGAAGCGTCGGCGCTCATCGTGGTTCACAACGCGCTGTTTTTCGGCCGCAGGCGACTCAGTGCACTGACGATTCCCTGGTGCACCTACACCGATCCGGAAATTGCGCATGTCGGTCTTCACGTGCGACAGGCGCACGAGCGCGACATCCCGGTTCAGACCTTCACCATTCCGATGCACGAAGTGGATCGTGCGATCGCCGACGACGAGGAAACGGGCTTCGTGAAGATCCATGTCAGGGAGCGGACGGACCACATCCTCGGCGCGACGATCGTCGCGCGTCATGCGGGCGAAATGATCAGCGAGGTTACCCTGGCGATGGTGGCGGGCATTGGTTTGCGTACGCTGGCCAAGGTCATCCATGCCTATCCAACCCAGGCCGAAGCCATAAAGAAAGCGGCCGACGCCTGCAACCGCACGCGTCTTACGCCGCGCGCCCGACGGCTCGCGGCCGTGTGGCTGCGCTGGCTGCGTCGATGACGGATTTGCGGGTAGTCCCCATCGCAATCGGGGGTGACGCTGCCTTTTCGCAAGTAGGCATGTCTGGTGTTTTGCGCGACCGGCACTCTGCGAGGCATGAACTCCGCCCCAACCCCAGCTTCAGTTCTTCCTTGATTGACGAGCGATTCAGTCGCCAACCCGTCCAATAGAGGAATCGTCGTGCACGAGTGCGACGACACTCGAAGCACGGAGCATCCCAATGAAAATATCCAACTTTCTCATCGTGAGCCTGCTGGGTCTCGCCTTCCTCGTACCCGGCAGCGCCATGGCGCGCCGCTACGACGACAATCGCTGCGGCAATTGCGGCACCGTCGTCGCCGTGCAGCAGGTGCGTCAAAAGAGTTCGCACCTCGGCGCCGGCACCGCAATCGGTGCGGTTGCGGGTGGCTTGCTCGGGCACACCATCGGCAAGGGTAACGGGCGTACCGCGGCAACGGTCGGCGGCGCTGTGGCCGGCGGCGCGATCGGCCACCAGGTCGAGAAAAACAATCGCGGTGGCCGATACGGCTGGCGCTTCTCGGTCAACATGGACAACGGGCGCCGCGTCACCGTCACCCAGGGCGACAATCCGGACATCCGCAGCGGCGATCGCGTGCGCGTCGACAACGGGCATCTCGAGCGCTATTGACGCGTTGGCTGGCGGCCAGCCACGCGCCACTCATTCGGTCTGCAACGCGTTCTCCCCCGCCGGAGGCTGCGCGCGTCGACCGCGCCGGTAAGAGCCGACAAAGATTCCGGCCAGCGACAGCGCAACTCCGATCCAGTCGCTCGCCTGCGTCGGACGCGCGAACAGGATTACGTCGAGCACGAACGACAATGCCGGCTGCAGCAACAACAACAAGCCGATCGTCGATGCCGGCAACTGCGGCATCGCACGGGTCAGCAGCACCCACCCAAGCACCTGGCCACAAAACGCGAGGCCGAGCAGCGCACCCCAACTTTGCGTATCGGGAATCAGGAAGCTTTCGCCTTCGCCCAGCGCCGCCACGCCGAGCACGATCGCGCTCAGCAACGAACTGACGCACAGCAATTGCGCCGGCGCCAAGCGGACATGACCGCCGCGCTGCGCATGCCGCGTGCTCAGCATGTAGATCGCATAGGCGACGCCAGTGACGACGCCGAGCATCACGCCGAGACGGTACTGCGCGCCGACTACGTTCCAGTCGAGTCCGACCAGCAAGTACAGGCCGACAAACGCGAGTGCGATGCCGGCGAGAAATTGCCAACCGAGCCGCTCGCGATACAACAAGAAGCCGGCCAGCGCCATCAGGAATACCTGAAAGTTGCCGAGCAGGGTCGCGACACCGGGACCGACATACAGGATGCTCCGATGCCACAGCATCAGGTCGATCGCGAACGCCACCCCCGGCACCAGCAGCCAGCCGATCTCGGCCAGACGCACGCGGCGCCATTGGCCGAGCGCGATCAGTCCGACGAGCAACATCACCCCGCCCATGCCCATGCGATAAAACCCCGACATCGTCGGGCCGACATGCGCGAGCTTGACGAAGATGCTGGTGGTGCTGATAGCCGCGGCGCCGAGGATCATCTGCACCAATGCCGCGCGCGGCAATTGCGTTTCGGACTCGTGCATCAGGCAATGCGATCGGTGGCCGGCAGCGCTTCGGTCTCGGCGGCGGCAGCGCGCAGCCACTGGCTGATCGCGCTGTTCCCCAGAACGCTGTCGACATAGGCGCGCGATACCTCATCCAGTGCGATGCCATAGGTGACGAAGCGCAGCGCGACCGGCGCATACATGGCATCGGCAATCGAGAACTCATCGAACAGCCACGCGCCGGCGTTGCCGAAGCGAGCGCGGCAATCGCGCCATAACGCGCATACACGCTCAATGTCGCGTTGTGCATCGGCACCGGGAACAAAATCGGCGACGCGTTTGCGACAGTTCATCGGCAACCCGCTTCGCAATGCGGCAAAACCCGCATGCATCTCGGCGCTGACCGAGCGCGCAATGGCGCGCGCAGCAGCATCAGAGGGCCAGCCGGTGCGGTCGAGGAAGGTCTCGTCTACGTATTCGCATATCGCCAGCGAATCCCAGATGGTGAGCTCCCCGTGGCGCAGGGCCGGTACGCGTCGGCTCGGCGACCAGCGTTCGATGTCGCTGGCAAACTGCGGCGTGTCCAGCGGCAAGCGCATTTCGTCGAAGGCGACGCCAAAATGACGCAGCAGCAGCCACGGGCGCAGTGACCACGACGAGTAGTTCTTGTTGCCGATCACCAGCAGCGGGCGCGTGTTCATCGATAGGTTCCTTGAGGGCCGCAAGCGCCGCCCATTGCGCAGCGTTGGGCGTCATGTCAGTGCAATCAAACCGGCAACGCATCATCGGCAAAGCCGCCATCGCTCGCACGCAGGTCGCGCAGGTCGGCGTCAATCGCGCGCACGATCGGCATGGCGCGCTCGACATCCCGATCGGCAACCATGACCGAGACAAGATTCCATGCCGGCAGTTCACCAATCGCACCGGTCAGGTATTCGCCACTGATGAACGCCACGATGCTCTCAAGCGCAAGCGTGCCCTTGACCAGGTTTGCATCGATGATATTTTCGGCACGGTAGATGATTTTCATGGGAACTCTCAGGCTGGCTCCCGCTGACCTGTCCCAACGCAACGAACGACGCGCATGAGGCGACCATGGGTATCAGCGAGCGCCATCGAATCGAAGGACGCGGCCGGATGTCCCATCATGCGCTCCGGCGCGTTATCCTGATACCTCGTGCCGGTGTCAAGCAACGATTGGGGACCGGCGATCAAGAGATACACATGCGCGCGCTGTTTCCGGATGACCCGTTGGCCGAAAGCATTCGCGAATGCGTGCTGGAGTTGCTCGTCGATCGCGGCCCTGGACGCAGTATCTGCCCCAGCGAGGCGGCGCAGACGCTAGGCGCGCGCATCAGTTGCCCTTGGCAGGACCTCATGCGACCGGTGCGAACGGTTGCCGCCGCGCTCGCCGAAAGCGGCGTTGTGGAAGCGTTCCAGGACGATCTCGTGGTCAACATCCGCGAGGTGCGCGGCCCGGTGCGTCTGCGCTTGCGCGCGCAGCACCGCAAAGGCACGCCGCGGACGGATTGAGCCGCAAGCGACGCGGTTCGCTTTCAGGCGTCGCGCCGCTACACTCGTCCTCTTCCCTGATTCACGGATGCCGCGCGCCCGCGGCACGGATGCATGAACGATATCGCCTCGCCGAATCCCGCTTCACCGAGCCACTTCATCCGCCAGATCGTCATTGCCGACCGCGCCGCGGGCAAACACGACGGTCGCGTCGCCACGCGCTTTCCGCCCGAACCCAATGGCTACCTGCACCTGGGTCACGCCAAGTCGATCTGCCTCAACTTCGGCATCGCACGCGAATTCGATGGCCGCTGCGCGTTGCGCTTCGACGACACCAATCCGGCACGCGAAGACGTCGAGTACGTCGAGGCGATCAAGGCCGATGTGCGCTGGCTCGGCTTTGAATGGGACGAACTGCGCCATACCTCCGATTATTTCGAGGTGCTGTACCTATGCGCAGAAAAACTCGTGCGCGACGGTCACGCATTTGTCTGCGATCTTTCCGCCGAGGAAGTACGCGCGTACCGCGGCACCTTGACCGAGGCGGGACGCAACTCGCCCTACCGGGAACGCAGCATCGAGGAAAATCTCGATCTGTTGCAGCGCATGCGCAGCGGCGAATTTGCCGATGGCGCACGCACCTTGCGCGCGAAGATCGACATGGCCGCGGGCAACATCAATCTGCGCGATCCGGCGATTTACCGCATCCGCAAGATGGCGCACCAGAACACCGGCGACGCATGGTCGATCTATCCGATGTACGACTACGCGCATTGCGTGTCGGACGCGGTCGAAGGCATCACGCATTCGCTGTGCACCCTGGAATTTGAAGATCATCGACCGCTGTATGACTGGTTCCTCGATCAGCTCGACCTGCAGGGCGACCTCACCTTGACCGAACCCCTACGCGCCGCCGGATTGTCCTGCGAACCCGGTCGCCCGCAGCAAATTGAATTTGCGCGCGGCAATCTCGACTACACCGTGATGAGCAAACGCAAATTGATGGCGCTGGTCAATGATCACCTGGTCGATGGCTGGGACGATCCGCGCATGCCGACGCTGGCCGGCGTGCGCCGCCGCGGCTATCCGCCCGCGGCAATCCGCCATTTCTGGGAACGCGCTGGCGTCACCAAGCAGAATTCGGTGATCGAGTTCGGTGTGCTCGAAGCCTGCGTGCGCGAAGAACTCGATGCGCGCGCGCCGCGACGCATGGCCGTGATCGATCCGCTCAAGCTGGTGCTGACAAATATCGACCCGGCCCACGTGGAACAGCTTGAGTTCCCGAATCATCCGAAGAACGCAGAGCTCGGCACGCGTACGGTTCCGTTTTCGCGTGAGGTGTGGATCGAACGCGACGATTTCGCCGAAGTGCCGCCTAAAGGATTTCATCGCCTGGTGCCGGACGGCGAAGTGCGCCTGCGCGGCATCGGCATTGTGCGTTGTACCGACGTGATCAAGCGCGATGACGGTTCAATCGCCGAGCTGCACGGCACGCTGGATGAAACCACCCGCGCCGGCCAGCCCGGCGCCGAGCGCAAGATCAAAGGCACGATTCACTGGGTCAGCGCAAAGCATGCGACCGCCGCCGAAGTGCGGCTTTACGATCGTTTGTTCAGCACCGCCAATCCGGATGACGACAGCGACGGCCACAGCTACGCCGAACACCTTAATCCCGATTCGCGCCGAATCGCGCGCGCGTATGTCGAACCGGCCCTCGCCGAAACCGCTGCCGGGGAAAACGTGCAGTTCGAGCGTCTGGGTTACTTCGTCGCCGATTGCCGCGACCACGCACCCGCCACGCCAGTGTTCAACCGCACGGTAACACTGCGCGATTCGTGGGCGCCCAAGCGCTGACGGGATCGATCACATCCCGGAACATCGTGCTCTTGTGGGAGCGCCGGAAGGCGCGATTGCTTGGCACATCCCGGTGCCCTGTCTGAAAAGCATCGCGGCTGCGCCGCTCCTACCAACGCATTGTGTGAGCGCCGGAAGGCGCGATGCCCATTCCGATGCCCTGGTTGAAAAGCATCGCGGCTGCCGCCGCTCCCACAAACCCTGGCAATGGTCGCAGCGCGCACGCGTAGAATAGTCGTCCCTCCATCCCCATTTACCCTGCATGGCCGTCAGCGTTTTCGACCTTTTCAAGATCGGCATCGGACCTTCCTCCTCGCACACGGTCGGACCGATGCGCGCAGCAGCGCGCTTCTGCCAGCGCTGGCTGGACCAAGGCGGCCTGCTCGATCGCGTCGCGCGCGTGCGCTGCGAATTGTTCGGCTCGCTCGCTCTCACCGGTCGCGGCCACGGCACCGACAAGGCCGTTCTGTGCGGCCTTGAAGGATCGATGCCTGATGCGATCGATCCCGATTCAATTCCGGCCTCGCTCGCACGCATCCGCCAGAGCAAGACAATCCGCCTGCTCGGGCGCCATGAGATTGCGTTCGACGAAAAACAAGACCTCGTTTTCAACAAGCGCCAGAAACTGCCCTACCACTCAAACGGCATGCGCTTTTCCGCGTTCGATGCGGCTGGCATCGAACTGGCGACACGCGATTACTACTCGGTTGGTGGGGGCTTCGTGGTCAATCAGGACGAAGCCGCGAGCGACCGCATCGTCGCCGATACCACACCGTTGCCGTATCCGTTTCACAGCGGCGATGAATTGCTCGCAATGTGCGGAAAAAGCGGCAAATCAATCGCGCAGATCATGCTCGACAACGAGAAATCATGGCGCAGCGAAGAAGATATTCGCACACGCCTGCTCGGCATCTGGCACGCGATGCAGGCGTGTGTCGCACGCGGCATGCGCCAGAGCGGCACCCTTCCCGGCGGCCTGCACGTGAAACGTCGTGCACCGGCGCTGTTCGAAGCCCTTCGCGATCGACCGGAAGATTCCCTGCGCGATCCGCTGACGATACTTGACTGGGTCAATCTGTACGCACTCAGCGTCAACGAGGAGAACGCGGCCGGCGGAAAAGTCGTTACCGCGCCGACCAACGGCGCCGCCGGCATCATGCCGGCCGTGCTGCATTACTACGAACGCTTCTGCCCGAAAGCAAACGAGGATGGCATCATCGAATTCCTGTTGACCTCGGCCGCAATTGGAATCTTGTACAAGGAGAACGCCTCGATTTCCGGCGCCGAGGTGGGTTGTCAGGGCGAAGTGGGCGTCGCCTGCTCAATGGCCGCCGGTGGCCTCACCGCGGCACTTGGCGGCAGCATGCTGCAGGTCGAGATGGCAGCCGAAATCGGCATGGAACACAACCTTGGATTGACCTGCGATCCGATCGGCGGTCTCGTGCAGATTCCCTGCATCGAGCGCAACGCGATGGGCTCGGTCAAGGCGATCAACGCGCAGCGCATGGCGATGCGCAGCGACGGCAAACACCATGTCTCACTCGACAAGGTCATCAAGACCATGCGCGACACCGGCCGCGACATGAAGGACAAGTACAAGGAAACTTCGCGCGGCGGCCTGGCGGTGAACGTCATCGAATGTTGAGGACCGGGTGCTTCGGCCGGCGCTGCTTTCGCAGCGGCAAGATGCACGCGCACTGCCTACGGAAATTCCAGCGTCGCCACCAGCGGCAAGTGATCGGAGGCGATGCGCGCAGTGCGGCTGCGATGGGCTTGCAGATCGACACACGCGCTCGGCGATGAAACCCAGATGCGGTCGAGCGCCAGCATCGGATACGGCGAGGGAAACGTGCGCGGCGCACGCGACATGCCGAAGTGCGCATCCAGTTCCTGCAATGCACCGCCGCCCCAACGCCACTCGTTGAAGTCGCCGAGCAATACCGTTGGCAGCGTTACCGGAGTGTCGAGCTCGCGACGCAGCATCGCGATCTGCGCGAACCGCTCGCTGGCACGCAAGCCCAAATGCGTGGCAATCACTCGCAGCGGTCCAGCGGGGGTTTCGACGATGACGTCGATCGCGTTGCGCGGTTCGCGCGGCGCAATGCCCAGTTCCCGCCGTGTCGCGGTGCCGGCATGGAATCGGCTCAACACGACATTGCCGAAGTCGCTGCCGTGTTTGCTGAAGGTCGGCATCACGATGGCGCGGGCGTTGCCTGCTTCTTCCAGATGCGCGCGCATGTCAAACGCAATGCGACGTGAGCCGAACTCCTGCAGCGCGATCACATCCGCGTCGAGTTCCGCGATGACGCGCGCAATGCGATCCGGCGAGAATCGCCCGTCCAGACCGACGCCGCCGTGGATGTTCCAGGTCGCGATGCGCAGACGCGTCATTGCTCGTGGCCGTCGTCATTCGAAGTGCGCCGGATTCGCCATGCGCGAAGCCCGAGTGCCACGCCGGCCAACAAGACGATCGTTGCGAGCAGCAGCAGCCATGCCAGTGGATGGGGATCGAGCAGGGCCGCGCGCGCACGATCGAGAAACAGCGCATACAGGACCACGCCCGGCAGCATGCCGAGCGCGGTACCAATCAGATAGTCGCCGCGGTGGATGCGCGCAGCCCCAGCCATGAAACCGACAACGCTGTAGGGCGCAATCGGCACGATGCGCACAATCGCGACCGCGATGACGCCGTGTCCGACGATGCGCTCACGCAAGCGATCGCCGCGCGCACCCAGAAGTCGCTGCGCGCGCGCCAATGGCAACAGTCGACCAACCTCGTAAACGGCCGCTGCACTCAACACCGATCCGAGCAACGCATACGCACCGCCGGCAACGGGACCGAACACGATGATCGTCGCCGCCATCAGCAGGTTGACTGGAAACACGACCAGCCCGCCGACGACGAAACACGCCAGCGCGACAAAAGGCGCGAACGGCGATGCGCGCCACTGTTCTGCCGCACTGAGCAGTTGGGCAATCGTCGGGCGCGATTGCGCGGGCCAGCGCAACCATAATGCGGTCGCCAGCAAGACCAGCGCCAACACTGCGAGTGCGAGCGTGCGACCGCGCAGATGACCCTTGTCTCGTGTTGGCGAAAGCGACGAATCCGCGCCGCTCTTGCCGCATCGCGTGTGTGCGCGCGTGGCAGGCGTGCCCGGCGGGGTCAACGCACCCATGCAGCCCTACAACAAACCTTCAATCGGCAGGTAGTGCATCAGGTTGACTTCGATCCGACGCAAGGCCGAGGTTTCCGGATCGTGGTCGAAGCTGACCGTCTTTCCGTCATCGACCGTGATCCAGCGTACCTTGCGGCTTGTACTCTTGCTGCCATCGACCGGTTCCAGCACGACATGGAATGCATTCGCCGGCGCGGTGGCGCTTTTGAAAAATCCCTCGATCGAGGCGGCCAGTTCCGGACTGTCGACGATCACACCCATCTCTGTATTGAGCCAACGCGAACGGGGATCGAAATTCATCGAACCGACGAACACGTGCGCGTGATCGACAACCATCGCCTTGGCGTGCAGGCTGAGGCCACCCGAGCGGCCGTGTCCTTTGTCTGACGCATGACCGGGAATGGGTCGCAACTCATACAGGTCAACGCCCGCTTGCAGCAGTCCGAGCCGATAACGGGTGTAACCGGAGTGCACCTCGGGCTCGTCTGTGGCGGCCAGCGAATTGGTCAACACCTTGATCTGCACCCCGCGCTTCGACATCGCTTCAAGTACCTTGGCCCCACTCTCGCCCGGAATGAAGTATGGCGAGATCAGCAGCGCTTGGCCCTTGGCTGCATCCAGTACCTGCTTGAGTTGGCTGTCGATGTGCAAAATGCCGTCGGCCTGAGCGGGATCGGCCTTGGCCGGATCGTCCGCAATCAACTTGGCATCGCCCCAATACCAGCGGCCCGGCTTGTCCGCACTCGGGCCGTCTGGAATCTCGTCGGCGACTGCGAGCGAATAGTCGCTTTCCTTGAATGCGCGCGCGTCTCGCGCAAGCTGCGCGCGCAAGCTGTCCAGATGGGTCTTGGTCTCATCCGCGCCAGTGTAGGCGGTGACCGGAAACGCGACATCGCTATTCCAGTAGACATCGAACATCTGCGCAATCTGCGCGACCACCGGGCCGATTGTCAGCACGTCGAGGTCGCGGAAATGGACGTCGTCGCCGGCATCGAAGTACGCGTCACCGATGTTGCGACCGCCGATGATCGCCTGCATGCCATCGACGATGAATGACTTGTTGTGCATGCGCCGGTTCAGGCGCGAGCCTTCGACGAGGAATTGGCCGATTTTCGACAGCGTCGACCGCTGGCGGAAACGCAGCGGATTGAACAGGCGCACCTCGATATTGGGGTGAGCATCCAGCGCATTGAGCATGTGGTCTTCTTCGGAAATGTCCAGATCGTCGAGCAGGATGCGTACGCGCACGCCGCGATCCGCTGCCGCCAACAGGCGTTGCGCCAGCAGACGCCCGGTCGCGTCGTTGGCGAAGATGTAGTACTGCAAGTCGATCGAATGGCGCGCCGCGTCGGCCAGCACGATGCGGCTCATCAGCGCATTGGTGTTGGTCAGCAACGGGCGAAAACCGGACTGCCCGGGGTGTGCCGCCGTGGTCGCCGCGACATAGCGTGTCGATGCGGTGTCGGCAACCGGAGCAATCGCCTGCGACGCCGGCTTTACGGCATTGACCCGCAAAGTCGAGCAGGCGGATACGGCGCAAAACGCAAGCAGTGCGGCGATCCGCAAGAGTCGTTCAAACATCGCGCTGTCCCCAGCTCAATCATTCAATGATGCGAATGATGGCATAGGCATGCTTGACTGGCCTGTGAATGGCGCACTCGCTAGTCGCGCTTGGCCAAAGAAATAATAAGGATGTATGGCTCAGACCGGTTGGATCTCGCACAATGAACAGCCCCGCAGAAGCGGGGCTTTGTGTGTCAATAATGCTTGCCGACTAGAACAGGTCGGAGTGCGTGCCAGTGCGAATAAAAATGACCGAGTCCTCGTCGGGAAACCGATACACCAACAACCAATCGTTGCTTGTGTGGCATTCCCGGCAATCGGTGTCGCCACCACGCTGGTTGGGATATCGGCCACGAAGCGGATGATCTTGCAGCGCGGGCAGCAGCGCGACCCGCGCAGCCAGATCGATCATTGCTTGCCTTAACGTAGCGACGTCACATTTTCTGTGCGACGTTGCGCGCTTGAGATCGCTCTTGAATTGAGAAGCATATCTGACGGCGCGATCCGGCATGCATTAGCGCGCCGCAGCGGTAAACAGTGCATCCACGGACTCGGCAGTCTCAGTCTTCCCAGAGTAGCTATCAGCAATGGCGGCAAGGGTTACCCGATTCGGTGCGAGACGCACCTCAAAGGGGATCCCGCCGGTAATTACCACCTGCTTGAGAAACACCTTGATAGCGCTAGTCATATCCATGCCCACTTGCTTGAGAATGTGCTCAGACTGCAGCTTCAGTTCGGGATCAATCTTTGCCTTTACAGTCGCGTTCATGGCCTTTCCTCATGGCCCCAATAGGGCCTCGATAGAGCCACATAATACACCCGCCAGGGCCATATTCAAGCACTTTCCCGCCAACAAGCAAGCACTTTTCCGCCAACCAAGAGGCCGCGTCAGGCGGCCTCTTTCTTGTCGAGCTTCGATGGCACGATGGAGTACTGCAGGTCGATCGAATGGCGCGCCGCGTCAGCCAGCACGATGCGGCTCATCAGCGCGTTGGTGTTGGTCAGCAACGGGCGAAAACCGGACTGCCCGGGGTGTGCCGCCGTGGTCGCCGCGACATAGCGTGTCGATGCGGTGTCGGCAACCGGAGCAATCGCCTGCGACGCCGGCTTTACGGCATTGACCCGCAAAGTCGAGCAGGCGGATACGGCGCAAAAGGCGAGCAATGCGGCGATCCGCAAGAGTCGTTCAAACATTGCGCTATCCCCGATTCAATCCTTCAATGATGCGAATGATGGAATAAGCCTGCTCGACTGGCCTGTGAATGGCGCATCCACATCCGTGGCGAAAGCCAAAAAAAAGAGGCCTCCCGAAGGAGGCCTCGCAATAACTGCAATGGATTTTGGGCTTACTGGATCAGCTTTTCCGCGCCGCCCGACAGTACCGTCCCGGTCGAGAAAGGAACCACATTGCTTGGATCGATGCTGATGTCGTCGATGAAGATATTGCCATCAACGCCAGTGGCGCCGGCATCGAGATAGACATACTCGAACTTCACCAGGTGCGCCGCGCCGTCGGCATACGCGCTGACATCCACGGACTGGTGCACATACACCGGATCGACCGCAGCAAGCGCGCTCATGTCGACCGTCTGTACTGGCGTGCCATCAATCGACACCGTCAGGGTACCCGCCGCATCAGGCCGTTTCGTCACGTGACGCCAGTAGTTGAGGATCTGCGGGCCACTCGCCGGGAACATCACATTCTGCGAGATGAACTGCGTTTCCGCACCGCCACCCCAGCCGCCAAACCATACGGTCCAGATGCCCGAACGAGCTGCTGCAGTCGCCCCACAATCGAAGGGGTTGCAGAAATCGGTGCCACCGCCCGCCGCTACATTGGTATCCAGGGCATCCCAGTAAGGATTCGGCCCAGTCGCTGCCGGGGTTGCCTCAAAGCTCGTATCCTTCACCGGCTGCGGACCCTTGACTGCAACCGTGAGGTGCTGATCAGGCGACAAGTTGGTCCCTTCAACCAGGTCGAAACGGCCGAATGCGAACTTGGTGGATGGCCCACCGGTATTCGTCGCCGTGAACGTGACGTCCTGCGTATAGCCCGGAGCCAGCGTGAACGAAGGCGGATCGAAGCTCAGCGCGTAACCGGCCGGAGTCGCACCCGCCGAAACCGTCCAGGTACCCGCCGTCGTCAGGCGATTCTTGAACTTGCGCGTCCAGGTGCAGGTCGTTGCGCAATTGGCATCGCGCATCGAGGCCAGATTCAGCCCGCTGATGAGATTCGGCGCCGCCGGATCAAACCCGTTGGCGAAGATCGTATCGGCCGCTGTGGTATCGGGACTGGCTGCGGCGAAATTCTCCGGCGTTTCATCGAGGGTGAGGCCCGCGAGTGCTGCCTTGGTCAGGTCGACACGACCGCTGCCGACCTGGTCGACCGTCCACGGTGTCACGCCATCTTCCTGGAATCCGACCAGCGTGGCCGTCGTCTGCAACGCGGATTTTACTTCCATCGGCGACCAGTTCGGATGCACCGCACGAATCAGCGCGCCTGAGCCTGCCAGATGCGGCGAGGACATCGAGGTGCCACTGAACAGGCCGTAGTTGCCTTCGCCCGCATCCAGCGCGGCGTAGATGTTGACGCCGGGACCGGTGATGTCCGGCTTGGTCAAGTCATCGTAAGGCGGTACGGTGGGGCCGCGATCGCTGAAGCCGGCGAGCACATCACCCTGGATATATCCAATCGCAGCGCGACGATAATCGCCGATGGAACCGGCATTGGCGTTGACGAACGCGATAATCGCGTCGCCCTGCACCTGCAACATGCTGAACGCGGCAATGGTCGTCGGCGCTCCGGCCGTGTTCATGCTGATCGCACCCGGCTGGTTATTGCCGATTAGCACCATGCTGGCGCCCGCCGCAGCGGCGTTGGTGATCTTTTCGGCGAAACCGCAGGTGCCGCGCCGCAGGATCGCGATCGTGCCGGTGAAGGTACCCGGGGCGATGCCACCCGTGCTGGTGCAACCAATCGGATTGGCCGGATTTGTGGCCAGCGGATAACTGTTCAGATCGGTGGTGCTCGCCGGTGGCAAGGTGGTGCTGCCCGAAATGAGCGGCACATTCTGGGTGTCGGGTGGCGGCGTGCCCGGGCCCACCACAGTGATCTGCGGCGAGATGATCTGATCCTGGGTCGACGCCGCAACCGTCATCATCCACGGGCCGTTGTTCGCCGTGAGCGTGGTCGGGTTCGCGCATTGCGTGCGAGTATTACCCGCCGATGCTGCGACAAAGACGTCCGCGGCTTCGGCGCTAAGGAAATCGAGCGTGTCCGTCGAAACCCACGGGTCACCGCCGCCGCATGTCGGTCCGATCGAGAAGTTGATCACGTCGACCTGGTCGAGGATCGCATTCTGGATTGCCGCACTGATGGCGTCATCGTAACAACCATTCGGATCGCAAATTTTGTAGGAATGCACCTGTGCGCACGGCGCGACGCCGGACATGGTGACGCCGTTGGGCAGCAAGGGCGGTGGCGACGCGGTGTTGTCGATGGTGTTGCCCGCAGCGGTACTGCTCGTATGCACGCCGTGACCGTTGCCTGAATCGGCCTCGGGTGTCGGACCCGTGCAGGTGCTGCTATTGATGCAATCCTTCTCGACCAGCTTCGGATGAGTGGGACTGAAACCGCACATCGGGTCATTGGCAAATGACGGATGGAGAGCAAATGCGCCAGTATCGATGACGCCAACCTTGATGCCTTCGCCGCGCGTCGCGGACGCATAGCTCGGCACGTTCGTGCCATCCCAGATGGTGTTCGCGCCGATGAAGGTCGGACCGCGGAACGTGGCCGGCTGCTTGATGCCGACGGCAGTTACGGCCTTGACACCGGGTACGCCAAGAATCTTTGCTGCCTCAGCCGGGCTCATGGCCACGGAAATCGCATTGCGCGTGACATCGTAGGTATAGAGGACGCTCAAGCGGCGGCCGAGCATGTGCTCGATTGCGCTGACGTGCTGGTCGCGATTGGCGGCCAGGTATTCCCGGTACGAAACGGCCGCCGACGACTTGGCGTCAAGCTTGCGCGAACTGTGTGCGGTGACCAATTCGGGCGATGGCGCGGTGCGCGCAAAGCCGTAGACGCCGCCTTTGTAATCGGCGAGGCCCTTTTCAGCAAAGGTGATGATGTAACGACCGGTCGTCTGCGCCGTTGCACCCGGCATGACTCGCGACGAAGATCCTGCCGCTTGCAGGTCGGCGGAAACGCCCATTCCTCCACACAACGCCAGCCCAATGGCGCTTGTCAGAACTGATACTCGAACCAACTTCATGCACTACTCCTAGTCTGTTGCCGGTGAGCGAGCGTCCCCGGCGTAATATCAAGCAAAATTCGCAGGCACTCGAGCTTTTTACTCAAGTGGAAGCTGCAGCAATCCGACTCGTCCTGTCATGGGATCCTGCGCGGGTCAATGCCCATTGCTAACGCGTGGACACGAAAAAGGCGACCCAACGATCCCCAATCCTTCTGCTGCCGAGGCAACAGTGAGCGATACATACCACGTCCCTCTACCAGCAGCAAATACCACCGGCCGAATATGAACAGCCTTATGTGATTTCAACGACTTGGCCGCACAAATAGTCCGTTGCAGCGCAGCAATATTGCACCGCAGCGAATTCAGCAAAATTGCTTCGCGCAGCGCAATCACGAAGTCGTGGGTGAAGCGATTGGCGCCCTCGGCGTGTCATGCAAAGAATCGCAGCACGTCATCCAGCATCCGCGTGCGCGGCAGCGGCGGCAAACTGGCGAGGAACAACTTGCCGTAACCACGCGAACTCAGGCGCGGATCGCACAGCATCAGCACTCCGCGATCGTGTATGTCGCGGATCAGGCGGCCGCTGCCTTGCTTGAGTGCAATCACGGCAGCGGGAATCTGCCAGTCGGTAAACGGATTGCCGCCCGCTTCACGCAACGCATCGAGGCGCGCGAGCAACACCGGATCATCGGGTGCGGCAAATGGCAGTTTGTCGATCACGACGACACTGAGCGCCTCGCCGGCGACATCGACACCTTCCCAGAAACTGGCGGCTCCGAGCAACACGCCATTGCCGGACACGCGAAACGCTTCCAGCAAGCGATTGCGCGGTGCACTGCCTTGCACGAACAGGGGGAACGCGATTCGTGTCGGCAGCAGTTCCGCCGCGCGGCGCAACGCGCGGTGCGAAGTGAACAGCAGAAATGCACGGCCTTGCGAGGCTTCAAGCACCGGAATCGCCGCGTCCACCACACGATCGACGTAGTCCGGCGTGGACGGATCGGGCAATCCCTGCGGCAGATAGGCTAGCGCCTGGCGCGCGAAATCGAATGGGCTGTCGAGGCACAACTCGACCGGATCATCGAGACCGAGCTGGCGCGAAAAATGCGTGAAATGGCCGGCTACCGCCAATGTTGCCGAGGTGAATATCCATGCTGCGCGACTTTGCTCGCGCAACGCGCGCAACGGCGGCGCTAGATCTAGCGGCGTGGCATGAAACGAAAATCCGTGCGGGAACACTTCGTACCAATGCACCGCATCGCGCGCACCACTGTCGGTCAGGTGCGCGAGGCGTTCGCTCTGCTGCGCGGCGCGCTCGCTGATGCTGGCGAGGCCGCGGCTGCGTTCGGCGTGCTGGTCGAGGGTGGTGGCAAGGGCCTCCATCGCATCGCGCAATGCCGCCAGCTCGCGCATGACCTGCTCGTCATGCTCGATCTGCGCGAACGCGCCCTTGGGCGGGAAACGATCGAGCGCAAGACGCATATGCTTGACCGCCGCATTGAGCGGTTCGATGACCGGCAACAACGCGGCCAGCGCACCGCTCACGTTTGCGCATTCGGCCAATGCATCGCTCGCCAGTTCGCTCAATTGCCGGGCCGACAACGTGCCCGAAAAAAACTGTCCTGCGAGTTCCGGAATCTGATGCGCCTCGTCGAGGATGAAGGCGTGCGCGCCGGGCAGAATTTCGCCGAAGCCTTCCTGCTTGATCGCAAGATCGGCCAACAAGAGATGGTGATTGACGACGACGACATCGGCCTCCTGCGCCGCACGCCGTGCCTTGACCACGAAGCAATCGCTGAATGCCGGACACTCGGTACCGAGACAATTGTCGGTGGTCGATGTCACGCGCGCCCACAGCGGTGAATCCTCGGCAACCTCGGCCAGTTCTGCGCGATCACCAGCCAGCGTTCGCTTCGACCACGCGCGGATGACATGCAGTTGCGCCGCTTGATCGCGGCTGGCGAAACGTCCTTCGTGCTGCGCCTGATCGAGTCGATGCAGGCACAGATAATTGGCGCGGCCCTTGAGCAAGGCCGCAGCAAGGCGCGCGCCAAGCACCTGGCGCACGCGCGGCAGGTCGCGATGGAACAATTGATCCTGCAGCGCCTTGGTGCCGGTGGAAATGATCACGCGCTTGCCCGACATCAATGCGGGAACAAGATAGGCGAACGTCTTGCCGGTGCCGGTGCCGGCTTCGACGACGAGCATTTGTCGATCGGCAATTGCTTCCTCGACCGCCGCAGCCATTGCTTGTTGCGATGCGCGCGGCGCGAAGTTCGGCACCTCGCGCACGAATGGGCCGTCGGCTCCAAGGAGGTCGGCGGCCGATTGCATTGTCATGCTTGCGCGGCCGCAGGCCGTGAACTCGGCCACCCCAAAGCCATCAACGCAAGAGCGTCGAGCCTTGCCGCGCTCCCACGCGAATGGCGCGGCTTGCAGTGTTTGAGCATCGCTTCCGCCGGCATTGTCGCAATTGCGCCCGTCACATCCTGAGCCGTGGCGGCACGCGACATTCCTTCAACCGTTGCTGCGCTTGCGCGGCGGTCGCGGCATCGTTCATCGCAGTGCGCGCCTCGACCACGGTTTGCCAATTGCGTGCGCACAGGCTGCCGATTTTCGGGCCGAGCGCAAAACTCCTGGTCGCCAATGCATCGGCTTGCAGCCAGTCACTGCGCGCGATGTTCAGTTCGGCAAGATATTGCAGGATGTCCGGTGCATCCGGCGCCAGCTTCAGGCCGCTCTGCGCAGCAGCGAGGGCCGCGGCGAGATCGTGCGCCGCTTCGGCCGCGTGCGCCTTGGCGAGAAAACCTTCAATAGCCGGATCACGCAGCGGATGCACTTGCACCGCTGAATCGAGGCCGTCGCCAGCGGCGCGAATTGCGCGCACCGCAGCGACCGGATCGACGGCGGCGGTTGGCTTGATCGCGGTGGGCGGAACGCTCGGTTGCGTGCAACCTCCGAGCGCAAGGACGGCGATGATGGAAATATGAAAGGCAGTGTTTTTCATGTCGACGATGTGCAATGGGATGATGAGCGCCAATCACCAATTTTCGCACGTTCGCAGGCGCCGGTCGGCCAATTCACTATTTCTGTGCCGGATCGGCCTTCGCGCCACCAAAAAACTGACGCAGCTGGTCGAGCGGACACGACTCCTCGTCGCCTGGTGCATAGCCGGTGGCGAACGAAAGTTCGCGCGCGCCGGCACACGCCGCGTCAGTGCGTTTGCCGGACGTCGGCGCGATCCATGCGCGCTCGATTCCGTCCTGCGGCACCCGCAATGGCGCCGTGGGCAAACGCTTCATCAGTTCGATCCAGATGCGCAATCCGCCGGTCGCGCCAAACAGGCCGGTCGGCTTGTTGTCATCGCGCCCGACCCACGCGACGGCGAGCGTATCGCCGGTAAACCCGGCAAACCACGAATCGCGCTGGGTGTCGCTGGTGCCTGTCTTGCCGGCGGCGTGCAGATGGCCCAGACCCGCGTCGCTGATGGCGTGCGCGGTGCCGCTGATGGCAACCTGTTGCATCGCCGTGGTGACCAGGCGCGTCGCCGTGGTGTAGTCGCCGGCGCCCGCTTTCACCGCATAACGCGAGAGTGGACGTCCTTTGGCATCGAGCACGCCGCGGACGCTGCGCAACGGCAGCGCATGACCGTCGGCGGCGAGGTATTGATACAGCCGTGCCACATCGAAAGGACTCAGATCGATCGCACCCAGCAGCATCGACGGATTGGGGTTTATCTCGCGACGGAGGCCGAACGATTGCAGAAATCCGCGCACGCGATCGACGCCGATGCGCAAACCCAGGTGCACCGTTGCGAGGTTCCAGCTATTTACGAGCGCGTCGATCAACAACACTTGTCCGTGCGTCTGATGATCGTCGTTTTCCGGGCGCCAACGTGCGCCCCCGGGCTGGGCCATGTCGACCGTGCTGTCGTCGAGCAGGGTCGCCAGCGAGTAACGCTGCGGCTGCGCGAGCGCAACCAGATTGACGAAGGGTTTGACCAGCGAGCCGATCGGGCGCAACGCATCCAGCGCGCGGTTGAATCCGGGTGCATCAACATCGCGACTGCCGATCACCGCTTCGACTTCGCCGTCACGCGCGCCCGTCACGACCAGAGCGCTCTCGACGGCTTCGCCGCGCTTCCCGAGCGCATTCAGCGCCTTGTCGATCGCATCCTCGCCAAGCGACTGAACGGATGGTGCAAGCGTTGTGTGGATGGCAAGGCCGGCGCTGTTGAGTTCGGTGTCCGGATAATCCTGACGGATTTGTCGGCGCACCAAGTCGAGAAACGCTGGATAGCGATCGCGGGGCAGCGTTGCATTCGCCGCGGTGCCGATCGACTGGTCACTTGAGCTTGTAAAGGTTGCCGCATCAATCAGGCCGGTGTCGCGAAACTCGCCCAGCACGACATTGCGCCTCGCCAGCGCGCGATCCGGATAACGGCGCGGATCGTAGAGGCTCGGACCCTGCACCATGCCAACCAGAAGCGCGATATCGGACGGACGCAAGGTGTGCAGTTCGCGGCCGAAATAAAATTCGCTTGCCGCCGCAAATCCATGCACGGCCTGGCCGCCCTGCTGGCCGAGAAAAACTTCGTTGACGTAGGCTTCGAGAATGCGCTGCTTGTCGTAGCGCGCCTCGATCAGCAGCGATAGCAAGGCTTCGTTGAGTTTGCGCGAAAAGGTCTGGCCGCGATCGAGAAACAGGTTCTTGACCAGTTGCTGGGTCAAGGTCGAGCCGCCCTGCACGACGTGTCCTGCAATCAGATTCGCCCACGCCGCGCGGAAAATAGAGCTTAAGTTGATGCCGTGATGATGCTTGAAATCACGATCCTCCACCGCCTGCAGGCCGCTGAGCAGCAAGGGCGGAATTTCGCCAAGCGTCACGTAGCGACGATCTTCCTGCAGCGCGCCGTATAGCGTCGCGATGCGTGCCGGTTCCAGCCGCGCCTGGACCAGAGGCGCGCCGGAATCAGCGTCCGTCAATGCCGCAACATGACCATCGGCCAGCGTGAACGCAATGCGTTTCTCGCGCTCGCGTCCATCCAGATAAATGAAGGCGCGGCGAGAAATCGTGACGCGCGCGCCATCGCGATGCCAGGTTCCCGGCGTGCGCGCCGACGCGTCGTCGGTATAGCGTGCGGCGGCAAGTTCCAGCGCCAGCACTTCGACATTCATCGGCATGCCCGATGCCAACTGCAACGGCCTCGCGTAGACGCGGCTGGGAATCTGCCACGACAGGTCGTCGAAGCGATCGCGCACTTCGTGATGGAGATATACCGTGTAGGGCGCGAGAAATCCGATCGCGACGCCGACGCCTACAAGAAACGGGATGCGCAACACGCGCCAGCCGAAATGCGCTGCGCTCAATGAGCTCGAAAGAAAGGCCAAGCGGATATTCCGATGAAGGCAGGCAAGCAGACGATTTTGGCAGGTGCCCGCACAGTGTAGCGGCGCCGCGTCGCGGCTGACGAGACACCCGCCGCGTGCGCCGCCAACTGGATCGGCGATAATCGCTCACCCGCCACCCCGGCGATCGCGGACGTTTCCGGAGACTCGATGCACGCCAGCCCGTTCGCCGCCCCATCGCCCGACGGCAACGGAACTGCAACGCGCGCACTGCCGCTGCGTGTCTGCATCTACGCGACGGAGCAACCGGATGCAACGCAGTTCGCCGCGTTGCGCGCGCGCCTGCCCGCGCATGCGCACGTCGCCCTGTTCGGCGAGTGCGCAGCCAGCGAAGCATGGCCGGGTGCGGACCGTCTCGCCGATGTCGCCAACGCGTGGCATCCATGCGCGGTCCTCGCCGCCGCCGCTGCGCGCTTTCCCGGCGAGCACCTCGTGCTCGTACGCGCCGACTCTGATCTGCCCGAACTTGCCTGCGAGCGGTTGCTGCATGCGCTTGACCAGCCCGATGTCGTCGGTGCATTCGCGCTCGACGGCGTCTGGCGCCGACCGCTGCCGCCAGACGCGGGTTACGAGATCGATGCGCGGCGCCTCGACGCCCTGTGTTTCGCGTATTCAGATCGCCGCATCATCGACGATCCATCTTTCCACTCGAACACATTCGCGGGATGCTCGGCTTGGCACGGCGCCCGCCTGGCGCAGCTGGGCGCCGACCACCTGCACGATCGCGATGCCCTTGATGCCGCTGGCCTGCGCGTGGTGATGCTCGATCATCTCTACGTTGAGGGTAAAAATGCCATCCGCACCCCAGCGCTAGCGCAACGCGATCCGCGCGAGCCGCTGCCGCCCTCCCCGCTCGATCCGCTGCGCGATCGTGTCGCCGCCGCACTGTTGATGGATTTCATTCCCGCGCGCCCGGGGCTCGATCGCAAACCTGTGCTGTTGCACGTGCTGCATGGCTGGGGCGGCGGCGCGGAACGCTGGGTGCGCGATTTCTCAGCGGCAGATGATCACGACCATCATCTGGTGCTGATCACGCGCGGCAGTTTTGCGCGGCGCCAGCACGGCGAATGGCTGGAGCTGCACGATGGAACCTTGACCGGACCGCCGCTGCGCCGCTTTCCGCTACCGCGTCCAATTGCCGACAGCGCGTTCGGCGACAACACGTATCGCGAGCTGCTCGTCGACATCGTTCGCGATTACTGCGTCGATGCGATCGTCGTCTCCTCGCTGATTGGGCACAGCCTCGACGCCTTGCGCAGCGGGTTGCCGACATTTTTTGTCGTGCATGACCACTATCCACTGTGGCCGTCGCTGCATCGTGATTTTGGCGATCCCGCACTCGCCTTCGACGACGCGCAACGCGCGCGCGATCTCGCCACGTCCGGCGACGATGGTGAATTTGCCAACCGCGATCCGGCGCACTGGAAACGTCTGCGCGATGCAACCATCGGTGCTTTGCGCCGCGCCAACGCGACCCTCATTGCACCGACCCGCAGCGCACTGGCGAACCAGTTGCGCCTCGCGCCGCAGCTGCGAGATCTGCCGCAACATGTCGTACCACACGCACTCGCACCGTGGCCGGACGGAACACAGCAGATAGCGGCGCCCCCCCCACGCACGCGCCTGCGCCTGCTGGTGCCAGGCCGGATTCGTCGCGGCAAAGGCGCGGACCTCTTGCTTGCGGCGCTGCCGCGGCTGCGCGATATCGCCGATCTGTTCCTGCTCGGCGCCGGTTCCGACGCTCACGATTTTTTCGGCCAGCGCGGCGTGCATGTCGTGCTCGATTATCGCCGCGACGATCTGCCGCACCTGCTCGCGCAGATTCAGCCAGATGCTGCGTTGATGCTGCCCACGGTCGCCGAAACCTTCAGCTACACCTTGTCAGAACTGCGCAGCCTTGGCGTGCCGGTGATTGCGACACGCGTTGGCGCGCTGGCCGAGCGCATCGAGGACGACGTCGACGGTTTTCTTGCCGATGCAAATGCCGACGCGGTAGTCGCGTGCGTGGGCGCGCTGGCAAACGACCGCGCAGCCTTGCAGCGCGTGCGGGCAACCCTGGCAACGCGCACGACCACGACGCCGCGACAGATGGCCGATGCGTACGCGGACATCCTGCAACTTGGCGAGCGCGCACCCGTGCGCTATCCGGTCGCATCGCTCGACGGCACTTTCCTGCAAAGCGCAGGCGTGGTCCAGGCACTCGATCACGCGCGGCAACACGCACACCATCTGCAAGCCGAGCTGGACACTGCGCGCAGCGAAAGCGCGCAACGCGGCGAGTGGGGTCATGCGCTGGATCGCGAACTCATGGGCGCACGCCAACAATTGACCGTCGTACACGGAGCACTCGACGAGCGCACACGCTGGGCGCAGGCGCTCGACGCCGAGCTGCAGGACATCAAGCCGCGCCACGAGCAGATTCTGGCGAGCACATCGTGGCGGATGACCGCCCCGTTGCGCAGTGCCAACGCCCGCGCCCGCGAGCTGCGCACGCGCCTTGCATTTCGTACCTCGGCGCTGCGTGCGCTGCGCGGACGCCTGCGCGGCAGCCTGGCGCAGCGCGGAATCGGCGGCACCCTTGCACGCATCGCACAGGAATGGCGCGGCGTGGGGCCCGCTGGCGCCCGCGCCATTTATGCGCCACCCGCGGATGATTTCGCGCCATTCGCCCTGCCCACCAGCGACTCGCCTCGTGTATCCATCGTGATTCCGGTCTACAACAAGATCGCCTACACCGGGGCATGTCTGCGCTCGATCGCCGAACACGCCAGCACAATCGCGTTCGAGGTCATCGTGGTTGACGACGGATCCAGCGACGCCACGCCACAACGTCTTGCCGACATCGCCGGCGTACGAATTCTGCGCAATGCGCATAATCTGGGGTTCATCGGATCGTGCAATGCAGGCGCCGAGGTCGCGCGCGGCGAATATCTGCTGTTTCTCAACAACGACACCCTCGTCACCCGTGGATGGCTGGATGCGTTGGTACGCTGTCTCGAGCAAGCGCCCAATGCAGGTCTGGTCGGCGCCAAACTGGTCTACCCGGATGGCCGCCTGCAGGAAGCGGGCGGCATCGTTTTCAACGACGGCTCGGGCTGGAATGTCGGACGCTTTGAAGACCCGCACGATTCACGCTACACATTCCGACGCGAAGTCGACTACTGCTCCGGAGCGGCGATTGTCTTGCGCCGCGAACTGTTCGCACGTCTGGGCGCATTCGACACGCGCTATGCGCCAGCCTACTACGAGGACACCGATCTGGCGTTCGCGGTACGCGCCGCCGGCCTCAAGGTCTACTACGAACCCGCCGCGACCATCGTGCATTTCGAGGGCATCACCTCGGGCACCGATACCAGCAGCGGCACCAAGCGCTATCAGGTCGTCAACCGCGAAAAATTTCGGGACAAGTGGAAGGACGCACTTGTGTCCCAGCCAGCACCGGGTACGGCGATCCCTCGCGCAGCCACACATCGCGCCAGCAAGCGCGTGTTGATCGTCGATGCGACCACGCCGACGCCAGATCACGATGCCGGCTCGTTGCGCATGGTCAACCTGATGCGCGTGTTTATCGATCAGGGCGCTCAAGTCAGTTTCCTGCCCGAGAATCGCGCGTTTGTCGAACATTACACGCAAGCGTTGCAGGAACTGGGTGTCGAAGCCTTGCACACCCCGTACGCGGCCGATCCAGTCAGATTTTTTCGCGAGCGCGGGCACGAGTTCGATCTTGTCGTGTTGTCACGCCATTACGTCGCGATGAGTTATGTCGGCCTGGTGCGGCTGTATGCACCGCAGGCGACGCTCGCCTTCGATACCGTGGACCTGCACTACCTGCGCGAAGAACGCGCGGCCGAACTGTGCGGCACCCCGGAGCTCGTGCGCCATGCGGCAGCGACGCGTGCGCAGGAACTGAAAGTGATTCGCGAATGCGACGTGACCCTGGTCGTCAGCAGCGCCGAACGTGACTTGCTTGCAGAAGATGCGCCGGGTGCACGGGTTGAGGTGTTGTCGACGGTGCACGAAGTCCACGGTTGTCGCGTCGCTTTCGGCGAACGTCGCGACCTGGTCTTCGTCGGTGGCTTTCAGCATCCGCCCAACACGGACGCAGTGATCTGGTTCGTCAACGAAATTTTCCCGCGCGTGCGCGCAGAGCTGGCTCAGGTGCGCTTCCACGTGATCGGCAGCAAGGTACCCGATGCAATTCGCGCACTCGGCGACGATCAGGTGATCGTGCACGGTTTCATCGAGGACATCGCGCCGTTCATGGACGGTTGCCGCATCTCGGTCGCACCGCTGCGGTACGGCGCAGGCGTCAAGGGCAAGGTGAACATGGCGATGAGCTACGGCTTGCCGGTGGTGGGCACGCCGATTGCCGTTGAGGGCATGCACGTGCACGCCGGCGACGAGGTGCTGGTCGCAGACGATGCCGATGCGTTTGCCACCGCAGTGGTTCGCCTGTATCGCGACGAAAGCCTGTGGAACCGCCTGTCGGCGCACGGACTGGCCAATGTCGAAAACCATTTCTCGTTTGGGTCGGCACGCACCGCGGTGAACGCGCTGCTCGGACCTTAAAAAGTCGCTGCAAGACGACGCCGTCATGCATCGGTTCGATTGGATGGAACAAGGTGGATTGCGGACTTGGCTTATCTGCGCCCTTCCACCATCGTCTGCAAGCGTATTTCCAGCGGTGCAATGCGTGGATCGTCCGGGCTGAGTTCGCGCGCCGCCTTCAACGCACGCACGGCGTCCGCCGGGCGACCCTCACCAATGCGCGCGTCGGCCTGGTCGAGAAATGCGTTGGCCAATCTCCGTGTCAACAAGGGTACGGCCGGGTCATCTGGCGCGACTTGGCGCACGGCATCAAGCAGCGCGCGGGCGCGCTGCGGTGCGCCATCGGCCATCGTCTGCGCGAATAATTCCTTTGCCCGCGCAGGCAGGCGTGCGAGTCCATCGAGTGCTTCCGTGGAATTGCCGTTGATCGCCAGCGCAGCGCGATATTTATCGTAAGCGCTGTCGCCTGGCGGCACGATGAGATGGCCTGCCGCAACAGCGGCTTGCGCTTCGTCGATAAGCCGGTGAACGTGAGCATTCTCGGCCGGCGTGATCACGGCGCGTTGCGCGCCAATGTCGAGACGCTCGCGAAGCTCACGCAGGTCGGCTCGCGCCGCCTGCAGATCAGGCGAATGCGGAGCCAGTTCCGCTGCCGACGCGAGCAATTTGTCGGCCACCTCTGCATTGCTGTCGTCGATTGCTGCGTTGGCCTGCACGACAAATGCCTGCGCGACGCGTCGCAATCCCTCCTTCGCGCGCGCATTCGCCGGATCATGTTGCAGCACGCTGCGAAACAGGCCGAGCGCTGAGTCGCCGCTGCCGGCCAGGTCGCCCGCGCGCACGCGCGCTTCGGCTTGATCGAGTGTCGCATCAAACGCCACGCGTGCGGCATCGCGGCCTTGGGCGACGCGTCCGTGCAGCTCGGGCAAACCGGGATATTTGGGCGCAATGCGCGTGATGTCGTCCGCGAGCGCAGCGGCTTTGGCGGGATCCTTAGTCGCCAGCGCGTCACGTGCCTGCGCGGCCAGCGCAGCGGCCGACTTGCGCAAACCCGCCCGTGCGAGCGAGTTGTCCTTGTCCCCGTCAAGCGCGCGCTGATAGAGCGCAGCGGCGCCAGCCTCCCCCAACACGCGCCCGGCGGCTAGCGCGCTGTCGGCTTGCGCGAGCAGTTGGCCGGTTTCGCTCTCGCGCGTTTCGCCCTGCCGGAGCTGCTGATCCATGCGATCGACTTCAAGGCCACCGCCCAGCAATTCACGGGCAGCATCCACCGATTGGCGCGCGTCGGCCAGATCGTTGCGAGCCAGCGCCTGCTGGGCGCGCTCGAGCAACGCGTGTCCCACCTTGTCGATGCCGCGCCGTGCGACATCGTTGTCTGGATCCTGCGCGCGCGCGGCGAGGAACAACTCGCGCGCGCTGTCGCCTTGCGTGCCGGTCAACCGGCCGGCATCGAGCGCGCGTTGTGCCCGCGACAAGGTGTCGTTGAATTCGGTGCGCGGCAACAGGCGTCGCAACGGGTCCTGATTTTTCCAGGCGGCAAACACGCCGACCGCAAGCAGAACCAGCAAAGCGAACACAACAACCTTCCGATAAGAGCCGCGCTTGCGCGAATCCCTCGTGGCCGGTGTTGCGCGATCGGCGCGCATCACCTCATCGTCGAGCACTGCGACCATCTCGTCCAGACGGCCAAGATTGGGTTCCGAGCGTTCGTTTCCACGCGGCGCGGGCGACCCCATCGCGCCGAGTAGCGCCGGAACCGTCGTCGCGCTCGAGCCGCTCAGTGTATCCACCGATAGCGGATCGCGCCGCGTTCGCATCGGCGCAAGGACAAGTTCCGGCAAGGCACCGTCCATCATCTGACTCTCGATCTCGCTGATCGCGTAGGCGACATCGTTGCCGCTCTGGAAACGCTCCTCGGGCCGCGTGGCCAGCAGCCGGTTGAGCAACGGCTGCAGTGCGCGCAGCCGCGCGGGCAGGATCGGGATCGGTTGCGTGGTGTGCATGCTTTCGATCGCCAGCGAAGCGCCCGCGTGGTTCGGCTCGTAGCCGACGAGCATCTCGTACAGCACCATGCCGAGACAGTGGAGATCGGCGTGGTCATCGATCGGTGTGCTGCGTGTCTGTTCGAAATTCATGTCATGCGACGCGCCGACAACTGCGTCGGCATCCGTATCGGCCGGTGCGCCATCCAGCATGCGCGTGATTCCCACGTCGGTAAGCACCGCGGACTCATCGCCACGCAGCAGGATACTGTCCGGGTTAATACCGCAGTGGACGAAGCCTTTTTCCCGCGCGTAGCTGAGCGCACTGGCGATCTCACGCGTGACGCGCAATGCGAAGGCGGGCGCTCGCACGCTGCCATCGCGGGCCAGCACCGGGCCGCCGCTGAGGTATTCCATTGCGATGAAACGATGTTCGCGGGTACGGCCGAAATCGTGGATGTCGACGATATGGCGATGATGCAGGCGCGCGGCGATTTGCGCGTGGCGCAGAAACACTTCACTGGATTTCGGGTCTGCCAGCGATGCCGGCGAGATGACTTTCAATGCAACCTCGCGTGCATCGGATTTTTGCACTGCCAGGTAGACAGTCGCCACGCCGGCGCGGCCAAGTTGGCGCAACACACGGTAACCGGGTATCTCGATCAAGGGTTCGCCTTAAGTCATGCAGCGGAAGGAATCAAGGCGCAAAGAGTAAGGCGTACGCGCAACAAGCGCACTGCCATGCAGCGCGCTGTCGCTGCATTCATTCATGTTACGCGCCGCGCCTCGATCACGTTGGGCACCGCCAGCAATTGTGCAAGCAGCCCGCTTAACTGGCCGAAATCATTGACCCGCAAGGCATAGTTCATCTGGGCAACGCCCTTGCGCGCATCCAGCTTTGCGTTGAGTGCGATCACCTGCGCGCTGGCGCTCGCGATCACGTTGCTTACGTCCTTGTGCAGCCATTTGCGGTCATAACCGCGCACCAGGATATCGACGACATAGGCTTGTTTGCCGTGCGTGCCCCATTCGACCGCTATCACCCGCTCCGGTTCGCGCCCGCGCAGGCTGACCAGTTGGGCGCAATCGATGCGATGCACCGAAACGCCGCGACCACGCGTGATGTAGCCGGCGACCCGATCGCCCGGGAGTGCCTGACAGCAGCGCGCAAGCTGGGTCAGCAGATTGCCGATACCTTCGATGACGATCGCACCATCGTTGCTGTTCGCACGCGCTGCAGGCGCCATCGTCGGCAGCGTGGCCTGCACCTCGGGCGGCGCGGTCAGCTCATGTAGCGCGCGCGCAATCTGGCCGCCGCTGACGTCGCCGAGCGCGAGCGCTTCGTAGAGTTCGTCCTGACTCTTGAGTCCGAAACGCTCGGGCAAGCCATCGAGATTTGCGTTGGAGAAGGCCAGCCTTTTGAGTTCACGCTCGAACAGCGCACGTCCCGCAACGAGGTTTTGTGCGAGGTCGATGCGCTTGAACCACGCGCGTACCTTCTCGCGCGCCCGATGCGTGGTGAGGAAACCATGCTGCGCGGACAACCAGTCGCGCCGAGGCTCCAGTATCTTGCCGGTGAGAATCTCGACCCGATCGCCACTGACCGGCAGGAACGCGAGCGGCACGATGCGTCCGTTGACCTTGGCGCCGCGGCAACGATGACCGACATCGGTGTGGATCGCGTAGGCAAAATCAAGCACGGTCGCGCCGCGCGGAAGATCGATGACCTCGCCTTTGGGTGTCAGCAGGTAAATGCGGTCTTCAACGACTTCCGTGCGGAAGCCGGCCAGCAGCGCGGCATCATCATCGCGTGCGTCGCGGCTTTCGAGCAACTGGCGCATCCAGGCGATCTTGCGCTCGAAACTCGCGTCCGCCCCGCCGCCTTCCTTGTAGCGCCAATGGGCGGCAACACCGAGTTCCGCGTGACGGTGCATCTCGTGCGAACGGATCTGCACTTCAAGCGTCTTGCCATCGGGTCCGACGACCGCCGTGTGCAGCGACTGGTAATGATTGCCCTTGGGGCTGGCAATGTAATCGTCGAACTCGCCCGGGACGTACGGCCACAGCGTGTGCACGACGCCAAGTGCGGCATAGCAATCGCCAAGATTGTCGACCAGCACGCGCAATGCGCGCACGTCGTAGAGTTCTGAAAACTCCAAACCCTTGCGTTGCATCTTGCGCCAGATCGAATAGATGTGTTTCGGGCGACCGTCGATGTCCGCCTTGATGCCGGCTTTTGCCAGCGCGTCGCCGAGCTGGCATTTCGCGTTCTCGATCCAGGCTTCGCGGCCGCCGCGGCGTTCGTCGAGCAACTGCGCGATGCGCCTGTAAACCTCCGGATGAAGATAGCGGAACGCCAGATCTTCCAGTTCCCATTTTACTTGCCAGATGCCGAGCCGATTGGCGAGCGGCGCATGGATGTCAGCACTCAGTTGGGCCAGCGCGCGTTGTTCGGCGGGTGGCGCGTTCGCCGCGGCGCGCATGCGCACGAGCTGGCGCGCAAGCAAAATGAAAACCACGCGGATGTCGCGGATGATCGCGAGCAGCAGGCGTCGCAGCCCTTCCGTTCCAGCGCTGCCGTGTGCCGCGTACAGCGACCAGACCCGCTCGGCGGCATGCTGGCCTTCAAGCAATACGCCGACATCTGACGGAAATCGCGCAAGCTCCGCGGGATCGACCATGACTCCGTGCAGGCACGCGATATGCAACACGCAGGCCGCCTGTGCGTCGGCGCCAACACCAAGGTCGCCAATCAGCTCAAGCGTCGCCTGGAGATCCGGTCCGATTTTTTTCCACGCCAACTGCATTCCGGCGATCGTTGCAGCTTCCGCTGCGAGGCGCAGTGCGGCAGCAACGATGTCAACGCGCGTGGACGCATCTTCGGCAGTAACGATCACGGCAAGCGGCGCAAGAGTCGGAGTTGACACCGTGCACGTCGGTCTCCTGTCCTGCTCGGATCGAGCAGACGATGAGCAACATGCAAGGTTGCCGCCACACTGCGCGGCGGCAACCTTTCAAACGGATATCGGATGACTCAGTTGCTCATCCAGGGGAAGGTGCCGGCCGACGTGGGGAAACCGAACACGACGTCATCGCCGGTGAATGAATCGCCCGCATCGTGGCGAACCGTACCCGGGTCGGCCATGACCGCGATGGCCGCGACGGGCGTAGTGGGTGCCACGCCAATTATGGGACGCACTACCGCTACATAGAACGACGTCGCCGGGGCAACCGGAAAAGACAAGCTGAGGGTGAATTTGGTCTTCAGCAGCCCATTGAGCGTTCCGCTCACAGGGGCACCGCTGCAGACGGTGGGCGTCAAGGTCGTCGGCAAATTAGTAAGCAGGCAATAACTGCCGCCCGCCGACAAATAGGTGGAATCGAAGCCATCCCCTATGGCGGTATCCACGCTATTGGTCGAACTTTGCACTTGCTGATTCGACCAATCTGTAACCTGAAAGTTGGCGTTTGGCCCGAGCACTTGCGCTCCCAGACGACCATCGATGCGCGCCAGGTAGATGAAGCTGCTGCCGCTGATCTGGGTCCACATCGTTGCCGAACGCGTACCGTTGGTACCGACGCCGGTCGCGGCGGCACACAGGGAATTTTCTGGAACGAGCGGCATATCCGCGCTGGTCCGATCAAAGTTGCAGGCGTCGGTCGGAACCTGGCTCCAGGCCCCGGTCTGGGCCCAACTGAAACCGGCCGGCGGCACCCAGTTGACCATGTTGGCGTACTGCACGGCAGCCGACAACTGCGACTCCATGCCATCGCGGAACAGCCACTCGCTGTAGGCGCTGAACGGACGACTGATGTCGCCTTGCGCGCCGCGCGTCTGGCAAACCAGGGTGGATTCTGTCGACAGGCCACTGAGCGCCTTGTTGACGCGCAAAACGCCACTGGCATAGGTGATCGATTGCACGTCAATAGCCGTCGGCAATGTCCAGCGCGTGTGCGACGGTGCAAACGTCACCGCGGTCGTAGTGGGTGGCAGATCGGGATAGACATTCGCGCAGAACACGAAACCGTCGGTCTGCACATTCAATACGCTGGACGAACCGGCGGAGACATACGAGAAACCCTGCGGCGTTTGCACGACAAGCTGAGTTTCATCATTGATCGCGAGGTTGGCGGCCGCTTGGGCAGCCGGGACAAGGGAAATGGAGACCACGGCACTGCCGAGGACACAACCCACGATTTTTTCAATTAACGACATTTTTTCGATACTCTGGCCTTGGCAAAACAGCGTTGTTTCATGATCTTGCGTAACATTTTTAAACGAACTTGGTGGCTGTACGAACCATAAATCGCTTTGCTCGCTCGCACAAGGCCCCATACGACGTTGGCCGGATGGCTCGTGCTACACTCAAACTCGTTGCATTCTACCGACTCGCGCGCCTCCTTGCACGTGTTAACATCGTGTTCAGACAAGGAATTTTGCGGTCGCAGTCACACAAGTGCGAACCCGCCAACCAAAAGCCTATGCGCCCGATTTCGAGTCTTGCCCTGATCCTGCTTGCCGCCGCTTCTGTCGCCAGCGCCCAATCGCAATCCTCCACGCTGGAGGAACGCATGTCGCAGGCCGACTTTCATGCTGCTGGCCTCGACAAGCTGTCACCCCAGGAACTCAACCAGCTAAATACGTGGCTGGACGCGCATGGCGGAGCCACGGTCAAGTACGTCACCAGCAGTGGCGCACCGGTGTTTTATGGCGCAGACGCGGATCGACCGGTGATCGAACAGCATATTGTCGGCGTTTTCAGCGGATGGCGCGGCCACACGGTGTTCACGCTGGACAATGGTCAGCAATGGCAGCAAGCCGAATCGGGTGTGCTTGACACCGGCAAGATTTCCAATCCAGCGGTGAAGATAAAGCCGATGCTGCTCGGTAGCTGGCTGATGTACGTTGATGGCTGCGGTTGCAATGTGCGCGTCCAGCGCATCAAGTGATGCGCATCAATTAGGCGCGGGATGCGTTCATCGCGTGCAGCACGCGGATCTGCGCTGAAACCGTAACCACCGGCCGAAATAGAGACACGCAGGTCGCACGCGCAAGGCGCGGCTGGCACTTCCCTTTCACCTGCGAACATCTGGCCAGCCGGCCACTTCGCGCGTCCAGACTTACGAACGCAATGCATTGATCAGCCCGGCAATTCGCTTTGGCGATACCGATTCGGCTGTGCGCAGTTCCTGCGCGAATGTCGATACGCGCAATTCCTCGATCAGCCAGCGCAATTGCGACAACTCTGCCGTGTCGCCACCGTGTTCCGCGCGCAGCTTCAGGTACTCGCGCCAATAACCTTGCATTCCGAGCATGCGAGCCTGATCACGCGCGGGATCCTGACGCAGGCGCATTGCGCGCAGACGCATCGCGTGCAGGTAACGCGGGAATTGTGCAAGACGGGATTTCTCCACATCCCGCAAAAACCCTGGCGCGAGCAATTCATCGAGCTGCTCGCGCAGGTCGTCGTAGTTCGCGCGCGCAAATCCCAGCAATGGCGGTTCGAGCAGCGGGCGCAACTCTGCGTAACCGGCAATGATCATCTCCGCGACAGCAAGGCGTTCGACCGCCGCCGGAAATAGATCGCGCGCGATCACCTCTTTCGCGTGTTCGAACGCCGCATGATTGCGAATATCCATGGCTTGCGCATCGAAGCGTTCGCGCAAGGCAGCCTCGACGAGGTCGCCGCGCAACGCATCGGCTCTGCCCGGCGCGGACTTCGCCACGCGCTCGCCCTTTATCTCGGAAGTCAGAAAGCGTCCATCCATGGCCGCACTCTTCAACATCAGCGCATTGTCCAGGGGTAACTGCCGACGCGCCTGCTTGAGTTTGTCGGCGAGCGCGCGTCGCAGCAGGCGTTCGACGCCGAGGCGATGTTCCACAACGGCCTCGTCATGGCGCTCGAAAACGCGCAGCGCGACGCTTTCGCCCAGATCGACGAGCGCCGGGAATGCGGTCAGGCCCGCACTTGAAACAATGCTGGCGGGAATCTCCTCGAAGTCGAACGCATCGATCTCCTCGCGGGTGAAGTCGAGGGCAGCACGCTGCGAGAACGCGGCGCGCGCCGCGTCGGTCCATTGCCCCTGGATCGCGGCCAGATCGCGGCCTTCGACCAAGGTCGCGCCCACCTCGTCATGTACCTTGAAGTTCATCAACAGATGCGCGGGTAATTCGACACTGGAAAAGTCCGCAGCAGCGATCGCTACGCCGGTCACGCGTTGCAGGTAACGGGCCAGCACGACGAACAGCGACTCGTCACGCGGCATCTCCGCTTGCACAAAGGCGCGTGCGAAATCCGGCGCCGGCACGAAGTTGCGGCGCAACGATTTGGGCAAAGCGCGAATCGATTCGGCGACTTTCTCGGCCAGCAGACCCGGCACGAGCCATTCGCAACGCGAGGCGGGTATCGCATTGACCCACGCCAGCGGAACCAGCACCGTCACGCCGTCGGCCGCGTCGCCTGGAACAAAGCGATAGGACAGGCGCAATGCGTGACCGGCCATGTCGAATTCCGCGGGAAAATCATGTACGCCCACACCTGGCGAATTTCCAAGCACGTCCCCCAGTGACCAGTGCAAGGCCGCTTGTTCGGCGGGCGTAGCCTTGCGATACCAAGCGTCCAGCGCGACGGCGGTGTGGATCTCGGGCGGCAATTTGTCTTCGAAAAATGTCGCGAGTTGTTGATCGGTGCGAAGCAGACCGCTGCGTCGGCGTTTGGCCTCGATTTCGCGCGCCTCGGCGAGCACACGCAGATTGGCGCGCAGGAAATCCGCTCGCACATCAATCTCGCCTCGCGCGAGTGCTTCGACCAGGAAGATCGCATGCGCCGCGCATGGATCCTGCACACCAAACTGCACCGTGCGCTTTTCAACCAGGGTGAGACCGAACAACGTGACCTGCTCGAACGCGACCACCGCGCCGCGCTTGCGCGACCAGTGTGCGTCGCGCCAGTTGCGCTTGACCAGATGCGCTGCCTGCTGTTCGATCCACGCCGGTTCGATGCGCGCGCACTGCAGCGCATAGACCTTTTGCACATCGAGAATTTGTCCCGCAAGCAGCCATTGCGGCGGCGACTTGGCCAGCGCCGACCCAGGAAAGATCGCGAACCTGCGCTCGCGCGTGCCGCGGTATTGGCCGCGCTCGTCCTTGAGTCCGACCTGCGTCGGCCAGCCTGAGAGCAGGCAACGATGGATAGCCTCGTAGTGCGTGGTTTTGAAGTCCTCCTCTTGAAGCGGCGGGTCCGACCGGGAATAGTTTTGAGATTTGCCCGCGCGCGCATAGGCAATTTCCCCAGCGCCCTGTGCGACGGGAAGTGGGGAAAGAGACCAACCCAGATCATCGACCGTCAGCAAGAGCTGGCGATGCAGCTCGCGCCATTCACGCATGCGCATGAAGGACAGGAAATGCGCGTGACACCAGTCGCGCAGTTTCGACTGGGTAAAATCCTCGTGCGCGGTGGAGTACGCGGCCCACAGTTTCAGCACGCCGATGAAATCAGATTTCGGATCAGCGAACTGCGCGTGCGCGGCGTCAGCCTGCGCGCGCGCATCGGCCGGACGTTCACGTGGATCCTGGATGCTGAGGAACGCCGCGAGTATCAGCAGCTCGCGCAATACGCCCAGCCGAGTGGCTTCGACCAGCATGCGTCCGAGTGCAACGTCAATCGGCAGTTTCGCCAACGTGCGACCACTCTGCGTCAGGCGCTTGTGCTCATCCACTGCGCCGAGTTCGGCAAGACGCCGATAGCCATCCGCGATAGCGCGTTCGGTCGGCGGATCCACGAACGGGAAATCTTCCGGATCGCCAAGTTTGAGTGCAAGCATGCGCAGGATCACGCCCGCCAGCGACGAGCGCAGGATTTCCGGCTCCGTGTAGCGCGCGCGCTGGGCAAAATCGTCCTCCGCATACAGGCGGAAACACATGCCGGCAGCGACGCGTCCGCAGCGTCCCTTGCGCTGGTCCGCGGCAGCTTGCGAGATCGATTCGATGTGCAGGCGATCAAGCTGGTTGCGCGGGCTGTAGCGCTTGACACGCGCCGTGCCCGTGTCGACCACGTAGCGGATGCGCGGAACGGTCAATGAAGTTTCAGCGACATTCGTCGCCAGCACGATGCGTCGCTGGATACCCGGCTTGAATACCCGATCCTGCTCGACTGCCGACAACCGCGCGTACAACGCCAGTACTTCGGTTTCGCGGTACTTTCGCCGCGACAAGGCCAGATGCGTGTCGCGGATCTCGCGTTCACCCGGCAGGAAGATCAGCACGTCGCCGCGTGGGTCTGCGTGGGTGATCTCTTCGATCACTGCGACGATTTGTTCGGTCAGACTTGCTTCCCCGCGCTCGGGTGCGGGTCGCCAACACACCTCGACCGGATACGTGCGTCCCTCCACTTCGACCACCGGTGCATCGCCGAAATGCTTGGCGAAACGCGCGGTGTCGATCGTCGCCGACGTGACGATGAGTTTCAGATCGCGACGCTTGACCAGCAGGCGCTTCAGGTAGCCGAGCAGGAAATCGATGTTGAGGCTGCGCTCATGCGCCTCGTCGAGGATGATCGTGTCGTAGGCGTTGAGCCAGGGATCGCTCTGCGTCTCGGCAAGCAGGATGCCGTCGGTCATGAACTTGATCAGCGATTCTTCGCTGACCTGATCGGTGAAGCGCACCTGGAATCCCACCAGCTTGCCGACCTCACTGCCAAGCTCGCTCGCAACCCGGCGCGCGACGCTGCGTGCAGCAATGCGGCGCGGCTGCGTGCAGCCGATGAGTCCGGCAACGCCGCGCCCGGCTGCGAGACACAATTTTGGCAACTGCGTGGTTTTTCCCGAGCCAGTCTCCCCCGCCAGCACGATAACCTGGTGTTTGCGGATCAGTTCGATGATCTCGTCCGCGCGCGCCGCGATCGGCAGCGATTCGTCGACCTTGATCGCCGGCACACATGTCGCGCGCCGCGCGCGACGTGCGGCGGACACGGCGACCGCGTTGCGCAACGCATCGACCTCGGCCGCGGGTGGGGCGGATTTCGCCGCCGCGAGGCGCCGCCAGCGTGACAGCAGACGAGCGAAATCGCGCGCCATGACGTCCTCAAGCGAAGCAAGCAGGGATTGCAATTCGGACATTCTTTGATTGTCGACGACGTGTACCGCGTGCGCGAGCACGGGCGGACGGCGGAGTCCACCACGTGGGGCTAGCCGGCGCAATTGGCAAGATTACGTGAGACCGACCTTTCGGGTCAGGCGGGCGCGTCGCTCGGATGCGACGCCGACGCCATCGCAATCGCCTGCGCGAAATCATCGGCGAAGCGCAGGGTTGCCCCATCCGCGACGATACCCATGTCGGCGAGAATGCGCGCCGGCTGCGGCTGCAGTCCCGTGAAGATCAAGGCAATGTGCTGACGGCGGCAGCGCTCGACCACATTGCCGATCGCAGTCGCCCCCGATGCATCGATCAGCGGCACCTGGCGCAGGCGCAGAATGAATACACGCGGTGGCCGCCCAAACGCGCGCAGCACGTCATCGATGCGGTTGGCGACCGCGAAAAACAGCGGCCCCGACACGCGATACGCTTCGACGTCCTTGGGCAGCGCGGCACGCTCGTCTGGACTGCGCGCGCGGCCGAGATCATCTTCGTCGCCGTCGAGCCAATCCCCATGCGATTCCACCGAAACCATCTCGCTCATGCGATACATGAAGAGGAACGCCGCGAGTACCACGCCCACTTCGACCGCCAGGGTGAGGTCGAACATCACTGTCAGTGCGAAGGTCACGATCAACACGATACGATCGCCGAGCGGTGAGCGCAGAAGCTGTCGGATACGATCGATCTCGCTCATGTTCCACGCAACCAGCAACAATAACGCCGCCATTGCGGGGAGCGGGACCTGGTTGGCAAGCGGCGCTGCGACCAGCACGAAGAGCAGGATAAACAATGCGTGCGCCATGCCGGCAACCGGCGTGCGGGCCCCGGCGCGCACATTCGTTGCGGTGCGTACGATGGCGCCGGTGGCGGGCAGTCCGCCAATCAGAGCCGATGCAGTGTTCGCTACACCCTGCGCGACGAGTTCGCAATTGGAGCGATGGCGCCCACCAGTCATGCCATCGGAAACCACCGCCGACAGCAGCGATTCGACCCCGCCGAGGAACGCGATCGTGAAAGCACTCGGCAGGAGCTCATGCAATCGCGCAATATCGAACGACGGTAAATGCGGCAACGGCAGTTCGCGCGGGATCGGACCGAAGTGCGAGACAATTGTCTCCACCGGCAACTTCAGCAGCAAGGTAGCAATCGACGCGACCGCTACGGCGATGAGGAACGCCGGCCAGTTCGGGCGCCAGCGGCGTAACGCGATGAGCAGAAGGAGGGTCGCCAAGGCGAGCAGCGCGGCGGCAGGATTGACACTGCCGATGTGTGCGCCGTAAGCCTTCCAGCGGCCGAAAAAATCAGCCGGTACCGTGGCGATATCGAGGCCCAGCAGATCCTTGATCTGGCTGCTGAAGATGCTCACCGCGATCCCGGCGGTGAAGCCCGTGATGACCGGCTGCGGCATGTATTTGACCAAGGTGCCGAGGCGCAATAGACCGCCCGTAATCAGCATGGCTCCTGCCATCAGGGTGGCAACAGGGCAGCTCGCTTCAGGTCGTCAATCGGCCCGGGCCGGAAGGCAATCCGCTCTCGGGAGGCCTCGAGCGCCGGCAGGTAACTCGGCTCTATCGCTTGAGTGGAGAGCCGGGCCACCAGGGGACGCCACACGAGCGGCAGCAGCGCGCCGACCAGC